>CAMXLV010000008.1 GCA_947244675.1 uncultured Clostridium sp. | reverse complement strand
TTTGCACATAGAATATAACATTCTTAGAATTTTAGTTGAACAAGCAGTTAGGCTTTCGTAGTAGTGTTTGCCTTCTGCTTTTTTTATTAAATAATAATTATAAACTGGATGACTAGGATATTGATGTCCTAATTTAACTACCATTTGGCTTATATTAAATAATATCCACCTTGCATATTTATCTCCTCTTTTTGAGATTGCTCCATGTACATTTATACTTTTTCCAGACTGAACAATTGCTGGATCTAAACCACAAAAAGCTATCAACTGCTTATGATTATCAAATCTTGTAATATCTCCTAATTCTCCTAAAAGCTCTGCTGCTAATACTTCTCCTATACCATAAAATGAATTTACTATCTCAAAATATGGAGATTGCTTTGCTAATTCAATCATATTTTTCCTTATTTCATCTATCAATCTATTGTTTTCTTGTAATATACTAGCCATATCTGATAAGTTTTTTACATCAGCATGGTCTTTGTCTACTCCTGGAAATGAGTCCATTGCAGTATCTTTTAATTGTCTAGCTAATCTTTTATAATAATAATCATGTCTAGCATCTACTTTGCGTAAATTATTATATAAAGCATCAATTCTTTTTTCTTTAACTATATAAGCATGTGGAAATGCTTTTATAAAATTTAAAGCTGTATCCTCATAAATCCTATTACGAGCGAAAAATCCTTCAAATTCTGGAAAGCAAATATTTATTAGTCTTTTATATCTATTTTTACAACGAATATTTACTTGCGTTAAATAAAAATATTGCCTTGTCATTGCTTTTAAATTAGCATATAAATCTTTTTTTGATATTTCGTGATATTCTACTTCATTTACAAAAAATAACTTGGCTAGTCTGTAACAGTCTTTCTTATCTGTTTTTGTTTTTCTTATCGTATCAAAATTATTTTTTGTTGTTAAACTATTGATAACTAAAGTATTAAATCCATTCTCTTTAAAATATCTCTCTACTGGCAAATGGTATGTACCTGTTGATTCCATGAATACTGTTAGATTTTCTGGATTAATTTCTTCTATTTCTTCTTTTACTTTTTCAAATTCTCCCAAATTATGCTTGATTTCCTTTGTATCAATAAGTATCTCTCCATCGTTATTCATAAGCATTATCATACTTTTATTTTTAGCAACATCTACACTTAATACTGTTTTCAAAATTATTCACCTACTTTCTTTTTGAATTTAAGCCTTTTACCTCTACTATTATTTCATCATGCTTGCTAGGACATCATTTTTACATTTCTAAAATAAACTAAAATAAAACTACATATTTTTTTATTGTATTTTTTCTATTTTTTAAGCTGATTTTTATTCAATTTTTCTTACAACTTCTTTTAAATCTTCAATATTATCTTCTAAATTTTCAATTAACATATCAATATATACAATGTCATCTTCTGTTAAAGCATTCTCCATTTCTTTAAGATTTTCATACATTTGGTCAATAGTTCCTTTGATATTTTCTCTATTTTCCTTATCAATAATGTTTTCTTCTTCCATTTCATCATAGTTATTTTCTTCTCTTTTTCCAATAATTTTTGTTTCAACTGCTGCTAAATCTTTATAAGAATGGTCTAACATATTTGTTCTTAAATATGCCTTTTCTACAATATCTGTTGCTTCTTTTTCACTTTCTGCACATACTAAAATTTCTTTTCTAAATATCTCTTTCATTTCAATTTTATATTGATTCATAATTTATTTTCCTCCATTTTTTGTTTTATCTTGCTACTTCGCATGCCTTTTCTTTTGCTGTTTTATTCAACTTTTTTATACCTAACATATATCGTAAATAATCATTGCAGTCCTTTCCTAATGGTGCAGGTCTATCTAAAACTTTATAGCTTTTTGATAGTGTTTCTTGCAAAGCTATACTTGCATTTCTTCCAATTTCATCATTATCTAAATGCAAATGTATTTCATTTATGTTAGGATTATTCTCTAAAAATTCTTTTATTGCTATTGGCATTTTATTATTCTCACTTGTCTTTGATGGGTTATTCACACCTGCAAGTGAAATCATATTTTCTCTATGCCAGTCTATATTTTTCATTTTTAATAATGTTGCATAAGATAATAAATCAATAGCACTTTCAAATAAATGCACTCTATTGCTTTCTGTTTTTGCCTTTAATCTAAAGGTATATGCTTTATCACTTCCTTTCGATTCTCCCATAAATCTTGTATCGTTTGTACCTCTATAAAAAGCATACTTTGGACAATTTTCATCATCTACACCTATAAAAACAACATTGTGATTAGGCTCACTTTCATAAATCAAATTGTTTTCTATGCACTCTTTTATTATCTCTGGGGCAATTCCCCTACTCATTAAATATCTTTTTGCACGATCACAATTATTTGATTTTGTTGGTAAAACTAACACAATGTTTTCTTGTTTTTCTTCTTTATAAATTACAGGCTGCTTAACATTTATATTGCCTATAATTGTTTGTATAGCTTCTAAAAAGGAATATTTTTTTACTTTCATTAGATAAGAAACAGCATTTTTTCCACCTATACCCTCTGAAAACCAATTCCATAATCCATTACTTATTCTCATACTATCGTGTGTTTTTGTGGTATATGTTCCGTTTCCTATCTTTACTAACTCGCCTGGCTCATAGTTTTGCAAGTAAGTTAATAAGTCCATTTCTTCTGCTTTTTTTACTATTTCTGGTGGCATATAAGGCATATTTTTCACTACCTTTCCAACAAAAAAAGAGATACTAATTTCTTAATATCTCTTAAATTTGTTTATATTTTTTATTTCATCAACTTTAGCAATTACTTGTTATTCTTTTCTTTCCAATAATCATAATCTTTAAAACATTGTAACTTTTTTTCTAAATCCTTTAAATCAGGATATTCTTTGCTTAATGTTTTCATATTTCTGTATATTGCTAATCCATAACCTTGCTCATTATTCTTTATTAGAATGTCTGCACATCTATTTAAATAATCTATTGTACTTTCTCTATTATATTTTGATTGAGATAACAATGCCACACAATAAGAGTGTCCTATAATATCGAAATGACCATCTGTGTTATCCACATAGAAATAATCTTTTATAGCATTATATACTGCTTCTACTAATTCTTTGTCGTTAGTATATTTTTCTATTCTTTTATAATCACTTAATGATATAGGTGCATGAATGAATTTTGCTAAATGCTTACAAAAAATATATACTCTTTGCCATAAAGTATCATCAGTAACTACTTGCCTTAATCTTTTAGTAATATCTCTATTAGAGCAGATTATTTCTGTATCTCCCATATTCTCATCTCACTTTCAAATTGTAAGTTGTCAGTTCACTCTTACCTTCTTTTCGTTACTCACTAAAAATATAATATACATTCCAACTATCATTGAAGCTATCCCCATTAATATTCCCATAAATCCATTTGCTTTTGAATTATCTTCTTCCATACACATTGATAGTAATGCTGTTTGTGTTAATACTATTAATGTAAATGCACTTGCAAGATTAGATAACTTTATAACCTTATGCTTTAGCTCATTTATTTTTCTACTCTTTATTACTCCTATAATTGCAATTATTAAATCTGTAAAACTTACAGTTGCAATTACAAGCGAAATATTTAAATCATAATTAGTTCTCATACCATTTATAAATCCATATACAGAATATAAAATATACACAACACTTGAAATACCAATAATAATTCCAGTCAAAATATATTTATTATAATCATCTTTTTTATTCTTTAAGGTATTTCTTTTTGAAATTCCAATGCCTATACTATAAAAAGCAGACAAAAACATCATTACTGATTGCAAAGGAATCGAAATTATTATTTTATATATTCCCCACGATATACTTTTCATATATGAACTAATTTTTAATACATCTTTAAATTTTTCTTTCATTTTATATTTTATCTATTCCTTACCAGTTTTTATACACTCTTTTATAATTTCTTCTATTACCTCTATTGATTCGTTACAATCATTTTTAATCCATTCTTTAATTATTGCCATTATTCCGTGAATATAAAAAGTCAAGACATAATTTTTCTTTTCTTCTTTAATATTAAATCTATTCATAATTGGTAATAATATATGTTCATTTAGCCTATAAGCTCTTTCACTTACTCTCATTCCATTTGGATTATTAAATGATGCATTAAAAATTTTTTTGTTTTCTTGCACAAATTTTAGATATGGAATTAAATATTTGCTATTAATTAGTTCTAACTCATTCAAAGGAAGTTTATTTATTTTTTTTATAAATTCTTCCACATCTTCATTAAAATAATTAATAAATTTTTTATTAATATATTCCATACATTCATTCAACAAATCATCTATGTTTTCATAATGAAGATAAAAAGTAGACCTATTAAATCCTGCTTTTTTACAGATTTCTTTTATAGTGATATATTCAATATCTTTTTTATCCAATAAATTTATTAATGCTTCATCAAAAAGTGTAGCAGTACAAAAATACTTACTTTCATTTTTATTCATCTGCACTGCTCACTTCCTTTCTACCTATTTTCTTCTGCAATTTCATTTGCTAATCTTATTATATCTTGAGAATATTTAGCTTTTGATGTTTCAAGTATTTTTTTATATGAAAAATAATTTGTACTTATACCTATTAATCCTACGATACCTATAATAATTCCTAAAACAAAAAATTTACCTTCTGCTAGTATTCCCATAGATAAACACATTCCTACTCCTAAAATTAAACTCATAATAATTCCATTAGTATATACAAATATACTTGCTGGTAATTTAGCCTTTCTATCTAATTTTTTTAATGCAATAACTTTTGATTCCTTTTTGGCAGAATATTCATTTGCAATATGTTCTGCATAAATTTTATCTGTGTTCATAATAAATTCCTCCTCTTCTTTTTATAATTAAATTATAGCTTGATTTGAATTTAAAATAAACAACATAATTTTAAAAAAGTGTTTATTTTTACTACTAACAGAAAGACAAATTACTATCTGTCGAGATGATTATACCATATCTTTTTATAAAAAGATACAAGAAGATACTAATTTTTTAATATCTTCTTTGCATATAGATTATCTTTCATGGTCTTTGTTTTTATCTTTTTCATTATCTTCTATTTCATCATTTGATGTATCTAATACTTGTTTTTCTTTTTCATCTAGCTTTAATAAAATATTTAATTCTTCAAGTTTTTTCATTTTTTCTTTTAATTCTTCTTCTTTTGGAAATGGTTTTTGAACTTCTATTTTTGCTGTTTCAAGTTGCTTTTCAATATCTTCTATTCTCAACTTTGCATCTGGAATCTTATCTTTTATTGCTTCTAGTGCATTATTTATTCTTGTAATATTACCAAAAGTATCACTACCTAAAAAAATACTATAACTATATTTATTTCTCATAGTCATAGTAAATTTCTTTTCTACTGAATTAAAACCAAGTTCTAATCTAAATCCCCTATATTCTCCTATATCTTCAATATCTGGATTTGATTTTGCTTTGCAAACTTCTAGTATTGCTTTTCCTGCTTGCTCTTTATCAGTATATTCAATTCCTTTAAGTGTCATTTTAGAAAAGCCATCTTCATTTGGTATTGTGTTATCTTCTAGCTGCTTGACATCAGCTTCTAGTGCATCGACCTTTTCTTGTATCTCTTTTATTTGATTTGGATATGATCTTGCAATTTTATCTTCTAAATCATAAATCTGACTTTGATAACTTTGTTTTACTATTTTTAATTTTGCAACTTCTGAATCTAACTGTGTCTTTTCTAGTATATATTTATTTCCTGTTGCTAAAGCCTTAATTTCTCCATAGCTCAATGCCGTTTCATCTATATCATCTGCTGTTCTATCTGGAGTCTTTGAAGTCATAATTTGTGAAATAAAGCCTTGCTTTCTCTCTAGCATTTGGAACAAGTAAGCATCAAATGTTTTTTCTGTTACATAGGTATATATATGAACTTGCTTATTTTGATTTCCTTGTCTTACTCCTCTACCATTTCTCTGTGTTAAGTCGGCAGGTCTATATGGTGTGTCTAAATGGTGCAAAGCAATTATTTTATCTTGCACATTCGTACCTGCACCCATTTTGCTTGTACTTCCCATTAACACTCTAATTTCGCCTTTTCTTACTTTAGCAAATAATTCTTTCTTTTTAGTTTCATTATCTGCTTCATGTATAAAGGCAATTTCTTCTCGTGGAATACCTTTTAATACTAACTTTCTTCTTAAATCATTATAAACATCAGTAAATACATAGTTACCCTCATCATCAAATTTTTCTTCAAATTGTTTTGGTGTTGATAAATCACAAAATACTAATTGTGTTAGTTTTTGTTCTTTATTTTCTTCCCATATTTTATAGATATTATTTGCACATACTCCAACTTTTCCGTTTTCATTATCTTCTAGCATTTCATTCATAAGTCTTTGGTCTAACGCAAGTTTTCTTCCCTCATTGGTAATCTTCAACATATTATCTTCGCTAGGATCTACACTACCTTTTCTAATAGCTTCTGCTCTTTCTCCTAATTCTGCTACCATATCTTGTTGCATTTGGCTAGGTTTTACTATTTCATCATGCCTTACTACTTCTGGTGTAGGTAAATTTAAAGTATCAGCAGTTTGAATATCTGCAACTTCTTTGAATAAACTCATTAACTCTGGTAAATTATGAAATTTTGAGAATCTTGTTTTACTCCTATAACTTGTTCCGTTCTGGAGAAAGTTCCATTGCTGTTACTGTTTCTCCAAATATACTTGCCCAGTTATCAAAGTGTTCAAGTCCCATTTTTCTTAAATCGTTATATTGTAAATATCGTTGCATAGTATATAATTCTACCATTGAATTACTTACTGGAGTACCAGTTGCAAATACAACTCCTCTGCCATCAGTTATCTCATCCATATAACGGCATTTCATATATAAATCGCTACTCTTTTGTGCATCTGTCTGTGAAATTCCACCTACATTGTTCATTTTAGTATATAAAAATAAATTCTTGTAATTGTGTGCTTCATCTACAAATATTTTATCTATTCCTAACTGTTCAAAGTTGATTACATCATCTTTTCTTGTTTGTGAATTTAATTTCTCAAGTTTGCTTTCTAAACCTCGTCTTGTTTTTTCCATTTGTTTTATAGTAAAATTCTCTGCCTTATCTCTTTTAGCTTGTGCTATTCCTGCTATAATATCTGCAATTTGCTTTTCAATTAGCTGTTGCTGTCTTTCGATTGACATAGGGATTTTTTCAAACTGCGAATGTCCGTATGATTACTGCATCAAAATCTCCAGTAGCAATACGAGAACAAAACTTTTTTCTATTAGCTGTTGCAAAGTCTTTTTTTGTCGCCACCATAATGTTTGCTGATGGATATAATTGTAGAAATTCGGCTGCAAATTGTTCAATGATGTGATTTGGAACAACAAAAATAGACTTGTTACAAAGTCCAAGTCTTTTACTCTCCATAGCACCGAGCAACCATTTCAAAAGTCTTTCCTGCTCCTACTTCATGTGCTAACAGTGTATTTCTTCCATATAAAATATGGGCAATGGCATTTTGTTGGTGTGTTCTTAATTTTATCTCTGGATTCATACCTACAAAATTCAAATGACTTCCGTCATATTCACGAGGACGAATACTATTGAATCTGTCATTATATAGCCTTACTAATCGTTCTCTTCTTTCTACATCATTAAAAATCCAATCTTCAAATGCTTGCTTAATTTGGTCTTGTTTTGCTTGTGCAATGGCTGTTTCTTTCGCATTAAATTCTCTCTTTTTGTTTCCGTCAATATCTGTTACAGTATCAAATACTTTCACATCTTTTAAATTCAATGTTTTTTCAATAATTTCATAAGCATTTACTCTATTTGTTCCATAGGTTTTATTCGCTTTTACATTTGAATAATCATAATTTTTGCTTGTTATATACCATTGTGAATTATACTCACTAAATTTCACTTTCATATTCCATTGTGCATGATTTGGAGTTTCTAACAATTCATACATAAAACTATCAATAATCTCTGTTGGTATCCATGTTGCACCTAACTTTATTCCAATTTCATTGGCTGTTAAATCTTTTGGCATTACTTGTTTTAATGCTTCTATATTAGTTGCAAACTCTGGATGCATTCCAACTGATGCTTCTGCCATTTTTAATTTTTCTCTTATATTTCCAGAAAGGTATTCATCACTTGTTACATATTTATTATTTTCCATAGGAAGTTTATAAATAATACCATCTAGCTCTTTTACTAACTCTTCTTGTGTTTTGTTTGTAAGTTTTGACATATATTCTAAATCAACAGATGCTTTTTCTGATAGCGATACAATTAGTGCTTCATTTGCAGTATCAACACTTGTTATTTCCTTATATGCTTTTATAGTTCTTTTTGAGAACATATCTGCTTTTCGCACAAATCTGCCCTCGCTATCCATTACTTCTAATGAACATAGTAAATAATAGCTACTATCTGCTTCAAATGCTAAACGATTTCCCCTACTGTTTATAATTCCATACTTCTTAACATAGTTGTCATACATTCTATTTAATTTTGCTTGTGCTACTTTAATATTTTCTTCTGGATAATCTTCTGTTTGTAAATCTATTAAATCTCTGACACAATCACGAAGTTCTATCATTCCTTTTATTCTGCTTATTGTGGTAATTGGCAAGTCTTGTTCTGCCATTACACTGTTTTCTCTAAAATATACTTTGCCATCAATAATAGTATAAGAAAAGTTTTTCACAGAAGGATCTGCTGGGAGCATTGTTTCTTCTCTTTCTTCAATATCTCCTATTTCATATTCTGTAATTTCTCCTTCTATCTTCTCTTTTGCTTCATCTAATAGAGTCTTTAATTCTATTCCCTCATAAGGTTTACAAGTCGAATCTGGTCTACCATATTGTGTAGGCTCCATTTCCATTGTTCCCAATATCATATCTGGATTATCGACAAAATATTTATTCATTGTAATACCATTTTTGTCAGTGTCTAAATAAACCCAGTCTGGCATAATATCTGTCATATTCTCTCTTTTTTTCAAAAATAGTATATCTGAAGTTACTTTTGTTCCTGCGTTTTTGGTAAATGTGTTATTAGGTAACCTTATCGCTCCTAACAATTCTGCTCTTTGTGCAATATATTTTCTAACTTCTGAATTCTTTTTGTCCATTGTTCCTTTTGAGGTAATAAAAGCAATAACTCCACCGAGGTCGAACCTTATCTAGTGTTTTTGCAAAAAAGTAATCATGTGTTAAAAACTTATTCTTATTGTATCTTTTATCGTTTGGTTTGTATTCATCAAAAGGCACATTGCCGAACTGCTACATCGAAAAAGCTGTCTGGTAATTCTACTTTTTCATAGGCATTTACTGCTATTGTAGACTTTTGATATAATTGTTGTGCTATTCTTCCAGATATAGAATCAAGCTCAACACCATACATTTTGCATTCTTTTAATTGTGTTGGTAACATTCCAAAGAAATTTCCAACACCACATGATGGCTCTAATATATTGGCTTCCTTTAACCCCATATTTTGTAGTATTTCATACATTGAATTGATTACAATAGGTGGTGTATAAAATGCTGTTAACACAGATTTTCTAGCATTTTTATATTCCTCATCATTTAATAATTCTTTTAATGTTTTATATTCATTTGACCAACTACTATCATCTTCTTTAAATGCTTGTTGTAAGCCACCCCATCCGACATATTTTGACATAATTTCTTGTTCTTCTAGAGTCGCATACCTATTTTCCTCTTCACACTTTTTCAATACTTTAATTGCTGCAGTATTTCGTTCAAATTTTTCTCTAGGTGTTCCTATTCCTAAATCATTATCTGTAATTTTATAATTGTTTCTATCTTCTACTGCTACTTCTGGGTGCAATACAAAGTCTTGAATTTTGTTTTTAGTTCTTACAAAATTAGGTTTAATATCTTGTTTTGGAAAGTTCCTCTCATTTTGATTATATAAATTTTCAAAGGTTAAGATACTTTCTTCTCTAAATATAGGCATAGGTATTTGTAGGTCTAATAGACTTATTGTATCTTTTTCTAAATCAATATTGTCAATTCTATATTTTCTGTCAGATTCTAAATAAACCTCTTGCCCTACTTTGTATGGCTTTTCTTGTTCAACTTGTTGCTCATTTTCTTCTTGTTGTTCTTCTGTTTCTTGCTGTGCTATCTCTTCTTTTTGGTTTTCTTGTTCTTCTGTTTGTTCTTCATCACTATTTACTTCTACTAAACTTTCTTCTTTATTTTCTATTGTATTTTCTTCTTGTTCTTTTACAATTAAATGGTCATTTGAATAGTTATCTTTGACTTTTCTTTCAAATTCATCAAAGCTCATTGTTTTATTTAATATAGGAAATTTTGTGTCAATTAAGGTTACTACATTGTCCTTTATACCTGCAATTTCATACTTATCTGCACCAATATAGACTGTATCTCCTAAATGATATTCATAATGTGGAACTCTTTTCTCTAATATTGATATTATCACATCTAGTTCATGTTTTTGTGAGTCTGTATCTGCAATATTTTCTCTTATTTTATTTAAAGCATTTACATAGTCATTTACATTTCTCGTATCACTTATATCTGATTTTACTATTTCAATATTTTCTTCATCTGTGTTTAAAGCTGCTGTATCATCTGGATAATTATATAAATCTGATGGCTTAACAAATGAATATACTCTTTTGGCAAGCTCATACTCTTGTTGTTCTGCTTGATTTTCTAACTTTTCTTCTGCTTCTCTTAATTCTTTTGCTTGTTCTTGTTCTTTTAGCCAGTTAGGATATTCTGCAATTTCCTTTTCATTCAAATATCTTTCTAACTTAATAAGTTCTGTTATTCTTTTTGCTACATCATTCCAACTTATTGTTGTCGTGATTTCGTCTTTGAAATAACCTCTATTTAATGTCATACCTTTAGGAGAACATTGCAAACCTATTCCTGATCCCGATACAGTTCCAGTTGTTCCATAATAGCCTAATCCATACATTTTCTTTAAATAGTCTGCATTATCTTTTAATGACAAATGTGTTTCAAATTGTTGATATATAGAGTATTTACTGAATGTTCCTCTTTCTTGTAATACTCTATCTATAAACTCTTGTGTAAATTCTAGTTCTGGCTTTTTTTCTGCCTCATTGATTAAAGACATTTGGTCTGTAACAGATGGGATTCTTGTTTCCACATCTTTTAATTGATTAAGCATAATCATAGCTTCATAATTATCAATTAAATTTTCCCATGAAATAAAACTTTCTGTATCTCGTGATAGAAAACTACCTTTCCATACTAAAAGTCCATTTTCAAATGCTTTATAACCATATCTTTCATCATTTATTGTAATTTCTGTATAATCAATATTAAAACTACTTTTTAGAAATTCTGCTCGTTTATTTTTATCTTTTTCATTTTCAAAGTATTGTCTAATTTCACTATTAGAAACTCTTAAATGTGGTGCATTAGTTAGTATTTGATTAACTTTTGCATCTGTAACAACATAAGGACAGTCCTTACTACTGTCCCTACTATAAATACCTAAATGTAAATTATTTCGTTCGCTGCCATCTCCTCTGCTGTCATCTTGATGTTGTTCATAAGTCCCACCCATGTCATTTGGTCTTTGGCTTTCAATTCTTCTGTTATTCCTTGTTGTTTCTTCATCATCTCTACTAATTCTTCCACTCTCTGGCTCATTTGTTTCTGTACTTGTGTCAAGTGTTGTGCTAATTCCTTGTTCATTACTAATATTGTCAATTCGTGGTTTTTGTGATTCTTTAGATAATTGTATCTCATCAGAGCGTATTTCCCTGTTGGTATCTTCTCTTTCTCCATTACTAGGTTGGGCATGTAATAATCCCCTTGTTTCGTGTACTCTATTTTCTCTACCATATTCATTTCCTCCTTTGATTTTTTCATTATCATTAGAATACATTTCTTTATCAATTTTCTCAATTGTACGATTTTTTAATTTTTCTCTTTTTTGTAGATTTGCAACTGTCCTTGCAATTTCTCTCAAACCCATTTCTGCTATATCACTTACACTTGCACCTAATGTTGTTAGAACTTCTTGGTTGTTGAAGTATTTTATATATGAGAATTCTTGCTCTTGTATTTGCTCTTTGGCATTTATTCCACATCTAGTCATCATCATATAACTTACACTTGCCCATGTAGTAGTAATAAGCATAGTTTTTATCTCTTCGTCTGATATAGTCGCAAGCATTGAATTTGCTTTGTTTTCTATAATTGATGTCAAATAATCTTCTATATTATCTACTACCATATTATAACTTGCTGAAATTATAGCTTGTGATAGATTTTCTTTTGAGCTTATATCTCCAAAATTGGCTTCTAAACTTTCGATTATATCTTCTTCATAATTTTGTTTTATAGTCCATAATTTATACTCTGTATTATTATAGTTGTTCGTATCTGATAAGTCAAATACTAGCTTAAATGGATATTTACTATATGGATTTTTGTCGAATACATAAATTGGTGTTGCTCCACTATTTACCCATCTATGTGGTACTACTCTTTTATTCCAATCTTCCATTGTTGCACAAGCTCTTGCATCTGGTCGCTGTGCATATATAAGAATTTGGTCATCAAAATCATATTTGAAATTCCATGAACTGCTATCTAAAAACTTTCTCCAATTTTCTGCACTTTGTGAAAGTTCATTTATGACTTCTTTATAGAGTTGTCTTGTTTCTGTTATTTTTCCCAAACTATTCCTCCTCTACATTATTGTCTTTTCATTTTCCTTGTATAATCTTCATCTACTTTTAACACATTATCAAATGCAGAAAGTAATAAAACTATTAGTTCTGCTGCTTCTTTTTGGAATAGTCCAATGTCTATTATAGATATTTCTCCCTCTTCATCTTTTTGTGGTATAGAATATCTTAATAATAGATCTTGTAGGTTTCTTGCTTTTTCTTTCCATTCTTCTGTTACAATATTTTCTTCTTGAAATGCAAGTAATGCCATTAGTTTATTAAAATTCCCTTTATTTACAATGAATTTTACTGATGGCTTTTTATAATGTTCTATCATAGTTATCTCCTTTCTGTTTCCTCTTTTCCTGCTAAAAATCCTATTACATTTTTCTTTGCTACTGCTTCTTTTAAATCCATAATAAAACTTTTTTCAACAGGGCTAAACTGCTTCAAATCTTCCCATTTTAAGGCTTTTATTTTTTGTTCTGAATCTATATTGTTTTCAAATAATTTTTCCAATGTCTTTACACTTTGTGTTAGTGTATATTGTGGCATTATAATTCCTCCTTAAATTGAATTAAGGTGGCTAATTAAAGCCACCTTGTTATTGGTCTATTTTTTATTTACTGATTTTCTCTTTTTATATTCGTGTACTCCCACACTAGCTAATGCAAGTATAGATAATCCTAATAAACCTACATATAGTTTTAAGTTACTATTATCTCCTGTTTTTGGTGTATCTACTGGTACATTTTCAAATTCAAAAGTATATGTTGAATCTTCGCTTTCTACTTTTTCATTATCAATAAATGTTCCTTTGTCATTCATTTCAATTTTAATTACTTTGTCTGATAATACATAACCTTTTGGTGCAGCAATTTCCTTAATATAATAAATTCCATATCGTAAATTTTCAAATAAAACTGTTCCATTTTCTTTATCTGATTTTACCTCTTTTATAAGTTTTGTGCATTCTGCATCTTCATATATTCCAAAAGTAAATTTATCTTTGATAACTTCTTTTGTATTACTATCAATTTTTACTAATTTAATATTTTGAAGAATAGGCATATCTTTCATTTCTACTCTTTGTGTTTCTTTATCTTCACTCACAGTAAACTCGATTTCTTCTGTAATCTCATAGCCATAAGGTGCAGTAATTTCAACTAATTTGTATTTTTTGTTTTCTTCTAATCCAACTACTTTATGTGGCTCTTTTGTAGATGTCCATTCATCTATTACATTGCCATCTTCGTCAATTACTTTCAATTCTGCTCCTTCAATTTCTTCGCCTGTTACTAGATCTGTTGAGTTTCTTTATCACTTGTTACTGTAAATTTTACATCAGTAGCTTTTACATAGCCATCTACCACGATTTCTTCGTGTAATATATATTCTTCGTTTTCAATAAGTCCATTTACTTTGTGTGGCTCTTTACCAGAAACCCATTTATCTACAATGTTCTTTGTTTTAGTGCTTGTAACAACTAAAGTAGCTCCCTCTAGTTCATTTCCACTAATATCTTGTTTTGATATTTCAACTACTTTATCTATCATTTTCACTTCTTGTGTTTCTTTATCAGTAGTTACAGTAAATTTAACTTCATTTGATATAACAAATCCATCTGGTGCATATTGTTCAATAAGTGTATATGTTTTTCCCTCTACTAAATTGTTAATTCTATGTGGCTCTTTTGTAGATGTCCACTCATCAACTACATTATTATCTTCATCAATAACTTGAAGTTCTGCTCCTTCAATCTCATTTCCACCAATGTCTTGTTTTGTCATTGTTACTACTTTATCTATCATTGTTACTTTTTGAATCTCTGCTGTATTTTCTACTTTGAATTTGATTTCTGTTGCTACCACAAATCCATTTGGTGCTGTTTCTTCTTTTAGTGTATATTCTTTTCCTACAACTAAACCTTCTATTTTGTGAGTTTTTTCAGTAGATACCCAACTATCAATAACTTCGTTATTTTCGTCTGTAATAGTTAGTTTTGCACCAACTAACTCTTTTTCTCCTGTTATATCTGTTTTGCTAACTTCTATTGCTGTTGTTCTATTTTCAATATCTTTCTCTACAACATATTCTTTTGTTACTGTATCTTTTTGTTCAAATATTACTTCGTATTCTGTTTTATCTAATACTGCTCCATCTATTGTTGTTAGTTCTTTTAAGTGATATTTGCCCATTGGTAAATTTGAAACTGTTAATGTTCCATCAGCTTTTAAATTATATTTTCCTACTACTTTTCCTTTTTCATATATAGTAGATCCGTCAGCATAATCAATTATTTTTTCATCTGCTACTAATTCAAAAGATATTTTTGTAAAGTCAATATCTTTTATCATTGTTTTGTCCATATCTTCTCTTAATGCTACTTTTTTATTTAATTTTAGTGTTCCTGTTGGTTGCTCATTTTTTACTGTTACTGTAATCCAAGCATCCCAGTCTTTATCATAATTTAGTGTAGAGTTTCTGTTATCTACTTTAAAAGTTAATTCTTCATCTAATTGTATAAATCCTGTTGGAATTTTTATTTCAGTTAATTTATACTTTCCTGCTTCTAACTTTGTTTCTGTTTTTGCAACTCCCTCGCTGTTTGTAGTCCAAGTTTTATAATATTTATCGCTAATTTTACATTGTACTTGTTCCCATTTGTTTGTATCTTCACTTAATCTATATAATTCAAATGTTGCATTAGAATAAGTTACAAATTTTCCTGTCTTTTTATCTTGTTTTTGCATTTTTATATATGCCTCAAATGGCAAATCATTTTCAACAAGTTCTTTAACTGGTGTTTTACTGTCTTTATCTATTGTTACATAGAATTGTTCAACTGTTGTTATCTCTGGAGATGGTGTATAAGTTTCATTTACTGTATATTCTCCATAAGCTAAAAGTCCAGAAATTCCGTGTCCATTAGTTCCTGTTCTAAATATTGAATACTCATCTGTTGCAAACTCGCTTAAATGTTTCTTTGCTTCATCAAAACTTCCGTAATAGTCAACATATTTTGAAAGTATTGCTGTAAATTCTGCATTTGCTACTGTTTCTGCTGTTGCATTTTCATTTGTGCTAACCTTGATTACTTCAAAAGGTGCTTTTTCTACTGTATTTGTAACTGTTCCTGCTACTTCTATAACCTTTGTATTCATATCTCTGTATGAAAATGTATAATCATACACTTTTGTATCTGGCATATAACCTGTTGGTACTATGGTTTCTTTTGCATAATATTTTCCCATTGGTAGTCCTGTTAATTTTGTTCCCTCTACACTTATTTTTGCAGGTGTATTATTATTTGTTATTTTTATACTAGCTACTCCATACTCATTGAAAGTAAATGTTGCAATTTGTTCATCTTTATCAAAATATTTTATTGTTCCTGCAACATTTGTTATGCTTTCTTTTGCATATAAAGTATATTCAGTTCCTTTAAGTGTTGCATCTCCGTGATGTGACTTTTTATCTACTCTATTTTTATTTCCTGTTTCTTTATCTGTCTTTTCAATAATTAAATTTCCTGTTGGCTCTGTATTTTCTACTGTAACACTTCCAAATATAACATTTGTGTTTTGGTCTTTATATCTTAAAGTAACTTCCTTTTGTTCAGTATTTAATAAGTAACCTGTTGGCACTTCAATTTCCTTAATTTTATATTTTCCAAGTGGCAAATTTGATTTGCTTGCAACTCCTACACTATTGGTTGTAATAGTTGCTACTACATCTCCTTTTGAGTGGTGTTTTACTGTTTTGGCAACATTGTATATATCTTCATTAGCAATTATTTGAAATTTTGCTCCTTGTACTTTATCTCCATTTGTATTTGTCTTTGTTACTGTAATTTCTGCTGTTGGCTCTGTGTTTACTATTGCTTGCTCTGTTGTTTGATTAGGTTTTACTTCTGCTGTATA
Source organism: uncultured Clostridium sp. (assembly GCA_947244675.1). The sequence goes on along the minus strand of CAMXLV010000008.1, from coordinate 13,939 downwards.
AGTTTCTGTATTTAGTAAATAACCTGTTGGGCTTGATTTTTCTTTTATATAGTAAGTTCCTTTTCTTAATTTTTCTAACTTGATTTTTCCATTTGTTACTGTTACATCACGATTAAATCCATTTTCTCCTGTTACATTAAATATTGCTCCGTCAACTAAATCTCCATTTGTGTTTAGTTTACTTAACTCTAAATTTCCTAAAAGATTTATTTTGAAACTTAAAGACATAGTTACAGGATCATTGTAATTCAAAGAGTATAATTGATTTTGTACTCCATCTCTAAAAGTGAAATATACTGTTGAATGTTGGTTATGTGTTTCTTCTTTGATAACACCCCCATCAAACATTGTATTTTCTGATATTCTTATTGCTTCCTTTGTGCAATCTTCATTTGCTGTAACATTTAATGTATTTTCTCCTTTGTTATGTGTTATTCTTATCCCATCTACTGTTTTATCAAAACTAACATATTGTCCTAACACATTATTAGAATCTGTAAGTGTTTTTGTTTGTCCTACTTCAACTGTTATTGTTTCGCTACAAAAACTTGGTTTTCTTTCCATATTATCAATTTTTGCATTTATATCTGCTTTAAATGCTTCATATTGGCTTTGAATACTTGCATTTCTAAAAGTAGCATTACTTTGTCCTAATGTTGACCATACCATTTGTTGTGTGAATACATAGTCCATTTTTCTTGAGTTCATATCTGCTGCCATTATTCCACCATCAATGCAATAATTACCATATTTTTGATACCACCCAAAGAAAGCTACTTTACAAGCTCTTTTTACTTTAGGATCTGTTGGTGTATTATGTGTTCCTGTTTCTACTGTTCCTGTTTGTGAATTTACACCATGTTCTGCACAAAATACTGTGATTTTTTCTCCTGTTGTGGTATTTACTAATCTTCTCATAAGCATTCCTAAATCTGACTTATTATCTGTTGTGTAAATATTAGAATCCCATTGTCCTGCTGTCCATTTTCCACTACCACTATCTGTTACTGCAAAAATAGGTTGTGCTGTGCTTAACAATGTGATTGCTATAAACATTAAAGCTATAACTTTCTTTAACTTCTTTGCTTTTAACATTAAATTTTCCTCCTTTTAACGAAAAAAAGAACAAGTCTTTATAACCTGTTCTTAAATCAAATATTATTATTTTGTTATTTATTATAATAGAAGTTTACTGTCCATTTTTGACACTGAGGACAAGTCCAAACTTCGTACCCGTAAGGGCAATTTTTATGATATTCTTCATCTGTTATTTCAAAATTCTCCCATTGCTTTCCCCACTTTGCTATTTCTGTTTTGAAATATGCAGCTGCTTGTTCTTGTGTTTCAAACCATTTGCCAGTATTTCCTGCACCTACTTTATGATTATTCCCTTTGCATTCTGTCTTTGGTGCAATTTGAACTTCTTGCTCTTTATAACTACTATCATTATTTTTTACTGGTGTTGTTGTTTGTTCACTTTTAGAACTTTGCTCACTTTTTTGAGGTTGTGATGGTGTTTTTTCTTGTGTTGTTTGCTGTTTACTTGTTGTTGTAGTTTTATTATTTTCTTTTTTAGCTGATGTCTTTACATTTTTTTCTTGAACTGGCTGTGTAGTTTCTACTGTTTTACTTTCTTCTACTGCTTGATTTTGTGATGTTGTATTATCTTCAACAGTATTACTTTGCTCTACATTGTTTTCTACTGTATTCTCAATAATATTTTCATTATTTATTATATTTGCTGACTCATTATTCTCTTGCATTTGATTTTTATTGTTTTCCCCAATAACAATATTATCAACTTTCCTATTCTTATATATGAATATTCCTGCAATTCCTAATACTATTATAACTAATATTGTAATTAAAATAACAATTTTCTTATTTTTACTCATAACCAAACATCTCCTTTTTTCTTTATTTTACTACAATGTTTAGTTACTTTCAAATATACAAATTAAAATATTATTATTATTTTGTACTCCCACACAAATTATCTAGCCATTTGTCTTTGTTTTAATCTTCTGTGATGTTCTTCTACACATTTAAAAAGGAAATCTTCCACTTCTTTCTCTGTTACTACATCTCTAGGCAGGTATTTTTCAAACCTATCATAATGTATATTATATTTTGGCTTTTGATTTGGTTTTTCTGCTGACATTATTTCTTCCAATTTATCTGTTGTAAGTTTTCCCTCTTGACTTAACTTTTTTAAATATATTGCTTGTGATTGTGAGGGTGTTGCATCATATTTTTTTATATAGCATAATAATAGATTTTGTTCTTCTTTAGACAAATAGGAAATTTCAACAGCTGGGCTAAAAGATATTTTACCTATATCCACCATGTCTAATAATTCTTGTATCAGTTCTGTTAGCCTTATATATCTTTGAACTTGTCTGCCACTTTCTCCATTGTCTTTGCCAACTAAATCTGCACTTTCATAATTTCCGACAACTTGTCGGGAATTTTCCTTTTTTGGTCTGCCTGCTTGTCTTTTTATAGCTTCTAGCTTCATTTTATAAGCAAATGCCTTTTCTGATGGCAATACTTTTTCTCTTTGTATGTTGCTATCTACCATTATAATAGTAGCTTCTTCATCTGTCATTTCTCTAACAATAGCAGGTATTCCATCTAATCCTGCCTTTTTTGTTGCATAATTTCTTCTGTGTCCTGCTACCATTTCATAGCCACCATTTTGTTTTGGTCTTACTAAAATTGGCACTTTTACACCTATTTCTTTTATGCTTTCTACCATATTGTCCATTTCTTCATTGTCTGTTATTTTAAATGGATGATCTGGAAAATCTGTAATATCGTATGGATTTAATATTACTACTGTTTCAGCTTTTCCTTTATTTGTGCTAAATTTTAGTAACTCATCTACACTGGGTAGTTCTATCTCTGGTCTTTTCGCTATTTTTCAACACCTCCTCCGTAAAATTTTCATAAGCTACTGCTGGCTTACTTTTCTTGTCATAAGCATATATACTCTTGCCCTCTATCGTACTTTCGGCTGCTTTTACTCCCATAGGAATTACTGTGTTGTATATCTTTATTCTGCTTCCATAACTATTTCTTAATGTTTCTATTGTTGTCTTTGCTAAATTTGTTTTCATATCTGCAATGGTCAATAATATTCCATCTATTTTTAGTCTTGGGTTTATTTGTACTCTCGTTTTATCTATTGTTTGTATTAACTGTGTCATTCCTTTAAGAGGTAAGTATTGAGCTTGAACTGGAATAATTACACTATCAGCTGTTGCAAGTGCGTTTATTGTAAGAAGTCCTAATGAAGGTCTACAATCAATTAAGATATAATCATAATCTTCTTTAACATTATCAATGTATTGTTTCAATATATTTTCTTTGTTTATATATTTAACTAGCGATATATCTAGTGCTTCTAATTCAATATTAGCAGGCATTAAATTTACACCTTCTGCATTTTGTAGTATTCCTTCATTCTTGCTTATAGGCTTTTCCTGTATTACTTTCTCCATAATATTTTTTATTGTTATCTCCATGTTGTCTTGATTTTTGTACCCCAATGATGTTGTCAAATCTCCTTGTGGATCTAAATCTATTAGTAATACCTTTTTCCCCTTTCTAGCTAGCCCATTTCCCAAATTAGCTGTTGTAGTTGTTTTTCCTACTCCACCGTTTTTGATTAGCTATGGCAATTACTTTACACTTTGACACTTTTTACCCTCCTTTCATAAAAATCAGCCATCAATAATGATGACTATGTAAAAAAAACAAATCAACCTAGGTCGACTTGTTTATAAAAATTATCTCTCTGTTTTTTCCCTTTCCTTTTGATTCAAACTCCTCAATTTTTTATCTACCATTTGGCTATATTCTTCTAATCCTATCGCTCTTGCTTCTCTTATAGATTGTCTTTTAATATTAAGGTTATCTATTCTACTATCATTGTTATAGTGTTCTATCATTTCTTTTACTTTTTCTTCAGATGTTATATCTTTGAAAATTATTTTGCTCTCTTTTATTTCTAAGTTATAACCTTTTCTTAATAAATAAGCCAAAAAGTATCTTTGTCCCTCATTATCATATTGTTGTAAATTTTCACTATTAAATTGTTGTTTTTCATGATATTCTAATACTTGATTATCTTTCATTGTTTTACCTTGCCCTTTCTTTATTCTTATTTTTATTAGGTTGCATACGAACTTTAGAGTATATCTCAAAAGCTTTATCTTCATCAAAACTCTTATCTATTGAAATAGCCTTATTTTCAATAAACTCTTTACTCATTATGAATCTACCTGTATCAATAAAATTATATCTGCCGTCTTTGTCTTTGCCCATATACATAACAGTAATCGGTATTTTTTCTTTGTCATTACATATTGGTATATTGACAGTACAAAACATTCCTTGCTGCAAATTGTTTAGATAATCTATTGCTTCTTGATTTTTCAAATTTTCTCCCTCCTTATATTTTTTCCACTAAAAAAAGCCAATCTTTGATTGACTTTTTAGTTATGTATTTAATTTTCGATTAGTTTTATTAGTAATTCATTTATTGGCTCTGTTGGTCTATTTTGTTTTAGCTGATTATTTCTCTTTTCGACTAATGCTTGTATAATTAACTTTTCATCTCTAGCACTTAATTTTGCTTTTATTTTTTTCATATAGAATCGCTCCTTTTCATTTTTTATACTATAATGTTATTACAATTTTTTTAAGATAACAATTCTACTTTTTGATTTTTTTATCAATTTTACACCATATTCATGTAAACTTTTACTTCAACTCGGCTAAACTTTTCTCTCTTTTTCTCTTCTCTCACATGGCTTTCAAGCTCTTTCCTCATATCGAACGCATTTCCTACTAATAGCAAATGCTATTAATGTAATTGCTTTCTCGCTTGCTTTTTTCATTTTTATAAATTTCCCTCCTTTGTTTTTTTCCTTTATTTATTATATTTCTATCTAATTTACAAAAGCAAGAAAACTAACCATATTTCATAATCACTTTTTAACATAATTTTCATACCAACCTCTTACATAGCAATTGCATGGCAAAATAAAAATCCTAAAATTTTACATAAATCTATTTCTTTTCACATAAATATATGATATAATAGTTACAGTTACATAGCAAAGGAGGAATTTTCCATGTGGCAATTATGGCTAATCATTGCTGGAATTTGTTTAATCATAGAAATTATGACGGTTGGTTTTTTAATTTTCTGGTTTGCTATTGGTGCTTTATTAGCAATGGTAGTAAGTTTCTTTACTGACAACCTAATCATTCAAATGTCAGTATTCGTTTTATCTTCCACTATTTTAATTTTCACCACCAAACCATTTGTGCAAAAATTCGTTAATCGAAGAGATGGTATAAAAACCAATGTTTATTCCACAATTGGAAAAGTAGGAATTGTAACAAAAGATATTGATTCTATCGAATGTCTTGGGCAAATAAAAGTAAATGGTGAAATTTGGTCTGCCATTGGAATTGATGATAAAAGCATTCCAAAAGGTACTGAGGTAGAAATTAAAGAAATAAAAGGTGTCAAAGCAATCGTTGCACCATTAGAAAAAAGTTTTTCATAAAAATATTTATAAGGAGGAAAAATTATGGGATTTTTATTTGTTTTACTTATTATTATTTTAATTATAGCAGCAATGTCTATAAAAATCGTTAAACAATCTGAGGTATACATTATTGAAAGGCTTGGTAAATTTTATAAAGTTGCCGATGCAGGTCTTACCATTATCATTCCATTTTTTGATCATGTAAGAAGTGTTGTTAGTTTAAAACAACAAACTATGGATGTGCCACCTCAAGGAGTTATTACAAAAGACAACGTTACCATTACAATAGATACTGTTGTATTTTATCAAATAACAGACCCTGCTAAAGCAGTCTATGAAATACAAAGTTTAAAGAAAGGTATTGAATATTTAGCCATTACAACCATTCGTGACATCATTGGTAAAATGGATTTAGATGAAACCTTTAGTTCTAGAGATGGTATTAACAACAAACTAAGAGTTGTTTTAGATGAAGCAACTGACAGATGGGGATGCAAAATCGACAGAGTAGAAATTAAAGACATTACTCCACCTGCTGATATTCGAGATGCTATGGAAAAAGAAATGAATGCAGAAAGAAACAAAAGAGCTTTAATCTTAGAATCAGAAGCTCAAAGACAATCTGCCATTACCATTGCAGAAGGTAAAAAACAAGCTGCTATTTTAGAAGCTGAGGCTGATAAAGAAGCTAGAATTAGAAGAGCAGCTGGTGAAGCCCAAGCTATCAGAGAAGTAGCTGATGCGAAAGCAAAAGAAGTTCAAATGATTTATGATGCTATGAAAAAAGCAGATCCAAACGATAAATTAGTACAACTAAAATCTTTAGAAGCATTGCAAGAAGTTGCCAAAGGTGATGCTAATAAAATATTCATTCCTTTTGAAGCTACAAGTGCTTTAAGTTCCTTAGGTTCTATAAAAGAAATCTTAACAGATAAAAAAACAAAAAAAGAATAATTCGTTTGTGAAAACTTCATATATAACAAAAAAGGTTAGTAAATTTTTTCTTACTAACCTTTTTATTATATTATTGGTTCTTTTTTTATTTCATAGCTTCTTCTACTGCTACTGCAACCGCTACTGATGCTCCAACCATTGGATTGTTTCCCATTCCAATTAATCCCATCATTTCTACATGGGCTGGTACAGAAGATGAACCTGCAAATTGTGCATCTGAGTGCATTCTTCCCATAGTATCTGTCATTCCATAAGATGCTGGTCCTGCTGCCATGTTGTCTGGATGAAGAGTTCTTCCTGTTCCTCCTCCTGATGCAACTGAGAAATATTTTTTATTTTCTGCTATTCTTTCTTTTTTATATGTTCCAGCAACTGGATGTTGGAATCTAGTTGGATTAGTTGAGTTACCTGTAATTGATACATCAACATCTTCCATCCACATAATAGCTACACCTTCTCTTACATCATTGGCTCCATAGCATCTAACTTTGCTTCTTTCTCCATCAGAATAAGCAATTTCTTCTACTACTTTTACTTTTCCTGTAAAGAAATCAAAATCAGTTTTTACATAAGTAAATCCATTAATTCTTGAAATAACTTGTGCCGCATCTTTTCCAAGTCCATTTAAAATAACTCTTAATGGTTCTTTTCTTACTTTATTAGCTGATTTTGCAATTCCAATTGCTCCTTCTGCTGCTGCAAAAGATTCATGCCCTGCTAAAAATGCAAAACATTTTGTATCTTCTGATAATAGCATAGAAGCTAAGTTTCCATGTCCTAATCCAACTTTTCTGTCATCTGCAACAGAACCTGGAATACAAAATGCTTGTAATCCTTCTCCTATTGCTTTTGCTGCATCTGCCGCTTTAGTACATCCTTTTTTTACTGCAATCGCAGCTCCGAAGTGTATATGCCCAAGCTGCATTTTCAAAACAAATTGGTTGTACTCCTTTTACAATTTCATATGGATTAAATCCTTTTTCTTTGCAAATCTCTAATGCTTCTTCAAAATCTTTGATTCCGTATTTTTCCATTACTGGTTTAATTTGGTCTATTCTTCTTTCATAACTTTCAAATGTTACTGCCATTTTTATTCCTCCTTATTTTTTATAATCTTATTATCAAATAAATATTCACTAATAATTGTTTGTACCCAAGTGGAAATTATTGTTGTCTTGGGTCTATTTTTTTAACTGCTTCATCAAATCTTCCGTATTTTCCAGAAGCTTTTTCAATTGCTTCTTTTGGATCAATTCCAGCTTTAATATTGTCCATCATTTTTCCTAAATGAACATATTTATAACCAATAATTTGATCCTCTTTATCTAATCCTAATTCTACTATGTACCCTTCTGCTAAATTTAAGTATCTAGGTCCTTTTAATGAACTTGAATAAATAGTTCCTACTTGACTGGTATGCCCTTTTCCTAAGTCTTCTAAACCAGCTCCTACTGGAAGTCCGCCTTCTGAGAAAGCAGTTTGTGTTCTACCATAGACAATTTGTAAAAATAGTTCTCTCATAGCTGTATTGATTGCATCACATACTAAATCTGTATTCAATGCTTCTAATAAGGTTTTCCCTGTTAAAATTTCTCCTGCCATAGCAGCTGAGTGTGTCATTCCAGAGCATCCAATTGTTTCAATTAATGCTTCTTGAATGATTCCTTCTTTTACATTTAAAGTTAATTTGCAAGCTCCTTGTTGTGGTGCACACCATCCAATACCATGTGTTAATCCTGAAACATCTTTGATTTCTTTTACTTTTACCCATTTTCCTTCTTCTGGAATTGGTGCTGGTCCATGGTTTACACCTTTACTTACTGGGCACATTCCTTCTAATTCTTTTGAATAAATCATTTTAATTGCTCCTTTCATTTCTACCTTTTATTTTTATTTTAATATATGTTTTTTAAAACATACTATTAAACTTTAATGACTTTAATTATTTTTCATCTTTTCAATTTCTTCTTTTGATAATAAGAGTTGATTTTTACGTTTCTTTTCGGTTTTTTCTACGACTTCTTCTACATCAATAGTATCTACATTTTCATTACTATAAGCAATAACATTTTCTATATCTTGAATGTAAATTCCTGTTTCATAATGTTCTTTTCTTACTAATGTTTTGGCTCCTAATTGGTAACGTTTTAAAATCTCTTTGTCTTGCTTGCTTACTTGTTCTTCTCCAATTCCTAGTATTTCATAACGCCAAATAACATGTCTTTCGTAACTTGAAAAATCACTATGATTCAAATCTGCATAATCATATTCTACTTTAAATTTTAAATTATGTATTGATATGGTTATATTAGTCCAGATTTCATTTCTTTCTGACTTTCTAAATTCTTGTCTTAGTTCCTTTATTCTGCTATATAATAACTGAACTAATCTTAAATATTGATTCTCATCTAAATTAAATTTTGCTGGTATTTCATATACATTAATTGCTTTTTTCTTAAAGATACCTTTGGGGATATAATAAAAGAATAATTCTCCCATTTTCCCCTCTTGATCTGGTTGATCTAAAATAGCACTATATAAGTATAATTTCTCCCATTTCTCTGGTATCATATAAAATAATTTTCTTTGTATATCCTCATATATTTCTTTTATTTTCTTTGTATGATTTAACATTCCCTTTTATTCCTTATCCTAATAAACTCTCTCCTGTCATTTCTTCTGGTTTTTCAAGCTTCATTAAAGCAAGCATTGTTGGTGCTAAATCTGCTAATTTTCCTCCTGCTTTTAATTTTAATGATTCATCTTTTGTTACTAAAATTAATGGCACTGGATTAGTTGTATGTGCTGTATGTGGTTCTCCTGTACTATAATCAATCATTTGCTCTGCATTTCCATGGTCAGCTGTGATTAATAAATTTCCTTGTTTTTCTTCTACTAATTCAACTACTTCTCCGAACACATTTATCTACTGCTTCTACAGCTTTAATCGCTGCTTCTAAACTTCCTGTATGTCCTACCATATCAGTATTTGCATAATTTAATATGATACAATCATATTGATTGCTTTTTATTGCTTCTATTACTTTATTTGTTACTTCATAAGCACTCATTTCTGGCTTTTGGTCATAGGTTTCTACTTTAGGAGATGGTACTAATATTCTTTCTTCACCTTCATATTGTTTTTCTTCTCCACCATTAAAGAAAAAAGTAACATGAGCATATTTTTCGGTTTCTGCTATACGAAGTTGTGTATAACCTTTTTTACTTATATATTCACCAAAAGTATTTGATAATGCTTCTTTTTTAAATGCTACATGAACATTTGGCATAGACTCATCATAATTGGTAAAACATACATAGTATAGTTTTAAATCTTTTTTTGTTTCAAATCCATCAAAATTTGGATCTACTAATGCTCTTGTAATTTCTCTTGCTCTATCTGGTCTGAAGTTAAAGAAAATAACGGAATCATGTTCTCCTATTGTCGCAATTGGTTCTTCTCCATTACAAATTAAGGTTGGTTCTACAAATTCATCAAATACTTCCTTTTGATAAGAATCTTCAATTGCTTTTATACTGCTACTTGCTTTATTTGCTTCTCCTTTTACAATAGCATTATAACATTTTTGCACTCTTTCCCATCTTTTATCTCTATCCATACTATAAAATCTACCAGATAAACTAGCAATTTTTCCAATCTTTTTTTCATCCATTTTTTCTTGTAGCTTCATAATGTATCCTTCTGCTGATGCTGGAGGTGTATCTCTTCCATCTAAGAAACAATGTACATATACATCTTCAAAGTCTCTTCTTTTTGCCATTTCTAGTAATCCATATAAATGACGATTGTGGCTATGCACACCTCCATCTGATACTAATCCTAAAATGTGTAATTTAGAATGATATTTTTTACAATTTTCAATGGCTGCTATAAACTCTGAATTTGTAAAAAAGTCTCCATCTTCAATTGATTTTGTAATTCTTGTTAATTCTTGGTATACAATTCTCCCTGCTCCAATGTTTGTGTGTCCTACTTCTGAGTTTCCCATTTGTCCTTCTGGTAGTCCTACCGCTAAACCACTTGTATGGATTTCTGTATGATTATATTTTTTCATTAGTTTATCTATATTAGGTGTTTTGGCAAGTTTGATTGCATTGCCATTATCATTTGAATTGTCACCAAAACCATCTAATATCATTAGCATTGTTAGCTTATCTTTCATATTTTACACCTTCTTTAATCATTTACTATTTTGCTAAATTCTTCTGCCTTAAGACTGGATCCTCCAACTAGCCCTCCATCTATATCAGACATTGCAAATAGTTCTTTGGCATTTGTGCTTTTTACGCTTCCACCGTATTGTATTATAACCCCATTTGCTACCGTTTGTCCATAGATTTCGACAATTTTATTTCTGATTGCCTTAATGCTGTTGTTAGCATCTTCTTTGGTTGCTGTTTTGCCAGTTCCAATAGCCCATATTGGCTCATAAGCAATAATTGTGTTTTGTACTTGTTCTTCACTTAATCCTTCTAAGGCTAATTTTGTTTGGTTTGTAATGATTTCTTCTGTTTTATTTTGTTCTCTTTGTGCTAACGTTTCTCCTACACATACAATTGGTTTTAATCCACATTGAAAAGCTGCTTTGATTTTTTTATTAACAGTTTCATCTGTTTCATTAAAGTATTGTCTTCTTTCTGAATGACCAATGATTACATATTCCACATTAATTGATTTTAACATTTTTCCAGATATTTCACCTGTATATGCCCCACTTTCTTCAAAGTGCATATTTTGCGCTCCTATTTTGATATTCGTATTTTGTGCTGTTAATAGTGCATAAAATAAATCTGTATATGGTACGCATAAAATGACTTCATTTTGGCTATCTTTTACCATAGGTGCTAATTCTTCAATAAAGCTTATGGCCTCGTTTGGAAGCATATTCATTTTCCAATTTCCTGCAATTACTTTTTTTCTCATTTTTTCTTTCTCCTTTTTCTTTATTTATCTAACAAACATTTAATTCCTGGTAATTCTTTTCCTTCTAAGAATTCTAAAGAAGCTCCTCCTCCTGTTGAGATATGTGTCATTTTATCTTCTAATCCTACTTTTTTAACAGCAGCTGCTGAATCTCCTCCTCCTATAATAGTAGTAGCCTCTATTTTAGCTAATGCTTTTGCAATTTCATTGGTTCCTATTGAAAATTGTTCTACTTCAAATAATCCCAATGGTCCATTCCACACAATTGTTTTTGCTTTTTGTAATTCTTCTTTAAATAGTTGAATGGTTTCTTCTCCAATGTCTAATCCTTCCCAATCTGCTGGAATTTCATTACTCTTTACCGTTTTACTTTCTCCTTGCTGTGTAGCTTCTTTGGCTACTTTTGTATCTACTGGTAAAATAAATTTTACCTTTTTTTCTTCTGCTTTTTTCATTAAATCTTTTGCTAATTCTACTTTATCTAATTCACAAATTGAATTTCCTACTTCATATCCTTTGGCTCTAAAGAATGTATATGCCATTCCTCCACCAATTATTAATGTATCTACTTTTTCTAATAGATTATCAATTACTCCTATTTTGTCAGATACTTTAGCTCCTCCTAATATGGCAACAAATGGTCTAGCAGGATTAGCAATCGCATTTCCTAAGAATTTTAACTCTTTTTCAATTAAAAATCCTGATACTGCTGGCAAGAATTTTGCTACTCCTGCTGTTGAACTATGTGCCCTATGTGTAGAACCAAATGCATCACTTACATAAATCTCTGCCATATTTGCTAATTCTTTGGCAAAGTTTTCATCATTTTCAGTTTCTTCTTTATGAAATCTCACATTTTCTAGTAATAATATTTGCCCTTGTTCTAAATTTTGGGCCTTTGTTTTGGCATCTTCACCTATAACATCTTTTGCCATGATTACTTCTTTTTCTAGTAAATTTGCTAATTCTTTGGCAACTGGTTTTAAAGAATATTCTTCTTTGAATTCTCCTTTTGGTCTTCCTAAGTGTGAGCATAAAATGATAGCACAATTGTTTTCTAACAAATACTTTATGGTTGGCAATGCTGCTACGATTCTTATGTTGTCTGTTATGTTTTTTTCTTCATCCATTGGTACATTAAAATCACAACGAACTAATACTTTTTTTCCTTTCAAATCAATGTCTTTTACTGTTTTTTTATTCATTTTTTCATTCCTCCTAAATTATGTTTTCTTAAAATTAGTATTTCCTTTTTCTCCTTTGATGATACCATTTTATACTAAATAATATTACTTTTCAAGAGGTATTTTTAAATCTAATAAATTAAAAAACAACTTTTAACTCATAAATCTCACAAGTTCGTCCTCCGTTGAATTGTGGTATTAGCAGAATTAAGGAAAAATCCGACATGTAATACATTATTTATTCCTGATAATGGAATTTGATTTATACAAAAGCCATTTCTTATAAAGGATTTCTTATTTAATATTTTAGTATTGTAGAAAAATATAAAAAATTCAAAAACTTTGTCAAATTCACTTGAATTTCTTTTACTTTTAGTATAAGATAGAAAAGAAAGTATGAGATCACATAGGAGGACAAGAATGCCAAGAAAAACAAAAGAATCAAAGGATTTAGAAAATAAAATAGAAAAAACAACTACCAAAAAAGCTACTACTTCATCAAAAAAACCTTCCACTACAAGTAAGAAAACAGCTACCAAAAAAGAAGCAAAAGTAGCTACTACTAAAAAAAGTACTGGTAAAACAAAAATGAGTACTTCTGTTGCAAAAAAGAAAACTACTACTAAAAAAACCACTTCTAGCAAAACAACCGCAAAAAGAACTAGAACTACAAGAAAAAAAGTAAAAATTGTAGAATATTATGATTTACCTTATCGTTATAATCAAACCATTGTAAAAGTTTTGGCACAAACTCCTACTAACCTATTTATTTATTGGGACATTTCTGATAATGACAGAAAAAACTTTGAAAAACAATATGGAGAAAACTTTTTTCAAACTACCAAACCAATTCTAATTATTTATAATGATACTTTAGGTTACCATTTTGAAGTAGAAATTAATGACTTCGCTAACAGTTGGTACTTACATATATCAGACAGTAAATGTAATTACAGAATTGAACTTGGTAGACGTCCTTTTGTAAAAAATGAAAAAATTAACACTGATTATATTTATATTACTACTTCTAATAAAATTGAATCTCCTAATGATAGAATTTTATATAATAAAAATCAAAAAATGGTTTATTTTCGTAATGTAAAAACTGGAAATCAAACCAGTAAACCTATTACCTCCATTTCTTTTCTTAGAAATATGGGAAAAATTTATAATATTTATGATATATACAAAACCATTTATCAAGATGAAAACATAGAAGAAATGTTTGACTTAACCAATCCATCTTCTGCTAACCCTTCTTCTAACAGTCTTTCATCAAAATTCAAATAAGG
>CAMXLV010000007.1 GCA_947244675.1 uncultured Clostridium sp. | reverse complement strand
TTACTTTAATTTGCAATTTTGTATTTTTTATCTCTTGCTCATTTTCTTCTTGGCTTACTCTTTGGCTAAGGCTGTATTGCACTAGAGTTTCTTTTTCTCCTTCTAGCTCATAGTTTATATATTTATCCAAATGAGCTTCTAAATGAATGGTATTTATATTAGATCCAAAGCTAACTTTTGTCATCCATTTAGTAACTACTAATAAACTTGATAAAACAAATACTATAAATAATAAATACATTAGTATTTTAGCCCTTTTAGTTTTGTTTTTAATGGTTTCTTGGTTCATATGGTAAACCTCCCTACTATTATTTACACTTTTACTATAGCCTGTTTGTCTCTAATTGTAAATAGAAGGTTTTTCCAGTTTTTTTATTTCTTTTCTTTGCTACTAGGGATGCTCTTTTTCCACCTTTTATTTTAGTTTTTTTAAATTTTTTTTACAAGTTTGTAACATTTTTTTATATGGATAGTACTACTTAGGGAGTACTATTATTAAAAAAAAACACTTCCAATAATTAACCTTATTGAAAGTGCTTCTCCTCGCTTTGATTTTTTTTGTTTTTTATTTAAATTTAGATCTTATTCTTAACGAGTTACTTTTTTCTTAATTAGGATTACTCCTGTACTTAAGATTGCTAAGCTTATCATACCAATCATTGCTGGTACTATATAGTTTTTGTTTTCCCCTGTTGCTGGTGTTACAATAGTAGTTTCTGCTAATGCATCATCTGATTCTGTATTACCAGCTCCTGGTACATAGTTTCCTGGTGTTGATTCTGTTTTAGAACCTCCAGTTTTAGTAATTTCTACAATTTCTGCTTCATTATCTAAACTTACTTCATCTGTAGCTGCTAATGTTTTAGATACATTTAAGCCAACCTCTTCTGATTTTCCTGGTTCTAAATTCTTTCCTTTTAATTTTTCTGTATATAATATTGTTTTGTTGTTAATATTGGTATTGTCTGCTGTGTAAACAATCTCTGCCACAATTCCTTCTGCTTTTATTTCGTCTAATGTCTTTACTTCCCAATCTGGATTGATACTATCATCAAAAGCCCATCCTTTATCTAAGTAATCAATAATTCCTGTTGGTTCTATCGTTACAACTTTTCCTTCTACAATTCCATATTGATAGAATTTTTCACTTAAGTAGTCTAACTCACTGTTATTTGTTGCTTTGATAACATATCCTACTTCTAGTTTTGCTCCATGAATCAATTCATTGTCTATTTCTAGTTTGATAAATCCATTACCATATTCATCTGGTTTCATGTAACTGATATGATCTCTCTCTCCAGTAATGTTTCCATCTTCATCTACTTCTAAATCTACAATTACTTGTCCATTTGGCAAAGTAACTTTCATTGTTTTTACACGTTTCTCTAAAGCTAAATCTTGTTTTGCTCTTTCAATAATACCAAAATCTACATTTTCTACAAGGTATTCATATCTGTCTCCTGATGATGCTGTATAAACATCTTCATATTCTACTCCTAATCCCATTGTTGGTGTAGTTGCATCCATTTTAGTTCTTGTAATTTGACTGTTTGTTTGATGTGTTATATTTTTAATTTCTTCATCTATTTGTAATCTTGAACCTTTTGGTGCTTCTTGGTCTAAGTTGTAGTTGTCCATTGCATCTGTTTGTCTTACTCCTACATTTTCTTTATACCATCTCTTATTGTTTTGATCTCTTGCTATATCATAAATAGTTCCTTTGTAGTCTTGTACTGTGTAAGTTTCATCTCCCCAAGTATAGGTTAATGTATAGTCACCTGGAATGTAGTTTGAAATATAGAAATCTCCATTTACATCAGTTGTTGCATGATATACTTTTCCACTTCCTGTATTTTCTGTTAGAGTAATTTCTACTCCTTCAATTCCTTTTTCTCCTTCTTCATAAGCTCCGCTTCCGTCTACGTACTTTAGCTTTCATAACTTTACTTGCATCTTGCCCTTCTTCTGCTACTGTTTCATCTTCAAATACTTTACCAGCAAGTTTTCTTGTATCTGTTACTTCTAATTGTAATGCTGGTGCTTTATCAGTATCATCTTCATATGTATTTTCTTGATCTGGCGTAGCATTTCCTGGGTTAGAATCTAAATCGATTCCAGCATATCGTTTGTCATTTTGATCAAATACAGAATAAGAATTAATTTCTGCTATATTATATAATAAGTTTTCTGTATCTGCTTTTTCTCCTTCTTGCTTATCTTTTAAAATCATAGCTACTTGCTCTCTGCTTAGCTTAAATTGTACATAAATGGTTTGTTCTTTTTGTGCTTCTATTTTACTGTTATTTCGATTATCAATGGTTAATTTTGCATATTTGCTATTATAACCTGTTTGATTTTTTGGTAATTCTCCTGCTATATTTCCTTTTTCATCTAAAGAAGTTCCTACTCCTACTAATTCATATTTTTGATCATAGTAATCTACAATTTCGTTAACTTGCACTTTTAAATTAGATGCTTGATTTTTCATAACTAGTTTATACGTTATATATGCTTTTAATTCTTTGTCATCTTTTTGTGCTTCATTAATGTAATCATAATCTGATTTGTAAACAGGTCTTGTATAAGTCATATTTCCATATTTACTTCCAAATTTTACTCCTACATTAAATCCTTCTCCACCATATTCTCCAGCATTTACAAATCTTTGATTATAGGTGTAAGTATGTTCATACCCATTTACACTTAATCTTACATTTTGTATATCTTTTACCAATGCAATGTCTGGTTGTTCTCTTTGATACAATCCCAAATTAATATATCTAATTTCTTCTTGTCCTGGTACATAATGATCTTTAATGCTATAAGATGCAGCATCTGTAGTAGCTATTATTTTATAGTTTCCGATGTTTACTTGTTTCATATATTCGCCATTTACATTCTCATATTTACCTTGGCTAATTAAGGTTGCTTCATGATTTGCTTCATCTATTTTGTAAGTTAAAGCATTTTTTTCAGCTCCACTGCTATCTTTTGTGATACCAGTGTCTCTTGTTTTACCTTCTACAATAGCAAAATTTTCATTAAACTTCTCTCTTTCTTTTTCTTCCTCAGAAGCTTTTGAACCTCTATCTTTGTTAATGTTTGGTATAACATTTGTATAGGTTAAACCATCATATTCAAATTCAATATAATAATCTCCTATTTTTCTACGTAGTACATCAATGAATTGGTATTCTCCATTTCCATTGTTTGGTGCTTCTTTGTAAAGGTTTAATTTATCTGTTATTTTTGTCATATCTTGTCCTGTTTTGTCATGTTTTACAATAGCTCCATTTGTCCTATTTTTTAGTCTTACTTCAATACCATTTAATAATAGGTCTTTGGTATCTGGTAATGTGCTACTACTTTCTCCAAATAGATTATTTCTTTGTGTTGTTTTTCCATCTACTTGGTCTACCCATACATAACCAGATAGTTTGATGTATTTTCTTTCATTGTATACAACAACTTTATCTCCTGCTGTAGTAGATCCTCCTGGCTCTGTATCATAAGATTTTTGTCTTGTAATGGTAACTTGTACATTTCTTCCTTTTCCTGTTTTTCCATTAGCTGTCCATGTAATATAGTCATCATCTACTTCATAACCATAATAGTTATTTCCAACAGATGTTTCAATGACTGTATAATTTCCTTCTAATAGATTGAAGACTTGGATTTTTCCATTACTATCTGTTATAAATTCAGTTGCTTCTGCTTCATTTGTTGTATATTCTAATTTTCCTACATAAACAGTTCCTGTTACTTTTGTTTGAAGCTTATTAGAAGTATCAATTACTCTTATATATCTTCCACTAGCATCTTTTATTTTAAAGCTCATTCCTGCTAAAGGTTTTCCTGTTTCTTGATCTTTTTTCTCAATTAATAAGTTTCCAGTATGTTTGATATTTTTTAGTGTATAAGTTAGTATTTGTCCACCTTTTAAGCTTGTACTTCCTTTTGCTTCTGCTCTATATCCATAGTTTGGATTTTCAATTTCAACAATTTGATAAGTTCTGTTAGCTGGTAAATTGTCTTGGTAAGCTCTTCCGTTTTCATCCGTCGTTAAGGTATAACTATCACTTCCTGAGCTTATTGTAATTTTAACTCCTGCTAATTTTTTGTTTGCATTGTCATTATCTTGTTTGATAATTTCAATAGCTCCTCTTAAGTTTGTCCATTCAATAATTTTTTCGTTTGAAATTGGTTTTTTATATGGTTCTTCTTCTGTTATAAAGACACTTTCTGTTTTTACGTCTTGCCCATCGCTGTCATTTACATAATATATTTGTCCTTTTTTTCCAGCTACTCTATGTTCATAACCTGTTCTTTTAGTTGATACAGATACTTTAGAAATACCATTTTTACAACTACTTGCTGGAATTTTTACATAGAAACTAAGATTTCCTGTTCCAGATAAAGTTTTACTATTTCCGCTACTATCACATACAGTAAATCCTACTTGGCTTCCACTTCCATCTAATACTTCTACTTTATAGCCACCATCATATGAACAATTGAATTCAAATGGGCCAAATATACAATCATTTCCTACTGTTTTCATTGGTACATCATCATTTAATTTTGTCATCTGGAATGAAATGTCATCTCTTTTAACTAATCTGTCAAAACTTGATAGTGATGAAGATCCTAAACTAGCTGTAAATGATCCTGATACTGGTTTTACTCCTGATTGTTGACAAGTTGCAACACCTAAGTCTCCTCTAAAGTATCTACTTCCATTTGCATCTGTATAAGCTCCACCTGTTGGGTCAACTTCATACCAGGTAAAATTTGCAGATTCTCTATAATTAACTGCCGCTTCTGCTTTAATAATTCCAGATAAGATAACTGCTACTAAAATTACTCCAAATAGTGACATTTTTCCTATTTTTACGATGCCATAGTGTGATCCTAAGAAAATACCTACTCCTACAACAACGATTAGTAAAATACCAATTGATACATACATTGCTATACCTGTACTAACAGAGATGATAACTTCTGCTTCTGAGTAGTCATCTTCTGTTTTTACTTTGTTAGCTGGTGTAGAATCTCTATCTTTGATACCTAAAGAATTGCTAATATCTCCTATTTCTGCTGCGTTTGTAAATGTTCCTTCATTATTAGCTGTCATTTTTTTGGTAGCAATTAAGGTTAATTCCTTAGATTCTCCTGGCTCTATTTTTTGGTTTGCAATACTTGTGTTAATTAGTTGTCCACTTGCTCCTGCTGACCAATTAGCATTTAGCTCAGAAGAGAAGGTTAGTCCTTCTGGTAAGTAGTCAATTACTTTTCCAACTGTAGACGCTAATTCTCCTTCATTGCTAACTACTATTTTATATTCGATAACAACGGTTGCTCCTTCTATTTCTTTAGCTCTAATTTCTACTTTTGCTAGTTTTTCATTCTGATAACCATATTGTTTGGTTCCTTCTTTGGTTGTCACTGTTATTTTTGATACATATTTATCTAATTTGAAGTCACATATTTTATTTTCAATTAATCCAATATCCATATTGGTAACAGAAGATTCTAATTCAGAAACTTCAATCATTCCAACATTCATGCTTTCACCATTTAGTGTGACTTTTTTGGTTACTGCATCTGAATTTGCTCCTGCTGGTACTCCATTTTTTTGATATTCTGTTGTTCGATATTGGTTTGTATCGTATTGGAATAATACGATATAATCCCCTTGTTTTAATTCATTAAATTGGTAAGTTCCATCTTCTTTTGTTTGCTCAGGTCCTTTTACTATTTTTCCTTCTTTGCTGTCAATTAGCATTGCTGTAATTCCACTTAATGTTTTTTCTCCTGTTTGTCTTTGTCCATCTTCATTTTCATCTAACCAAGCAAGTCCTTTGATACTATAAGTTTCTTCTGGTTTTTCTTCTCCTGGTGTAGTTGGATCACTTGGATCTTCTGGATTTCCTGGATTTCCTGGATTATCTGGGTTATCTGGGTTTTCACTTGGTTCTTCATAATTATATGGTAAAATTGTATTAGTAATAACATTTGATGTCTTTTCTTTAATTTTTTCTCCACTTATAGTTGCACTGTTTTCAATTTTTGTTTTTTCATAAACAACACCTGCTTTTGTTTTTACTTGGATGTTGATGCTTTCTCCTTTTGGAATGGTTAAGTATAAGTTAATATCTGGTAATTTTTCTCCATCCTTAGTTGCTTCATAAATTTCTTCTGTAATTTCTTCTGTTTTACTAAATTTATCAGTTACAATTTCTCCACCATTTTCTTGTTTTATTTCTTCTTGTATCCAGTTATGATAGGTAACACTTACTGGTTTAACATTTTCTGGTAAGAAATCTGCTAAGTTTACATGAATAGAAGCATTAAGCGGGTCTGATAAATTGACTTTTCCTGTGTTTTCTATTAAGATATTATAATTAATTTCTTCATCATATTTGATTTCTTCTCCTTCTGTTTCAGAAGTCATTGTTATAGAAGCATTTTCATAACCATATAGAATTCTGTTTTCATTTGATTGGTATGTAATTCCATCTAAAACAGCACTTGCTACGGTTGTAAATTCTATTTGTGATTTTTCATTTTCTTCTGTTGTTGCTAATTTGTTAATATATCCACCTATGATGTATTCTTTGTTTGTTTGTACTTTGATTGTAATGGTATTGTCTTCTGCTATTTTTGTTATTTCTTCTAGGTTTAATTTCTTTCCTTCTTCTTTTTTTACAATATAATTTAATTCAAATTCTTTTGGTGCTTTTAATGCTATTTCTATTTCTTTGTTTTCTGCACTTTCTGCTAAAAATGTATAATACCATTGATTTTTATCGTTTCCTAAAGATGCTCCTAAAAACATTTTTAGTTTGGCTGGTTTTATTGTATTTTTTAGTTCATATTTTGCTATTTCACTTTCTTCTACATAAGCACTTATATGGCTTGTAATTTCTTTTTCACTTTCTACATCTTTTGCTTTTACTTCATAATAAACTGTTTTGCTTTCTCCTGGTTTTAAAGTCCCTACTTGAATTTCTTTTTGTTTTAATTCTTCATCAAAGTGATATTCGTATTTTCCACTAGCTGTGTAATATTGTGCTTCTAATTCACCATAAATAGTTTCTTCTGGTATGTTCCCTACTATTTTTACATTTTCCAAAGTTTCTGCTTTTGTATTTGTTACTTTTATGTTGTATTTGATGTATTCTCCCGCATATATACTGTCTTGCTCTTTTAGGTTGCTAGCTCCTTTGATTGTAGCTACTTCTAATTTTAGGCTATCTTCGTTTACTTTGTTTTCTTGTGCTATGTTATATGCTATGTCGTCTTCTTTATTTTGTATTTTTTCTTCTTGATAACTTTCAATGATTAATGGTATAGTTTGTTCTTGTGTTTCTACACTACCATCTAATGTGTATTCATTTGTACTAACTAATTTGATTTCACTCTCAGCTATGTTTATGTCTTTTTTTAGTATGATGGTTGCTGATATTTTTATGTCTGTTGATAAAGCTAATATGTTTTCACTGTAAGCTTCTTGTGTCCCTTCTAGAATAGCTATTATTTCAGTATTTCCCTTTTCATTGCTTTGGGTTAAAACTTCTTTTAAGGCTAATCCATTTTCATGGAATATTCCACTATTTTGTAAAATTACTTTTTCTACTTCTTGTGGAAGTTCTATTTTTATTTTTGGATTTTTAAACATATTATCTTTGCTTGAAGTAGCATTTAAAGATATGTTAAATGTAATTTCATTTTGTTGCTTGTTTGTCCATTCTTGGTTACTGATTTCTAAGCTTACATTAGTAGTTGCTTCTTCTATATCTATGATTTGTGTTTGTACATCTTCTTGTGTTCCTACAATTTCATCTGTTGTTTTGATTTTGATATTTTTTGTTTCTTTCATATTGCTTTTGATTTCTTTATTATGCTCTAATTTTAAGATTCCTTCGTTTTGAATGCTACTTGTTTTTACTATGATTTCTTCTGGTTCTGTTTCATAGTTTACTAAGTAACTTCCATCTTCTTCCCATGGGGTATTATTGTCTATAGTTGCTAGTATGTTTTGATCTTTGTCTAAAATTTCAAGTTTGGCTTCTTTCCCTAAGATTTTTTCTAGATCTTCTTTGTTTATTTTAGTATTTTTGTAAACAAGGTTTTGGTTGTTGTCTAAGTCTATTTGACTTTCTCCCTCTTGCTGAATAAAAGTATTTTTTTCTATAATTTCTAAGGTTTCTTGTGCTTCTTTTTTACTAATTAGAATTTCTGTTTTTTCTTTATATTGGGTGTTATAATTGCTTCCATTGATTTGGTTTGCTTTGATATACCCATTATATATAGGATTAGTTTCATGATGAATAGAGGTTAAGTTTCCAATATTTTCACTTACCTTACTTTCTATTGTTTCTTGGCTATGGATTGTTATTTCTTCGTCTGCTTCTAAGATAGCTTTTGCAGATATTTCTACTTTTAAATCTCTTTCTTGATTTTCTTCTACATAGGTATCATAATAACAGATAACAATGTATTCGTCTGCTACCCCTTTTCCTGGTTTTTCTTGATGGTTAGCTCTTCCTTCTTCATTTTGATTGCTTGCTTTTACTGTTAGGATTCCACTTTTAGCATCATATTCCCAGTTTTCTTCCATTCCATTTTCTTTTCCGTTGGTTAGTTTGGTTGTTTTGGTTATGGCTTTTACTTCGTTTGGATATTTTCCATCAATTTGGCTTAGTTGCAATTGTATTTCACTACTTTTAATTGGACTGTAGTTTTCACCATACTCCATTGTTTGTTTTACTTGGTATTGCACCAAAGTTCCTTTTTCTTGATTTGATAGGCTGTAATTTAAGTATTTTTCTAAGTTTGCTTCTACTTTCATCTTTTGCGTATCTACTCCCAAACTAATAGATGACATGAATTTACTACCTACTAGTATGCTAGATAAAATAGCAACTACTACTAGGATGTATGCCATTATTTTGGTTTTGTTTTTGGTTTGTTCTTTCATATTTTACCCCCTATTCAATCAGGTACTTTTCTTTTTTACCTAATTCTTCTTTTATATTATATTGTTTTTTGGAATTTTTTCAATCCCTTTGTCTTTTGCCTTTTGTTTTTGTTTGCCTGCTACTCCTACGGATATTTTTTCTGCTTCCTTTTTAGAATGAAATATTACTTTTTTGTTACATTTTATCCTTTTCTTGATTTTTTTACATAATCACTTTTAATTATACACTTTTTTGTTATATTTTTCAATGGTTTTGCATGATTTTTTCAACTTTTTATGTAACTGGTAATTTTTGAAAAAACACTCTGAACTTATTTCGAAGTTCAAAGTGTTTTTTTATTCCCTATTTTTTCATTTTAGTGTCCCTATCTCAACAACTTACCATAAGACTACACGAAAACCAAATCCGTAATTGCTATCATTGAACGAACGATCACCATTGTGATCCGTAACTGGGCTGCTAAAACTATAATTAACGTAACTTCCCCCTCTTCCACAACAAGGATTGTTAGTATTCAAGTATCTTTCTAGTGTCCATTCCCATACATTTCCTGCTAAATCATAAATATTTAAAGCACTATTTCTATCGCTTGCTCCTGTTGTTAATAATACACTTGCACTTGGCTTCGTATAATTTGTTATGGTATTCCATGTACTTCCACTTAAATATTTTCCCCTTGTTAAGTCAAATGAAACATTGTTATAATTTCCCCATGAACTTGAATTCGATTTTAATTCACTTCCGAGTTTTTGCTCCTTTCTCCTCTATAAATTTTAACACCAAATCCCATTGTATTCCAAACATTAAACTTGATTGTTTTCCTCCTGTTTCAAGTTGTTTTGATAAGGTTTGTGCTTGACTACATGTTACATAGTTATATGGTATCATATTTTGTTTTATATATGGTATTGTTAGAGTTGCTGAACTTGAAGTTCTTGCTGTATCTGTTCCTACTTCATATCTTCCAATGTAAAATCCTCCATTAGTAAATACACTCTCTAGCATACTATTTTTCCAATTGTTATATTCTGTAGCATCATTAAATCCAAGCTGATTTGTAGAATTGAATGTGTCAGAACAAGAACTCTCTCTATAATCACTTGCATAATTTTGCATTGCCATCTCAATAGCTGTGTAATCTGTACTAGTTGTTGTTGCATTATAAATACTTTTTGGTACTTCTATCCATACCCATTCATTATCATTGCTATCTTTTATAATAATTCCTGTCTCTAAATTATTACTTATTATCGTTGAATTTTCTGGCAAAAATGGCTTTGTATTATCTGTATTTGGTAATGTTGCTTCTGGTGGATTTGTTGTTCCTCCTCCTGTATTATTTCCTGCTGTGTTTCCCCCTGTTGTTCCATTTCCTCCACCGGTATTTCCTTCATTATCTCCTGTCGAAGTTTTACCAATATAATCATCTAATTTTCCCGTTATTTCATATCCTAAATCTGTTCTAATGGTTCCTGTTTCCTTATTGACTTGGTCACTATTACTAATTACTTTATTATTTTTTAATTCTTCTATTACATCATTTAGCGTTGGATTTTTATGTTTTTGTTCTGCTTTTATAATTGCTAGTTCTACTTGTTCTTCTAAACTAGCTAATTCTGTTAATTCTGCTGCTGTTTTTGCTTCTTTTATTAATCCTTTTTCCCCTGTTAATGCCGCTATTGTTACTCCTGCTAAAATCAATAAAATAATAATGGTTATCACTAATACCATTAATGTTATTCCTTTATTGGAACTTCTTTTCTTGTTCTCTATCATTCTATTTTTCCTCCTTTATTTTTTTATTATATCTTAGCTTTGCATAGAGGCTCAAGAAAAGAAAGCAAATTAATTGTTCATTTTTTTACATAATTCTATCATCTAACATTAGCCTATCGAAAAAGACAGATTCGTTTGAATATTTAGACGTAAAATGAACCCTCCTTATTAAATTTTTTGTCTAATAATTTGCGTTCACTTCATTTTTTTAAGAACTATCTGCCTCTTTTTCCATTTTATCATTTTAAACATTTCTCTTTATTTATTTTGCTTTATATAATACCTCAAATTCAGTCAAACAAATTGATGAACTACTTCCCTCTGCATCATGTCCGCCATAAAGAGATATGTATTTTTTCGATTTCTTTATTTAAAAATGTAATTTCCACCTCATCTGTTCCATTATAACTAGAAATAAATATATCTTTAGATGCTCTTTGTTTTGAACCATCCTTATAGTAGATTTCAACTCGTGCAGAAGAATTTGAATACGATCCACATCTTCCAGGAGCAGAAAAACCAAAAAATGCCTTTTCTGGAATCAACTCTGTTTTCTTTTTTACCTTATCCCAGTCTAAATCAATTGTTCCATCATAATCAGCACGATCTGTTGAATGTCCAATACCAATTAAATAGTAATCTTTCCATGATAATTCACAATTTGTTCCTTCTGTAAGTGCCCATCCGTTTCTTTCCCCAATAATCTTTTTTGAAGTTTTTGCTTCTTTAAATATATCAATACGACGTGCAATACTATGAACTTGTACCTGAATATCTCCTACTATTTTTCCTATCCCTGGCCATTTGGCATAAACATAGAATCCAGTTTTATAATCCTGTCTTAAAGGAGTAATAATAAAATCATCTGTAACATCAATAGTAGCCCCCATACCTACTGGATACAAATTAGGATCTGAGTTAGGATTACCATTAAAATATCTAACTTGAATCTGAGCAGTGTCACCTTCCATTATTTCTACATACTTACTTGAAACCCATAGCCCCTTTGTTACTGTAGCTTTTCCATCATCTCCTAATGAATATCCAATATCCTCAATGTCAATCATCCATGGAAAAAAATCATCATTTCCTATGTTAATAATTTCTCTAAATTGATCTAATTTACTAATTTCTTCTCTTATTTTTTCCCTATTATAATCATCTGTATTAATATCATAATTTTCTGCTACAATTTCTTCGATTTTACCAGCTAACCAATCTTCGTGAGAAATTACTATTACCTTACATTCTTTACTGCAAATTTCTCCTTCTAATGTGGTTGTTGCTGTAATAGTACTAGTTCCAATTTCTTTTGCTGTAATTTTTCCTTTATCAAGATCAATAACATTTGAATCACTACAATACCAATCAACATTACTACTTTTATTACCAATAAAAGAAACTGTCAAACTTTCTGTTTCTCCTACTTGCAATTTAATTTGTGTTTTTGATAAAACAATACCATTTTTTATTACTTCAACTTTTCCATTTTCTAATATTTGATATTGTAAATGATCTGTTGATACTAACCAAGGTAATCTCCCATCATCTCCTTGTTTTTCAATATTTTCATTTTCTATTCCTTCTACTTTTAATAATTCACTTTCTAATTCATCTAAATTAATATAGTTACTTTCATTCATTCTAGCACACATAATTGCCATTTCAATTTGTTCTTTTTGCTGTACTTCTTCATTTTTTGTTTTAGCATTATTTGCTTTGTTCAAGATTCCATTATCTCCTGCTAATGTTGTAATTGCGATTCCTGCTAATATTAGTAAAATGATAATTGTAATAATTAGTGCTATTAGTGTAATTCCTTGATTTCTATTTTTCATTTTTTCAGATGTTCCTCCTTATATAATATATCTAGGGTTTAAAGTTGCCCCTAAACTTCATCTTTTGTAGCTTTATGATATTTTCTTTGTTATATTGCTAGGTTTATTAGGAAAGCAAGAAAAGTACAGGTATTCGATAATATCTTTTTTACATAATGTTATAACTCTTGCTATTTTTATAGATTTATTCTTCTATAAATTTGTAACATTTTCCTATTTTTCACATAAAATATTACATAGTTTTTAATGAGCTGAATATGTTTTATAGAGGTGGTTGTTTTGAATAATATGAATTTCGATGAAAATACAATAAATAAATTAAAGGATATGATGAATCATGGTGAGTTAAATGATGTAATTTCTAAAATTCCTCCTGAAATGATACAAAATTTTTCTTCTATGATATCACAAAATGGGCAAAATAATGCTCACCAGACTTCTCAAAATCAAACTAATGATTCTGGTTCTTCTTCTACTGGTTTTGATTTTAGCCAAATTGATATGAATACCATTTTAAAAATGAAATCTGTTATGGATAAGTTAAATACTTCTAATGATCCTAGATCAAATCTACTTTACTCTTTAAAACCTTATCTTCGAGAAGAAAGAAAAGGTAAAGTTGATCAATATGCTAATTTATTAAATGTCGCTAAAATTGCTGATATTTTTAAAGATACTAATGGTAATAATAAGGAGAGTCCTCATAATGGCTAGTTTTTATAATAATTATTATCGATATTATAGACCTTATAAATTTGCATATCCTTCTTCTCACCCACTAGAAGAAAAAGATTTTCCTAAAGAGGAAAATACTAAAAAAGAGACCCCTGTTTTAGAAAAAGAAAAAGAAGATAGGTCTTTTTCCTATTCTTCTTTTGGGCCAATTCGTTTTAAAACACCTTTATTTTCTAATATCGAAGAACCTATTTTTGAAATTATGGGAATTTCACTATTTTTAGATGATATTATTATTCTTGGTTTACTGTTTTTTTTATACCAAGAAGGTGTTCACGATGAAATGCTTTATATTGCTTTGATTTTACTTTTGCTTTCTTAGTTTTAAAATTTTAGGAGGGATTTTTACTATGTCCCCTAATCCCTCTATTCGATAATAATGTTGTCTTCTTCAATGCTAACATAAGCTTGCTTATGCATTGGCTCTTCATCACGGTCGATTTCTTTTACAACATTGGCAATTCTGATTTGTACAGTGTCTACTTGTCCGTGCTGCAATGATTGCTTGCTTGTTTCCTTTGGCTCCTGCATGGGCTAATCCTCTTAAGGCTCCTAGTACAATGATGTTGTCTGACGCAATTACTTCTGCTCCAGAGTTTACATCTCCAATGATTACTAAACTTCCTTCTGATTCTATTTTTTGCCCAGAACGTAAAGATCCTCTATGGAATTTGGTTTCTGATATAGCTATTTCCTTTTCAAATGTTTTTCTTATGCTATGTAAGCCTAATCCTTTCGGCATATCAAAATCAATTTCTACATCAATTTTGCTTTTGATTAGTTCTTGGATTTCATCCATTTCTTTGTTTTTTAATATTTTACCTGTTACCATGATAGGTGTTTTTTCATCTTTGTATAATTTTTTTAGCTCTGATAACTTTTTGGTTAGGCTTTCCATAATTTCTATATGTGTTGCTTCATCTCTTAGTTTTATTACAATTTGATCTTTTTTTAAATTGATACTAATACTATTTCTCATTTTTACGTCCTTTCTTTATCTCATTATTTCTACATATGGCACTGCACTCATATCTTCTTCTACATTTTGTGTGTTCATTCCAAAGTATTCTGCCATAATGTCTCTTACTACTTCTGCTGTATAGTTTCCATGTCCTCCATTTTCTACCATTACAACAATGGCTATTTCTGGATTTTCAAAAGGTGCAAATCCAACAAACCATGCATGTACTTGCTTGTTTGGTGCTTCTGCTGATCCTGTTTTTCCTCCTACTTCTATGTCAAAATCTTTAAATCTACCATATGCTGTTCCTTCTGTATCACTAGTAACTGATTTCATTCCTTCTAATACAGCTTTTAAATCATTTTGTCTGATTTCTATGTTTTCTTGATTATTTCCTTCTAGCCCTAGTTTCTTATTTACAAATTGATTAATTTCTTCTCTGGATACTTCGGATCCATCTGCATTTCTGATCGTCTTTACAATGCTTACATCAATTGGTTTTCCTCCATTTGCTAACATACTAATGTATCTTGCCATTTGCAAAGGACTAAATTCGTTGTCTCCTTGTCCAATAGCAGCTTGCAAAATATGTCCGAGGGCCCCATGGCTCATTTGGGTGTAATTTAGCCCATGTTTCTTTACTTGCTAATACTCCTGTTGTTTCACTCTGTAATTCAATTCCTGTTTTACTCCCTAAACCAAAATATTGGGCATATTTTACTAAATTTTCAATTCCCATTCGATCTGATGTTTCATAAAAGAAATAGTTACAAGATTTTTCAATAGCTCCTGAGACATTTAAGTAACCATGTCCTCTATGATAATCTGTATAAATCCAACATCTTGGTTGATAGTCTTTGTATTTTGTATAAATTCCTGTATCATTTATCGTAGTATTTAAGTTAATCACACCTGATTCTAATCCAGCAATTGCTGTTATCATCTTAAATGTAGAACCTGGTGAATAAGAATTTTGTGTTGCTTTGTTTAGTAATGGTTTTGATGTATTATCATTATATTTTGCCCAATTTTCGTTACTAATTCCTCCCACAAAGTCTGCTGGATTATAGTCTGGATAACTTGCCATTGCTAAAACTTCTCCTGAGTTTACATTCATTACAACACACGCTCCTGCTTTAGCATCATATACTTTGTTAAATCCTCCTGTAGCTATTTTTTGAATGTTTTGTGCTAAAGCATTTTCTGTTATTTTTTGAAGATTACTGTCTATGGTTAATACAATATCTGATCCAGCAACTGCTTCTTTAGCAATGTATTCTGCTGTTGTTGTTCCATCAACAGCCATATCAATTTGTTTTGTTCCATTTTTTCCTTTTAAGTACTCTTCAAAAACATACTCAATTCCTGTTTTTCCTATAATATCATTTTGACTATAGGTTGCTTTCCTTTTTTCATATTCATCAGGATCTATTCTTGAAGCATAACCGCAATATATGAGAAGCTAAATTTCCGTGATGTATATTTTCTTACTGGTTTTACTACAATATTGATTCCTGCAAATTTTTCAGAACTTTCACTAAATTCTGCTACCGCTTCTCTTGGTATATCCTCAGAGATTGTTAATGCTCTTGTGCTACTATATCCTTTTTGTGAAATAAGATAACGTATGTTTATTATCTTTTTTACTTCTTCTAGGTTTTCATTTTCTATTTCATACTTTTTTTTGAATTTGTAGAAGGTTTCTTCTGCTGATATTTCTTCTTCTAATTTATTAGCTTGTTTCCATTTTGTTAGTGCTTCTTCTTGCAAAGTAAACTCAAATGGTTCTATCTTAACTGGAAAGCTACTAGTTGCATAGGAACATTCATATTTTTCTAAAATTTTTACCATATTTAAAATAGCCATATTTAAGTCTTTTGTATCTACTTTACTTTTATACATTTCTAAGGAAAATGCCATTCCAGAAGTTACTAATTCTGTTCCTGTTTTGTCTACAATAGCTCCTCTAGAAGCTTCTAATGTACTTTCCCTAGTAAGTCTTGTATTGGATTGTTCTTTGTATTCTGCTCCATGAACAATTTGAAGGCTAAATAGTTTGGCAATTAAAATGATACCAACTATATAAATAAATAAGTTTAATATATTAAATCTTAAGGTTATATTGATTTTTTTATTGGTATGTTTTTGTGCCAATTTTTCACCTTCTTTCTCCTGTTTTGTTTCTTTAAAAATATCGTGTTAAAATTTTATTTCCTTTATATTCATTTTCTATATAATAACCAAATTTTTGCATAGCTGGATAAAAAATAATTGTTAAAATTAGATTATATAAAAGTTCAATAGCTAGGATTTTTATAAAGTTTATCATTTCCACATTAAGGTCTGCCATCATATAATTTAAAGTATAAGATAAAATTTCAAAAATAGCTGTTGCTACCACTACCATAACCATAATTGTCATTCTACTGTCTTTGGAGAAGTTTTTATCAAATAATGCTGCTACAAATCCAATAATTCCTAGTCCAATACTATTAATTCCAATGTGTATTCCTATGATAAAGTCTAATAATAATCCTACAATTAAACCATAAATCGTTCCCATGGTTTTGTTTGCAAATAATCCAATGAATAAAATGTAAATAACAAATAGGTTTGGCTTAATGCTAGCTATGGAAAACCAAGTGAAAAAGTTGGCTTGTAAAAGATAAATTAGAATTGCTAGGATTGCTAAAGTAATATTGATGATGATTTTTCTTTTCATTGGTTCACCTCTTTTATTTTTATTGGTTTGTAATAACTAAAACAGTATCTAATTTGTCAAAGTCAACGGCTGCTTCTATGATTGCATAACGGTCTGTCAGGTTTTGTGTGTTTGTAACTTTTTTGACAGATCCAATATGAATTCCTTTCGGATAAATTCCTCCTAAACCAGATGTTTCTATGCTATCTCCTTGGATAATTGTAGCATCAGTTGGAATGTACATTGCTTTTAAGGATGATTTTTCGTCTAATGTTCCCTTACATACAATACTATCTTTAGTTGTACTCATAGAACAACTAACAGAACTTGCTGTATCTATAATGGTTTGCACTTTAGCTGTTGTGTCTGTAACTGATGTTACATGTCCCACTAGTCCTTGATCTCCAATAACTGTCATGTTTTCCTCTACGCCATCTTTTTTTCCAATATTGATAACAATAGTTTTGGAATAATTACTAATGTCTTTATTGATAACATATCCTGGTATGGTTTTGTATTCTCCATATTTTTCTGTTAGGCTTAAGTATTCTTTTAAGGTTTCATTCTGGGTTTTGATGTTTTCTAATTCTCTTAATGATTGTTCTAATTCACTATTTTGTTGCTTTAGTTTTTCGTTTTCTTCTTTTAGGTTATTGATGTCTGTAAAGAATGTATGATTGCCACTGATTTTGTTTTTTAAATAGGTTAGCCCATTTTGAATTGGCATAACTAGATTACTTGCTGCATTTTCAAAAAAAGAATTACCCTGATCACCATTGGAAAAAATAACAATAACGATTAATATAATAATAGTGATGATAATTCCTATCATTCCAGCTTTTTTACTTTTATACATTTTTTACTCCTTATTTTTATTTTTAGATTTATTTAGGCTATCTTCTTCTTCTGCTATTGATTAATACTGTTTTTAGCCTTTCTAAATCTTCTAGTGTTTTGCCTGTTCCTCTTACCACACAATCTAATGGTTCTTCTGCAATATATACTGGCATTCCTGTTTCTATACTCAATAGTTTGTCTAGGTTTTGGATCAAAGCTCCTCCTCCTGCTAATACAATTCCTTTTTCCATAATGTCTGATGCTAATTCTGGTGGTGTTTTTTCTAAGGTTGCTTTTACTATTTCTACAATTTTTTCAACTGATTCTTTGATGGCTTCTTCAATTTGTACTGATGTTACTTTTACATTTCTAGGTAAACCATCACTTAAATCTCTTCCTCTTACTTCCATTGTCATTTCTGTCATAAGTGGCATAGCACATCCTATTTCTTTTTTGATTTGCTCTGCTGTGGTTTCTCCAATGGCTAAGTTCATTTCACGTTTGATGTAATTGGTTATGTCTTCATCTAATTCATCTCCTGCTACACGCAAAGAATGACTTATTACGACACCTCCTAAAGAAATAACAGCAACTTCTGTTGTTCCTCCTCCAATATCTACAATGATGTTTCCACTTGGTTCCCCTACATCTAAAGAGGCTCCTATAGCTGCTGCCATTGGTTCTTCCATTAAATATACTTCTTTTGCTCCTGCTTGGATAACTGATTCTTCTACTGCTCTTTCTTCTACTTCTGTTATACCAGATGGTACTCCTACTACGACTCTTGGTCTTCCAATACTATATCTTTTTCCTACTTTTTCTATGATATTTTTTAACATTAATTGAGTAGCTGTAAAGTCTGCAATTACACCATCTTTTAATGGTCTTACTGCTTTGATTTGTTCTGGCGTTCTTCCGAAGCATCTCTTTTGCTTCACTTCCTGTTGCCATGATAGCTCCTGTTTTTCGATTAATGGCTACCACAGACGGTTCTTTTAAGATGATTCCTTTTCCTTTTAATGTTACTAATATATTAGCGGTTCCTAAGTCAATTCCTATGTCTTTTGACCCAAATGTAAAAAGTTTCATTTTTTCCCCTTCTCCTTTATTCTGCCTTTTTTTGTTTTTTGGTCAATTTCTTCTACTATTTTTGTGAAGATACTTGTGTATGTTTTGTTTCCAATGACTAAATGATCTAATAAATCAATGCCTAACATTTCAGCTGCTTCATATATTTTCTTCGTATATTGTATATCTTGTTTGCTTGGTGTAGCATCTCCGACTGGGATGATTGTGAATTAAGATAATTTTTGGTGCTCCCATTTTGATTGGTTCTTTTAAAATGTCTTTTGGTTTGAATAGGATATAGTTATCTCCTCCGAATGGCAATGTCTTTTATTTTTATGATTTGATTTCTGTTGTTTAAGATTACAATTTTGGTAATTTCTTTTTCTTGAAATCTTAGTTCTTCCATCATAATTTTAGCTAAGTCAAATGGCTCTGTTATTTTTATTTTTTTGTAACTACATGGCTGGTTCATTCGATTTGCTAATTCCCCCATTGCCTTTAATTGGATGGCTTTTACTTTTCCTATGCCCTTGATTTGCATTAGTTCTTCTAAACTTATATTTCGCAAGAAATTGATACCTTTTTCTTCCGTTTGGTTTTGATTTAGTACTTTTTGTGCTAATTGTACAGAGGTTTCTTTTTTGGTTCCTGTTTTTATGATAATAGCTAATAATTCGGCATTGGATAAGTTTTCTTCTCCATACCATTCTAGCTTTTCATAGGGTCTTTCTAATTCTGGCAATTCTTTTATCGTAATTGACAAAGAGATCTTTCCTTTCTTGTTCTGTTTGCCCCTATTTTAGATTTTTTTGTATATGAATATGGCAAGTACCATTCCTATAATGCTTGATATACTAATTTTGAACATTAAAGCAAAGGTTACTTTTACAACACTTAAGTCTAATATGATTGGATTTTCTAGTCCAAAGCTTTGACTATAGGATAACCACCATAACCAATTAATTCTTGATGCTAATTCTCCTAATAATCCCCCTACGACTAATCCTGATAAGATAAAGATTAATAATATCCATATATTTTTTTCTTTGGTTGCCATTTGTTTTTCCTCCATTTTTTTCTTTTTTTACTACGGCTATTGCATTTTTATTCTACTTTTGGTATTATATCTTGAATTAACAAATTTTTCAAGTCATCTTTTAGATTTTTTGAAATTTAAGATTATTTAAAAATTATTGCTCATTTTATTTACCAAAAATTGTGCCTTTCCATATAATAAAATAAGTAGTATAATATAATTAGAACCATGTAAGGGGGAACTTATTTTTATGAAGATTGAAAAACTAACTGAGAATAAAATTCGTGTTATTATACACCAAGAAGAATTAGGATTAAATCAATTAAATGTTTCTCATTTAATGACAAAAGCAATTGAAACACAAGATATTTTTTGGGATATTTTGAAAAAAGCGGAAAAGGAAGTAGACTTTCATACAGATGGTTGTAAGTTACTAATTGAAGCTTTTTCCTCTTTAGAAGATGTTGTTGTGTTTACCATTACAAAATTTTTACCTGACACCACTGCTAATTTTTCCGATACGAAAAAGAAAAAGTTAGTTGTGAAAAGAAAATCTTTTACACCTACTACTAGTAGTTTCTCAATTGGTCAATTTGAGAATTTAGATAGTTTTTGTGCTTTTTGTAATTGTCTTAAATGTATACATAATTTAGATACTAGTAAATTGGCTAAAAATATTAGTTTATATTTGTGGAAGGATTCTTATTATTTGGTTTTAAAAAATGTTAATCATAAATATCCTTTACTTAATTTGTTTTACTCTACTTTATCTGAGTTTGGTAAATTAACTTCTCCTTCTCATTATTTTGAGTATAAACTATTAGAACATGGCAAAGTACTTCTTAAGAAAAATGCTATTGCTATGGGGATAACTTATTTTTGTTAAGAACAAAAGGGGTAATATAAAAAAATTCACCATAATGTTTTAATTTATGGTGAATTTTTTATTTGTTTTAATATACGTAATTTTGTGGATTGTAAGCTACTCCATTTACTCTTACTTCTAAGTGTAAGTGTGGCCCTGTTGAATTTCCTGTTGAACCAACTGCTGCAATAGTTTGTCCTTGTGATACTTTAGTTCCTGCTGACACATATAGTTTGTCACAATGCCCATAATAGGTTTGTATACCATTTTCATGAGTTATTACAATCATATTTCCATAGGAACCTTTGTAACCAGAGAAAGTTACTGTTCCTGATGCTGCAGCTGCAATTGGTGTTCCTCTTGATGCTGCTATGTCTAATCCAGTATGAGATGATCTTCTAATATTACTACTTGCTCCAAATCTTGACGAAATTGTTCCTGATATTGGTCTGATAAGAGAAATTCCAATGTTGGCTTTACCAGAAGAGGTATTTAATGATGTATTAACACTTCCTGTTGCTCCATATTTTTTTGTTCCATTTTTAGCTACTGTTATTACTTTAGCTGGTTCTATATATAGTTTGGCAATAGCATCTTCTTTGGTAATTAGTTCTCCTTTGTTTTGTTCGTATTTTTCTATAATACTTATTCTTTCTAAGTTAGAACTGTTTTTTTCTTTTAATTCGTTTACGATTTGTTCTGCTTCTTCAAAAGTAGCTACATAAGCTTTTTCTTCTTGCTCATCTAAGATAGCATAATAACGGTAGTATGCTACTCCTTGCTCTTTTACTTTTTCGACTATTTCTTCATCATTTGCTGTGGTGTTCTTTTTTAATAAACATAATTTGTATTCTGGGAGATTGCTTACTTGTACAAATGCAATATTGCCATTTTCTTCTTCCCCATTTTCTATGTAATCATTAATGGTTTGCTGTAACTCGGCTTTGTTCTCTGTATATCCTATTTGCTCCCCATTAATATATACACTGTAAGTTGGCTTATAAAGAAAGGCTACTGCACCTACTATTAAAAAAGTGGAAATCATAAGAAGTACCATCATTTTTATGCTTCTTCTGGTTTGTACTATTACTTTTTTAAACATCTCTTAAATCAATCTCCTTTGTATTTTTATTATTTTCCCTAAGTATTTTTCTCTTTTTTCTTTTGTAATAATATTGTAATATTTGTTTTTTTGCAAAGAGTTTGTGTCTTTGTTTTTTGTTGTTTTTTTCTTTTTTCATCTGCTTATCTTTGTTTTTTTTCATTTTTCTCTCATTTTCATTTTTGTAATATTTTTGTAATTTTTTTGCTTTTATATTAAAAAAGAAGGTCTTTTATCCTAAAAAATGCTCTTGTCAAGTATAAGTAGACACAAAAAGAGAACTTATACAAACCCTGATTCAATTTTATATTGAATTGGGGTTTTATAATTTAATTTATAACTTGGTCTTTCATTGTTGTAATAATATATGTAATCATCTATAAAAGAATATATATCTTCGCAATTTTTTATATCAAAATCTACTTCCATTTCTTCTTTTATCCACCCATTTATAGATTCAATAACAGAATTATCTGTAGGAGTTCCTACTCTTGACATACTTCTTATTACATTGTATGATTTATGTAAGGATTCATATGTCCTTGAGGAATAAACGGAACCTTGGTCGGTATGCAATATCAGTTGCCTGTTTGTTCCTTTAATTTTTTCTAATAATTGATTTAATCCATCATAATATGTATTACAATCTCCATTCTTTGAACTTATTTTATATGTTAATATTTCATTGTTAAATACATCTAAATAAAATGTTAAATTATATAATTTATTCTTATACTTAATACATGTCATATCAGAAACAATCTTTTGTAATGGTTCATTGGCTTTCCAATTTCCTTTGATTAGGTTTGGAAAAATTAAATGTTCTTCTCCTGGTTTTACATATTTACCACTTTTTCTAGCTAGAGATTTTATCCCTAAATATTTGCAACATTTATGAACTAAATTATGCGAAACTATCCATCCAGTTGAAGTTAATATCTTTGTGGCAATTCTATGATATCCATATGATGGCTTTTGTTTATGTATTTCTACAATTAAATCTGTTAAAATATCTCTATTAATTTTGTATATGTTTTTAATATTTCTTGTTTTTATCCATTTGTAATATCCACTTCTTGATATATTCATAGCCTTACAAAGAGACAATAGATTAAACTCTTTTGAAAGTTCTTCTGCAATTTTATACTCTTGTTCTTTCCAATAATTAATTCCTTTTGCTTGCCACCTCCTTTCACAAAGTAGCCTTTTTTTAATCGTTCATTCTCAATTCTTAATTTCATATTTTCATATTCTAATTTTTCTAAATCTGTTAATTGCTTTTTTCTACTATATTTAGCAAGTGGATTACCTGGTTTTTTAGAATTTTGAAGCCCATTTTCTCCTAACTCTAAATATTTTTTTATCCATCCATTTAACATTCCATTTGAAATATTTTCTTCTTTAGATACTTGCAGAGTACTTGATAACTCTTCAGTTACTCGCTTTACAATCCTTAATTTTTCTTCTTTAGACCAATATCTATTTTTTCCTCCTTTAGGTCTGCCTAGGTTACTCATTTTACCAACTCCTTTTCTTTTATTATATCAAAAAAATGAAAGTAAACACTCTCTTTTTGTGTCTACTTTCATTTTACAACTTCATTTTATCCTAAAAAACCTTCTTTTTTCTTTATTGTTGTAATTCTGTTTTTACAGTTGTAATTTCTGTAGTAGTAGCTTTTTGTGCTGGAACATAATAGCCTTTTGTTTGTGCTATTTTAAATAATTCGTATTGGAAACTTTCATCATTGTTTCTGATTTGTTGAAAAGTTTGTCTTAGTTGCATATTTTCTGATTCTGATATAGCAGTTTGGTAAGCAGTTAAATCTGCTTTTACACTTCCTAATATATCATTCACCATTGTTTTTTCATCCATCTTTTTTTCCTCCTTTTTAATTGTTTAAAAAAGTCATTAATTTTTGCTTTGTATTTAAGGCATCTTGTGCTGATTTTGAAAATATTTGTTTAATTTGTGGGTCTACTGCCTGTGAAGAATAGGTATTTAGTTTTTGATAAGCTGTTTCATGTGCTCCTATTAGATGTCTTAGGTGTTGTAATTCTATTTGGTTTAAATCTGCCATTTTTATCCTCCTTTTCTTTTTGTTTCTTCTCTTAGCTTTCCCACATTTTTTATTTTTTATTCAATGATTGTTAAGTTTGCAAATTTCGCCATTAATCTTTTATGTCCTACTTTATCAAAGTTTATGTCTACTTTTAAATCTTCTCCTTCTGGTTCTACTATACTAATTGTTCCTTCTCCAAATTTCTTATGAAAAACTCTTACACCAGCTTCATACTGTGATAAGTCAATTTCTTTACTAACAGATGATTTTTTTCCTAAGCTATTTAGAAAACTTTCTGCTGTTCTGAATGTAAAGTTATTGTTACTTTTAGCAGCAAATGTTACTTCTTTTTCTTCTGCTTTGTATGTTTTTATGTTACTATTATTTTTGCTTCCATAACTCCAAGTATAGATAGAATCTTTAAACATTTCTTGTTTGTTTGTTGTTTCTCCAAATGCTTCTTCATATCCTTCTAATAATTCTTCTGGAATTTCTCGCAAGAATCTTGATACAGGATTGTAACTAGTTGATCCAAAAATGGTTCTTTGTTTGCTACAAGTTAAAAATAGGTTTTCTCTTGCTCTAGTAATTCCTACATAACATAGTCTTCTTTCTTCTTCTAGTTCTTTTGGTTCCATCATAGCCTGATGTCCTGGAAAGATCCCTTCTTCCATTCCTACTAAAAATACAGCTGGAAATTCAAGTCCTTTGGCACTATGTAATGTCATTAATGTTACTTTTTCTTCCTCTTCTTCCATGTTGTCTAAGTCACTAGATAAGGTTATTCCTTCTAAGAATTCATTTAATGAGTTCTCAGCAAATTCTTTTTCAAATTCGATGGCAACTGTTAAAAATTCTTCTAAGTTGGCAATTCTATTTTCTGCTTCTATGGTTTTTTCTTCTTCTAATGATTTTGTATATCCTGATTTTTTAAGTGTTTGTTTGATTAACTCTGAAATGGTTAGATTTTCTTTTTTGCTTTTTAAGTCTTCTATGATGTTGATAAATTCTCTTGAATTTAAGAATACACGGTTTAGCCCATATTCATCTGCTTTTTTTATGATTTCATACATCGATGTTTCGTTTAAGATGGCTAGTTGCTCAATTTTGTCTAAACTAGTTTTTCCGATTCCTCTTTTTGGTTCATTGATAATTCTTTTTAAACTTAGGTTATCATTGTTGTTTTGAATTAACCTTAAGTAAGCAATTAAATCTTTGATTTCTTTCCTTTCATAGAATTTTAGCCCTCCTATTATTTTGTATGGTATGTTTTCTCTTCTTAAGATGTCTTCTATTGCTCTGGATTGTGTATTCATACGGTACAAAATGGCAAAATCAGAATATTGATAGTTTTCTTCTCTTTTTAAGTGTTCTATTTGTGTTACTAAATAAGCTCCTTCATCATATTCATTATCAGCTAGATAAATATGAGGCAAACTTCCTTCTCCATTGTTTGTCCATAATTCTTTTTTGTATTTTACTTCATTGTTTTTTATGACACTATTAGCAGCTTTTAAGATGTTTTGTGTACAACGATAGTTTTGCTCTAGTTTTATGATTTTGGTTCCTGGA
Source organism: uncultured Clostridium sp. (assembly GCA_947244675.1). The sequence goes on along the minus strand of CAMXLV010000007.1, from coordinate 6,900 downwards.
AAGTCTTTTTCAAAGTTTAAGATGTTTCCAATATCTGCTCCTCGAAAGCTATAAATTCCTTGGTCATTGTCTCCTACTACTGTTATGTTTCCATTTTTAGAGGCAAATAAAGTGATTAATGTGAATTGTGATTTGTTGGTATCTTGGTATTCATCTACTAATACGTATTGGAATTTGTTGGCATAATATTCTAATATGTCTGGATTTTCTAACAAAATTTTGATGGTGTTGTTGATGATATCATCAAAGTCTATTGCATTGTTTTCTTTTAGTCTTTTTTGATATAATTCATATACTTGTGCAATTTTTTCTTTTCTAAAGTCTCCTGTGGCTCTTACTATATATGTTTCTGGTTCTAGCATTTCGTTTTTAGCATTACTGATTTCTGCTAAAACGCTTCTGTCTGTAAATTGCTTGTCATCCAATTTTAAGTCTCTAATACAGGTTTTGATGAGTGCTCTTTGATCACTTGTATCAAATATGACAAAAGAAGTGTCAAATCCAATTCTATCAATAAATTTTCTTAGGATTCTAACACATATAGAATGGAATGTTCCCATCCATATGTCTTTTGCTATGTCTCCTACTAAATTTGTGATTCTTTCTTTCATTTCATTTGCCGCTTTATTTGTGAAAGTTATGGCAATAATATCCCATGGTTTTACATTCTGCTCTCCTATTAAATAAGCGATTTTATGTGTTAATACTTTTGTTTTTCCACTTCCTGCTCCTGCTATTACTAAACATGGCCCTTTTGTATGAATGACTGCTTCATATTGTTTTTCATTTAATCCTTCTAATATTTCTTGCATTCTTTTCTTTTTTCCTTTCTTTTTACTGGTTATTTCTTTTATTTCTTTCAAATGTATGTTTGTATTTTACTATATTTATTTCTAAATTGCAAGTGATTTTGTTTGTTTTTAAAAGGGAAACTTTAGTCTAAATAAAAAAGCTTCCCTTCTCTTTTTTAAATTACAGTTGCAAATATGCCAATTAAAAATCCTAATAGATTGCCTAATGCTGTCATTCTTCCTTGATATAGTTTGCTTGCTTCTGGTACTAATTCTCCTGATACAATATATAACATTGCTCCGTGCAGCAAAGCTTAAACATATTGCTATTATTTGTTCCGAAATAGAACCAATGATTACGCCAAAGAATGCTCCTATTCCTGTTGTGATTCCTGATAATATAACATAGAAGATTACTTTTTGTTTTTTCATCCCTCCATTTTTCATAGGAATTGCCATAGATATTCCTTCTGGTAGATGTCAAAGTAGACAGTTATTGTTTTTTATTTCGACTAATCTAATATTAGATATTAAGTTAGTCGCTTTTGTTTTTATTTTATTAATTTTAAATATAAGTCTAGCATTTCTTCAGCTTGTTTCGCAACCATTTTTACAAAATCTGTATAATTTCCTGTCATAGCACCTTTATCTAAAGCATCATAATAACTATGTCTTTGTTCTGTCCTTATAATAATTGGTGGGTATCCATTTTTCATAGCTTCAAAGTTCATTAGTAATCTTGCTGTTCTTCCATTTCCATCTATGAATGGATGGATTTTTACAAATTCTGCATGTAATAAGGCTGCTACAATGATTGGATGATATCTTTCTTTCCATTCATCATATCTGTATATTAATTTTTCCATAAGTTCTGCTACAATTACAGATTCTGGCGGTATGTGACTTGCTCCTGATATAATCACATTCTCTGTTCTGTATCTTCCTGCATTTTCATCGTCAATACCTTTTAATACAAGAGCATGAATATTTTTTATATCCATTTCTGAAAGTTCGCTATTATCATTTATTAGTTCCTCTAAAAATTCAATTGCTTCCTTGTGATTAATAGCTTCTAAGTGCTCTCTCATAGTTTTTCCACCAATTGTAATTCCTTCTAATACTACCTTTGTTTCTTTTAGTGTTAATGTGTTTCCTTCAATCGCATTTGAATTATATGTCCATTCTAACTTAAAGTTTTCTTCTAATGATTTTAATGTTTCTTTTGGCAAAGGTCTTTTACTATCTAATATTGCTTTCTTTTCATCTAGTTCTTCAAAAAAATCATTGGAAATATTTATAATAAACTTGTCTTCTTCTATTTTATACCTTTTGTCAATTGGCTTATTAGTATCGATTGGTATATTCCAAGCATTTCCGATTTTTATGGCACCTTCTATTCTATTTTCTTGAATTAATCTTCTAATTCGTCTTTCACTTATATTCCATAATTCTGATGCTTGTTTTAATGAAATGTATTCCATTTTCTTCACCTCCATAAATATTATACCACTTATGGTATAATATAGTCAATATTATTATTCCATATCTGGTACAATATTTATTTCATACTTTCAGATAGTACTTCTTTAAAGACCATTTAATTTTTTAAAATTAAATATAATGTCTACTTGCTTATCTTGGTGTATTTCTATTTTATTAATAATAACCTTCATCATTTCAGGTGTTGGCTTTTCTAATTTTAGAAATTCTTTCACGATTTTTTCTATTTTTCTACTATCATCTTGCCTAGCATCTTCTTTTTTGTTTTTTAACTCATTATACTCTTTTTCTTTCTGCTGTATTTCTTTCATTAATTTATTAAATAGCCTTTCATACATTTCTTCACTAACTTTGCCATTTAATTTATCAACATACATTTTGTCTATATTATCTTTTATAAGGTTTATTTCTGTTTGTTTCTGTTTTAGCATTTTTCCATAATCTTGTTTTGTTCGATTGTTTTTTATGTTCAATTCTATTTTCTTACTATCGATTGCTAAAAATAAATTCTTTATGTATTGTAGTATTGTTTTTTCTAATGCTTCATAGCTAAATCCATGTGATGTACAAAGTCCTAATTTTGAGTTTCTACGATAATTATTACATATCATAAACATATAGCCGTTTTTCTTTCCTCTTACTCCTATTTTATGTTTACATTCATAGCAAAACAATAATCCATCTAATAAAAACTTATGCTTTTTTTCATTCCTATTATATTTTTGTACGATTACCATTTTTTGTACTTTATCAAAAACTTGCTTTTCAATGATTGGTTCGTGAGTGTTTTCCACAATATTCCACTGTTCTTGTGGATTACTTTTAAGTTTTCTATTTTTATAGCTAATTCTACTTCTCTTATTTTGTACAGTATTTCCAATATATACCTCGTTTTTTAAGATGTTTTTTACTGTTTTGTTTTCCCAAAATGTTGCTTTGTTATATCTTAATTGGTTTGCTGTTGGTATTTTATTGTCATTTAAATAATTTTTTATTTCTCCTACATCATTTCCGCAAAATAGCCATATTGAAAATAGTTTTTACGATTTCTGCTTCTTGCTCACAAATAATTAATTTATTTTTGTCATTTGGGTCTTTTTTATATCCTATTGCTATTTTACCTCCTACCCATTTTCCTTGTTTTTGCATGGTATGTAAGGCTGTCCTTATCTTTTTAGATAAGTCTTTAGAATACATATCATTTAATATAGATTTAAATGGTGCTATGTCATTATTACCATTATTGGTAGCAAAAGTATCTATCCCATCTGTTACAGAAACATATCTTACTTCATGCTCTGGAAACCATTTTTCAATATATTCTCCTGTTTCTATGTAATCACGACCTAAACGTGATAAGTCTTTTGTTATGACCATATTTACTTTTCCGTTTTCGATATCTCTAATCATTCTTTGGAAATCTGGTCTATTAAAGTTTGTACCTGTATATCCTGGATCAATATAAGTATCTACTAATTCATATTCCCATCCTAAGTTTTGTACATATTCTGTTAATAAAGATTTTTGATTAGTAATACTTTCACTTTCATCAAATCCTTTTTCTACATCTTCTTTGGATAATCTTATATAAATTGCAACCTTATAAAGTACTGTTTTTATTGTCTCAAGCATTTCTCCTCCTTCCCATGCTTGATAAAAAACGATTTGAATTCCTGTTAATTATAACTAACTTTTTAGGAAATTCATATACTGAAATAATAAAAATTTAGGATCCCTTTTTTTCTAATATATCAATTAAAAAATGAGATATTATATTTTCTATTTCTTCACCCTTTTCATCAAAATACACATTAATTTTAAATGCTTCGTTCATAGTTTCTCCTGTTAATTTATTAATATTTATTCAATTTATATGCTAAAGAAACTTTATTATTCACATATAAATCATTGATTTAAAGGGCTTATCTTAAAGGTTAAACACTATATCTTTATTGTTTTATGGTATTACAATTCCCCCTTTCTTTGATTTATAATTATCCCATATTTTATATATTGAGGTCTTTTTCAAATTTTCCTTTTCTAATTTTAAAAAAGTTTAAAAAAACTATCCCTCTATTATATATACATCCATATTTTTTCAAAAATCCAACCGTAAATTAAAAAAAATTTTATTTTTTATAAAAATTTATGTTTCAGTTATTTAGAATAACTATCAAATTAATATTTTAGAACCGTTAATTATTAAGGTTTTTCTTAATTTATATCTATCAAATTTACTACTTAAAAAATTACCCAATATTTGATATTATTTATGTAAAAAATCTTACATCTATAAAAATTTGACACAAATAATTGGAAAAAACTTGTAACATTTTATTATGTTCGCTTGTTTTGAATATAAAATTATAGTAATATATTAACAACCTTACGTTAAAGGAAAGGCTAGCCTTTTCTAAAAGGCTGAAAGGGGGTTATGATTTTGAATACTAGCGATTTAATTTTGCATTTTGCTGACAAGTACATATCAGAAAGAGAAAAAAACATTAGATTACAACAACAATTAGAACAACAACATAAGCAAATGCAAGATGACAACAAAGTCAAGACTAATTAGCTGTATTTAGTCGTAGATCAGATTCGTGGTCTGCTCTATTTTTTGACAAAAAAATAGCATGTGTATTCGTGGTACACACACTGTCATGATTTGAATACTAGCGATATTCAAAGTTCATTTATTTTGTAATTAAATAATAACATATTCTTTTGCATTTGTCAAATACATTTCTAGGATTTTCCAATATTTTCTGTATAATAACTTTTCGCATAAAAACTATTATCTTTTAACATTTTATCAATAGATTTGAATTTACAATCTGCAAATTCACAACATAACTTCAGTACTTCTTTTTCATTATCTTTATTTAATACATATCTTTTTATTTCGCTGTTTTCAAATTTAAAGATAAATACCTTATCTTTACCTAGATATTCATTCCAAAATCCATTTTCAAGCGTTTCACATATATATTTTTCAAACAATTCAATCTTATTGTCATCAAAGATAACTCCATAATTATTTCCAAAATATTTGATTTTAAAATTATTTTGTTTAAGTATATCAATATTATTAATTCCCATTAGATAACTATAATTCATAATTAGCATCACTCCTTTTTGAATTGTAATTCCTAGTTATACCTTATTGAAAATTACTGTTTTTTCTTTCATAGATATTTTGTAGGCTTCATATCCAAATTCTTTTGCTTCTTTCTTATAAGTTAAAAATGAATGATCTATTTGAAATCCTATAATGTTCTTAATTTCTTCATAAGATAATATATATTTTTCTTTATTATTATCTTTTAAATACTTCCATAATGGCTCATATTTACTCATTCTTTAACACCTCTCAAAATTGTAATTTGTGTTATACTAAAATTCTAAATGCAAAAGCTAATAATAATGCTATTAACAAACTATAAACACTATTTTTTGGATTTACATATAACACTAATATTGTTCCTATAAACAAAATAGTATCAATTATACTTTTAAAATAAAAATACCCAACTCCTATACTAAAAGATGATATTAACATTATAGCAAGGATTATGCTACTAATAATAATTGATATTTTTTCTTTTCCCTTTGCATACCAACAAATAAAGGCAAGTATTGGTGTTATCATAGTTATTCCATACCAAATCATCATATAGTTTTTAGGATTAAAACCACTAAAATAAATTGTATATAAATGGTAACTTACTGTCATACCTACAAAAAACAAAAATACATTCAAACTTGCTCTTAATGGTGTCTTACTAAATACTGAAATGGTAGCAGCAATAAATATCCATATTCCAAACAAAGAAAATACATTTCTTAAATCTAATATTCCAAATATATGTTGCCACCATATTGTATCATCAATGCTCAAATTATCTAGCCATTTAGAAAACATCCCCAATATTATTCCTAATAAAAATATTGAACTTGTATTTACTATTTTCCTACTTATTTTTAGACTTCTATCAGGAATTCTAATTTTTTCCAAAAATTCTTTCATACTTGCTCCGTTCTAAATTGTCATTTTTTCTATTTTGCGATAAATCTATAAATTGCATAAGTAACCCATATAATCCAAGAGAATGCCCATATATCAAATATAAGACTTACTGTTAAATACACAATAGCGACTATGATTGCTATTACCCAATTCATAATTTTTTTCTTATCCATAATTACATCTCACTTTCAAATTGACTATCTAATTTTTGTCAAGTCCTTTTTTATAAATTTATTATATTATTTTTTTGTATGGCAAACAAGCGAAAACGATATATTTTTTAAAAAATTGTATCTTTTTCACTTCTTTTATGATAAAATTCAATTATAGTTATTTTTCTAAGAATTGTTTATTATTTTTGCACATAGAATACAACATTCTTAGAATTTTGGTAGAACAAGCAGTTAGGCTTTCGTAGTAGTGTTTGCCTTCTGCTTTTTTATTTTGGTAATAAATATATACTGGATGTTCTGGATAATTTGAAGCTCCTAATTTTACTACCATTTGGCTACAATTAAATAATATATATCTTGCATATTTGTTTCCTCTTTTTGATATTGCTCCTTTCACATTTATACTTTT
>CAMXLV010000006.1 GCA_947244675.1 uncultured Clostridium sp. | reverse complement strand
AATTAAGAAACAAAAAAGCGTCTTAGAAACATATTTACATAAATAATTCATTTTGATACAATCTCTAAAAGAACAAAAGAAATAGAGGAAGGAATGTACAAAATGAAAAGCAAAGAAAAAAGCAAAGGTATTACCTTAATGGTATTAGTAATAACAATTGTTATATTATTAATTTTAGCAGGGATCACTATCACCAATTTAACAACAGATAATGGAATCATAAGAAAAAAACAAACAGCAGCCAACAAAACAGAAATAGCAGGATTAGAAGAACAAGTAGAAATAGTAATCATAAAAGCAGAGCAAAAACATAGAAATCCTAATATATATGGCATAATAGAAGAATTAAAAAATGGTAAAATAATTAGTAAAGAAGAACAAGTAGATTTAGAAACAGGAAAAATTGAAACTGATTTAGGTTATACAATTGAGGGGAAATTAGATGAGTATGTAATAAAAGAAGCTATTCCAGGAAAAATAGTAACAGGAGAAAAAAACAAGGAATATACCCAAAATGGAAAAGCAATTATCCCAGTAGGATTTATGATTGTGCCTGGACTAAATGATGTATCAGAAGGATTAGTAATTTCTGATAATGCAGAAGATACAGAATTAGATTTAAACAATAAAGTGGCAAAAGGGAACCAATTTGTATGGATACCAGTAACAGATGAAAAAGCCTATAAAAGAAATATAGACTATGTTAATGCAAATATTTCTAAAGGATCTTATACAACACATGAAGAATACTTACCAAAAGAAATACAAGAAGAAATACAAGAAGAATTAAACAAAGCAGAAGCAACAGAAGATCAAACATTAGAACAAGTAAAAGGAGAAATAAATGAACAAAAAGAAAGAGAAATAGTCGTTGCTAAGGGTGGATTTTATATTTCAAGATATGAGGCAGGAGTAATTGGAAACAGTACAACAATTAGTCAAAAAGGAGCGAAAGTCAGAACTCATCTTTCTTTTTATACTGCAAGAGAGGATGCTAAAAAATTTATCAATAATAATTATGTAAAAAGTGCTATTATATCAGGAATTCAATGGGACATGACAATGGCATTTATCACAAGAGAGCCATTGAGAAAAGATGGGTTAGGAAATGAATATGATGTAACAAGAAATGACGATAATAGGCATACAGGAGCAACAGAAAAGGAAATAGCAGGAAATAATGAAGCAGACAAAGTATGTAATATTTATGATTTAGAAGGAAATTGCAACGAATATATAGCAGAAAGAAATACCACATATGATAAATATCCTAACAATGTTAGAGGAGGAACTTTTGTTAAAAATAATGGAGTAGCTTCTTATCGAGGACATCACATTAATGGAACCTTTAAAGATCTTTCTTTTCGTTTTGTGCTCTATGTAGTGTAGATATCAAAAAAATCCAGAAAAAATTAAAAAAAGCTTGCATTTATGGCAAAAATTGGTTATAATAAGTTAGAAATAAAAATACAGCAAGAGTGGGAACAAATCCCACTCTTAAATTTTGAAAAGTAAAAGGAGGAAATCTTGGCAAGTATAGAAGAAAAAGTAGAAATACTATTACAACCAGTTATCCAAAAAATAGGGTATGACTTATATGATGTAGAATATGCCAAAGAAGGAAAAAACTATTTTTTACGAATCTTTATTGAAAAGCCAGAAGGAGGAATTGATTTAGATGATTGTGAAAAAGTAAACAATGCTATAAACGAGATATTAGACAAAGCAGACTACATAAAAGAGCAATACTTTTTAGAAGTATCTTCTACACGGTGTTGAAAAATTACTTAAGAAGGACAAACATCTAAAACAGAGTATAGGAAAAGAAATTGCAATAAAATTATTTCAAAAAGACGCAAATGGAAAAAAAGAATATCAAGGCATTTTGCAAGCCTTTGACGAAGAAAAAATAGCAATAGAAGAAAACATAGAAATAGAACGTAAAAACATAGCACAAATAAAAACAATTTATCATTGGTAAAAAGGGAGGAAAAAGGAAAAATGAAAGAACCAGCAATTGATAACAAAGAACTAATTTTAGCTTTAGAGGAGCTAGAAAAAGAAAAAGGAATCAAAAAGGATTATTTATTAGAATCCATAGAAACAGCACTAGTAACAGCCTATAAAAGAAATTTTGATTCTTTAGAAAATGTAAAAGTGCAAATGGATCAACAAACAGGAGCAACCCATGTATATTCTTTAAAAGAAGTAGTAAAAAGAGTAATGGACAAAGAAACACAAATTAATTTAAAAGAAGCACAAAAAATCAATCCTGATTTTAAAGAAGGAGATATGGTAGAAATTGAAATTGTACCAAGAGATTTTGGTAGAATTGCAGCTCAAACAGCAAAACAAGTAATAATTCAAAAATTAAGAGAAGCAGAAAGAGAAATCATTTATACAGAATTTAATGATAGAAGAGGAGAAATTGTTTCACGGATTAGTTCAAAAAGCAGACCATAGTATTGTAGTAATGGATTTAGGAAAGCTAGAAGGAGTTATGCCATCCAAAGAACAAATTCCAACAGAACACTATCATGTAAATGATAAAATAAAAGGTTATGTATTAGATGTAGAAAAAGGGGCTAAAGGAGCACCACAAGTAATTGTATCAAGAAGCCATCCAGACTTTGTTAGAAAATTATTAGAATTTGAAATACCAGAAATTTATGAAGGAGTTATTGAAATTAAAAGTGTTTCAAGAGATGCAGGATATAGAAGTAAAGTAGCTGTTTATTCACCAGATCCAAACATTGATCCTGTAGGTTCTTGTGTAGGGCAAAAAGGAGTTAGAATTCAAAATGTAATTAATGAATTAAATGGTGAAAAAATTGATGTCATAGAATGGAATGAAGATCCATCTATATACATCGCATCAGCTTTGCTTCCAGCACAAATTTTAGCAGTAGATATTAAAGATGAGGAAAAATTTGCACAAGTAATTGTTCCAGATGACCAATTATCATTAGCAATCGGAAAATCAGGTCAAAATGCAAGATTGGCAGCAAGACTAACTAATTGGAAGATAGATATCAAATCAGAAACACAATTTAGAGAAATGTTAACAAAAAATGAAGAAGAAAAGAAAGAAGAAGAACCAGAAAAGGAAGCAGAATAAAATAAAAAGCAAGACATACAATCAATAAAGAAGGGACACGTTTAAAGAAGAAGGGAATGATAACCATGAAAAAACAGCCACAAAGAACCTGTATGGGATGTAACAGCAAAAAAGACAAAAAAGATTTTATTCGCATAGTAAAAAATAAAGAACAATTAATTAGTATAGATAAAACAGGAAAAAAGGAAGGTAGAGGCGCTTATATTTGTAATGATATACAATGTTTAGAAAAAGCAATTAAATCAAAGAGATTAGAAAAGGTATTTGAAATGAAAATATCAGAAGAAATTTATGAGAATTTAAGAGGTGTCATTCTTGGTAAATAAAAGGATTTTAGGATTAATGGGATTATCGGCAAGAGCTAGAAAGGTTTGCTTTGGAGCAGATAGTGTGGAAGAAGAAATTAAAAAGAAAAATGTATATTTAATAATTATTGCAAAAGATGCATCAGATAGAACAAAAGAAAAATTTAAAAAGATAGGGGAAAACTATAACATACCAATGATTATTATAGAGGAAAAAATAGAGAGTTTAAGTAAGGCAATAGGAAAGTCTAACAAAGCGATTATTGGGATTAAGGATAAAAACTTAGCAAACCAAATACAGAAAATAAATAATGGGGGTGAACTTATTGGGTAAGATAAAAATACATGAAATAGCAAAAAAATTTGACTTAACCAGTAAAGAAATATTAGATGTAGCAAATAAATTAAAAATTTCAGCTAAAAGTCATCTAAGTGGAATTGATGAAGAGGATGCAAAGAAAATTGAAAATGCATTAACAAAAAAAGAAGGAAAGCAAAAAGAGAAAGATATGAAAAAAGAAGAAAAAGCACCAGTTATTATTAGAAGAGAAGTTATTATAACAGAGGAAGAAACTGTAAAACAAACAGAAATAGTAAAAAAAGAGGAAAAGAAAAATAATGTTGGTTTTGTAGAAAGAAAACAAAATAAAGATTATAATATTGTGTATCGTAATAAGCCAAATAAACCAATGACAGTAAGCGAATTATTTGGGCTTAAAAAAGAAGAACCTAAAAAGCAAGAAGAAGTTGAAAAAGTAGAAGAAGTATTGCCAAAAAAAGAAGAAGTAGTTGAAAGAATAGAACCAAAAGTAAAAGAAGAGAAAACTACACCAAAATTGGTAGTAACAGAGAATGCAAACAAAGAAAATAGGGAAAATAGAGAACATAAAGAAAATCAAGAAAATAGAAATAATAATTATAATAACAGAAATAAGAATCAAAACAATAATTTTAGGAATAATAACTTCAATAAAAACCATAATGAAAATAGAGGAAATTATAATAATTATAACAATAATTATTATAATAATCATAACAATAATAATGGAAATAATCGATTTAACCATAATAGGAATAATGGAGAAAGATTTGGAAAAAGACCATTAGATGAAAAAGGGATTGAAAAAAATATCAAGAATATTATGGCAGTAGAAACTGTCGAGAAAGAAACAGTTAGAGAATATAATAGAGGGCAAGATAAACAAAGAAATAATAAATTTGACGAAAATAAAACCAATAAAAAGAATAAAACAAGAAGAAATAATGGTGGAAACAACTTTGATGAAGGTAAATTAAAAACACTAAAACAAACTAGTCGATTATCAAATATGTTTGATGAACAAGATGGAGGAATGCTTGATTATTATGATTTGACGACAGAGCGTGGAAGAAGAGGAAAGAAAAGAAATAACAAAAATCAAGAGGAAAGAATAAAACAAAAAATATTCCAATTAACACAAATTGAAATTCCAGAAACAATTACAGTAAAAGATTTTGCGGCTGAAATAAAAAAGACAACAGCAGAAGTTATCAAAAAATTATTAGGCTATGGTATTATGGCAACGATTAATAATGAAGTTGATTTTGATACTGCTTACTTAATTGCACAAGAATTTGGAATTAATGCAACAAAAAAAGAAATTGTGACAGAAGAAGATATTTTATTTGATGATTCAGAAGATAGAGAAGAAGACTTAGAAACAAGACCACCTGTTATTGTTGTTATGGGGCATGTTGATCATGGAAAAACTTCTTTACTAGACACAGTTAGAAAAACAAATGTAATAGAAGGAGAAGCAGGAGGAATTACACAAGCAATTGGTGCTTATAAAGTAAAAGTAAAAGATAGAGAAATTACATTTTTAGATACACCAGGACATGAAGCATTTACTGCTATGAGAGCAAGAGGTGCTCAAATTACAGATATTGCGATTTTAGTTGTAGCAGCAAATGACCGGTGTAAAACCACAAACAGTGGAAGCAATTAATCATGCTAAATCAGCAGAAATACCAATTATTGTAGCTATCAATAAAATTGATTTACCAGATGCGAATATTGATAAAGTAAAACAAGAATTAATGGCTTATGAATTAGTTCCAGAAGAGTGGGGAGGAGACACTATATATGTTCCAATTTCTGCTAAGAAAAACGAAAATATTGAGCAATTGTTAGAAATGGTATTATTAGAAGCAGATGTATTGGAATTAAAAGCAAATCCAAATAAACAAGCCAAAGGAACTGTTATTGAAGCAAGACTTGACAAATCTAAAGGAGCAATTGCTACTATGTTAGTACAAAGAGGAACTTTAGATGTAGGAGATACTATTGTGGTAGGTTCTTCTATTGGTAGAATTAGAGCAATGAAAGATGACAAAGGAAAAAGCGTAAAAGAGGCAGGACCATCGACACCAGTAGAAATTATGGGATTAACAGAAGTTCCATCAGCAGGAGATACCTTCTATGAAGTAAAGAATGAAAAGATGGCAAAACACTTGATTGAAAGAAGAAAACGTCAAGAAAGAGAAAAAGCTATTAATGCTACAACAAAAGTAACATTAGACAATTTATTTAGTCAAATGGAAGAAGGAAATCTAAAAGTATTAAATTTAATTGTAAAAGCAGATGTACAAGGTTCTGTGGAAGCTGTAAAACAAGCACTTGAAAAATTAGCCAATGAAGAAGTAAGGGTAAAAGTAATTCATGCAGCAGCAGGAGCGGTGAACCAATCAGATGTAACACTTGCTAAAGTATCAAATGCCATTATTATTGCATTCAATGTAAGACCAGATAATATGGCAAAAGAAATGGCAGAAAAAGATGAAGTGGAAATTAAACAATATTCTATTATTTATCAAGCAATTGAAGATGTAGAAGCAGCAATGAAAGGAATGTTAGATCCAGAATTTGAAGAAAAGGTAATTGGAAATGTAGAAGTAAGACAAACCTTTAAAATATCTAATGTTGGAACAATTGCTGGTGGTTATGTATTAAACGGAAAAGTAGAAAGAAATGCAGGAGTAAGAATTATTCGTGAAAATGTTGTTATTCATGATGGACATTTATCTACCTTAAAACGATTTAAAGATGAAGTAAAAGAAGTTGGAAAAGGATTTGAATGTGGAATACAAATAGAAAACTACAATGACATTAAAGAAGGCGATATGATAGAAGTTTATATCATGGAAGAAATAAAAAGAACTTAAAAGTGGGATGGGGGGACGTTCTTTAAATCCCTTCTAGCAGGGATTTAAAGAACGTCCCCTTATCCCTTTTGTTATAAAGGAGGGAAAAGAAATGCCAGAGAATCAAACGAGATTAGGACGTATTGAGGAAGAATATAAAAAAGAGCTTAGTCAAATTATAGGCTATGAACTAAAAAATCCAAATGTGACAGGTTTAATTAGTGTAACAAAAGTTAAAGTAACAAATGATTTAAAGTATGCTAAAATATATGTTAGTATTTTAAATGCTAAAGATGTAAAAGAAACTATGACAGCACTAAAAAAATCAGCAGGTTTTATTAGAAGTGAATTAGCAAGGAAAGTAAACTTAAGAAACACACCAGAATTACTTTTTGAATTAGATGATTCTTTAGAATATGGAGCTAAGATTGATACGATTTTAAAAGAAATTATGCCCAAAAAAGAAGAAGAGTAATAAAAAGGGGGAAAAAGATGACATTAGATGAAATTTTAGAAGAAATAAAAAAAGCACAAAACATCGTGATATTAACACATGAATCACCTGATGGCGATGCAATAGGTGGAAGTATGGCAATGAAACTTATGGTAGAGAGTTTGGGAAAAAAGGTAGATTTAATTATTCCTGAATACCCAAGAATTTTTAATTTTTTACCATCAGTGGGAGAAATTAAGGATTCCTCAGAAATTAAAAATTATGATTTGGCAATTTCTATTGACTGTGCTAATTTTAAAAGATTGATTCCTAATGAATATTTTGAAAATGCCAAGAGGACAATTGTCATTGACCATCATGGAAGTAATAATATGTATGGAGATTTAAACTATGTGAATCCAGTTTCTCCTGCGTGTTGTGAAATATTAGTGGGAATAGCTGATTATTTTGAAATCAATTTGTCAAAAGAAATTGGAACATGCCTTATGACAGGAATTATAACAGATACAGGAGGATTTCGTTATAGAGGAATTACACCTGATACTTTTGAATATATTGCTGATCTAATTCGTTTGGGAGTAAATGTTCCTGATATTTATAAAAAAACAATGGGAACAAAAACAAGAGCAAATTTTGAATTGACGAAAAGGATTATGGAGCGAATGGAATTATTAGAAAACGGAAAAGTAGCATTTACTTATATGAATACACAAGATGAATTGGAAGTAAATGCTGAGCCAGGAGATCATGAGGGATTAGTAAATATTGGAAAAGATATTGAAGGTGTTTTGGTTTCTATTTTTATTAGGCAAAAAGAAGGAGAAGAAGCATATAAAGTATCATTACGTTCAGAAGATGGTATTAATGTGTCTGATATATGCTTGTTATTTGGTGGTGGAGGTCATGCTAGAGCAGCAGGAGCCTTGATACAAGGAACTGTAGAACAAGTAAAAGAAAAATTAATGAAAGAAATAAAAAAATGGATGGAATCATAATTATTAACAAACCAAAAAATTGTACTTCGCATGACATTGTATATAAAGCAAAAAAAATAACAGGTGAAAAGGTAGGGCATACTGGTACATTAGATCCAATGGCAACAGGAGTGCTACCATTATTAGTTGGAAAAGGAACACTTTGCGCTAAATATCTCGTAAATCATAGTAAAGTGTATGAAGTAGAATTAACATTAGGAAAAAAAACAGATACAGGGGATGCAGAAGGAAAAGTAATAGAAACAAAAATAGTGCAAAAAGGTTGTTTTCAAAAGGAAAAAATAGAAAAAGTACTAAAAACTTTTTTAGGAAAGCAAGAACAAATGCCTCCTATGTATTCTGCAATTAAAGTAAAGGGAAAAAAACTATATGAATATGCTAGAAAAGGACAAACTGTGGAAATTAAGCCAAGACCAATTGAAATTTATGAAATTACATTATTAGATTATGAAGAAAAGAAAAATCAAATTAAATTTCAAGTATATTGTTCTAAAGGAACGTATATTAGAAGTTTATGTGAAGATATTGCTAAAAAATTAGGTACAGTTGGCTATATGTCAGCATTAAATAGAAGTAAAGTAGGAGAATTTTCGATTAAACAAGCAATAGCAGTAGAAGAATTACAAGAAGAAAATATACCATATATAACAATAGAAAATTTATTTTGTGATAAACCAGAAATTATTTTGGAAGCAAAAAGATTACAGCCTTTTTTAAATGGTGTTAAACTAACTATGAAAAAACCAGATGATGTTTATCGAATTTTTTGTGAAGATATTTTTATTGGTATAGGAGTAGTAGAAAAAGAGTTTTTAAAAAGAGATATTATTGTAAAAGAAGTTTGAGTTTTAAGGAAAATTCTAATATTTAAGAAATAAAAATAGAGTGAAAGGAATCAAGGAAAAATCTTTTTTCTAAAACACTTGAAATTTATTCCAAAATATAGTATACTAAGAATGTCAAAAAGACAAATACCTTTTACGTGGCTTTAAGAAAAGCACCAAAACTTTAAGCTAGGTTAAAGGCAAAAAAGAATGAGGAGGTGTAATAATAATGACAAAGGAAAGAAAACAAGAAGTCATTAATACTTACAAAAGAGAGGAAAATGATACTGGTTCACCAGAAGTACAAATCGCTCTTTTAACAGAAAGAATTAATGAATTAACCGAGCATTTAAAAATCCATAAAAAAGACAATCATTCAAGAAGAGGTCTTTTAAAAATGGTAGGAAAAAGAAGAAACTTATTAAACTACCTAGCTAAAAAAGACATAAACAGATACAGAGAAATTGTTGAAAAATTAGGATTAAGAAAATAATAAAAAGAAAGCCCATAGCTTATTTGGCATGGGCTTTTTATTAGGAATAAAAGCATAAGAAATAAAGAGTATAATTAGATAAAAAAGCAAGTCTTTAGGTAAGTAGCTTGTATAATATCTTAAGCCAAAAGGGGTAAGATATTATAGAGGTTACAATCTAAACTTGCTAAAAAAATAAAGGGAAAGCCAAAACTAGAAAGTAGGCTTAAAATACCCTGTTTGGTGCAAAAACAATTAAAAGGAGGAAAAAATATGTTTAAAACTTATGAAACAGAATTAGCAGGAAGAAAACTTGTAATAGAAACAGGAAAGATGGCAGGTTTAGCCAATGGAAGTGTATTAGTGCGTTATGGTGATACATGTGTATTAGTTAATGTAACAGCATCAAAAGAACCAAGAGAAGGGATTGACTTTTTTCCATTATCAGTAGATTTTGAGGAAAAATTATATTCTGTAGGAAAAATACCAGGAGGATTTTTAAAAAGAGAAGGAAAGCCAAGTGATAAAGCAATATTAACATCAAGAGCAATTGATAGACCATTAAGACCATTATTTCCTAAAGATTTCAGAAATGATGTAGTAGTAGTTGGAACAGTACTTTGTGTTGAACAAGACAATTCACCAGAAGTAGCTGCTATGATTGGAGCAGCAGCTGCCTTAGCTATTTCTGATATTCCATTTAATCGGACCAACAGCAGCTGTAAATGTTGGACTAGTTGAAGGAAATATAATCATAAATCCAACAGTAGAGCAAAGAGAAAAAAGTGATTTAACATTAACTGTAGCAGCAACAGAAAAGAAAATTACTATGATTGAAGCAGGAGCTAATGAAGTACCAGATGCTACTATGTTAAAAGCAATTAAAGAAGCACATAAAGAAATTAAAAAAATCTGTAAATTTATTAGTAAAATACAAAAAGAAATTGGAAAACCAAAATTTGAATACCAATCATTTGAGGTAGATAAAGAAATATATGAATTTATAGAAAACAATTTTAAAGAAGAAATGAAAGAAAAAATCCAAGAGGAAGACAAAGAAACAAGAGACAAAAATTTAGATCTATTAACAGATAAAATCAAAGAAGCATATACTAAAAAATTTGGAGAAGAGCAATTAGAAGAACATAAAAAAGATATAGGAGAAGCCATTTACAAGCTAGAAAAAAAATGTGTAAGAGAAATGATCTATTTCGAACACAAAAGAGTAGATGGAAGAAAATTAGATGAAATAAGACCATTATCTTGTGAAGTAGGATTACTTCCACGAACTCATGGAAGTGCTTTATTTACAAGAGGACAAACACAAGTTATGTCTATTGCAACACTAGGAATGATTAGTGAAGAGCAAGTATTAGATGGAATTGATATGGAAGAATCAAAACGATATATGCATCATTACAATTTCCCAAGCTATTCTGTAGGAGAAGCAAGACCAAGTAGAGGACCTGGTAGAAGAGAAGTAGGACATGGTGCTTTAGCAGAAAAGGCATTAGTACCAGTTTTACCATCCAAAGAAGAATTTCCATATGCTATTCGTGTAGTATCAGAAGTATTATCATCTAATGGTTCTACTTCACAAGCAAGTATTTGTGGAAGTACCTTATCTTTAATGGATGCAGGAGTACCAATTAAAAGACCAGTAGCAGGTATTTCAACAGGATTAGTAACTAATCCAGAAAAGGAAGATGACTATGTAATGTTAGTAGACATTCAAGGATTAGAAGACTTTTTTGGAGATATGGATTTTAAAGTTGGTGGAACTTTAGAAGGAATTACAGCCATTCAAGTAGATATCAAATGTGATGGTTTAACTTATGACATTATCAAAGAAGCGTTTGAAAAAACAAAAAAAGCAAGAAAATATATATTAGATGAAGTTATGGCACCTGTTATAGAAAAACCAAGGGAAGAAATTTCTAAATATGCACCAAGAATAGTAAGTACACAAATTAAAGTAGACAAAATAAAAGATGTAATAGGACCTGGTGGAAAAGTAATTAACAAAATTATTGAAGAAACTGGTGTAAAAATTGATATTGAAGAAGACGGACAAGTATTTATTTATTCAAGTGATAATGAAAAAGCAATCCAAGCTTTAGAAATGGTAGAAGACATTGTAAGAGAAGTAGAAGTTGGTGGAATTTATTATGGAGAAGTGGTTCGTTTAATGAACTTTGGAGCTTTTGTAGATTTAGGATGTGGAGGAAAAGAAGGATTATTACACATTTCTAAAATATCAAAAGAAAGAATCAAAAATATTGAAGATGTTCTTCACGTTGGAGATATGGTTACTGTTAAAGTAATTAATATTGATGACCAAGACAGAATTAATTTAAGTATGTTACAATAATTTTAGGGACGAAGTCAAAAAATTATGAGAAAAAATGTAGAGATCATAGTTTTTGTCTACGTCCTAAAAATTATCATAAACATGGAGGAAAAGTTATGAAGCAAAACCAAGATAGGAAAAAGAATAAAATAAGTTATTATATACTAATGATTATTTTACTCATTCTATTGTATTTTGTTTATCAATTTTATCAACAAAAAAACTTTAATAATTATGTAAGAAGTGAGACAAATTTATATAGCTCTGTTTTTACAAGAGACAAAGAAATCAAATATGATAAAAAGCGAAGTTATAAAATAGAAAATCCAGATTATAATGATGCTATGTTTTATAAAAAAATACAAGTTAAAAAAAATCAACCCTATAAAATAACTTGTATGGTAAAAACCAATCAAGTAGAAGCAAAAGAAGAATTGGCTACTTTAGGAGCACAAATTTCGATTGAAGGAACTACAGAAAGATCCATAGCAGTTAGAGGAACTCAAGACTGGCAAGAAATTGAATTGCTATTTAATAGCAAAGATAGAGAAGAATTAAATGTAGGATTTCGATTAGGTGGATATCAAGGAGAAGTTAAAGGTGAAGCATGGTTTGCTGATTTTAAGATAGAAGAAGGAATTGCCGAGCAAAATAATAACTGGAAATTTGCCTGTTTTATTTTCCGAAATACAGATGTAACAATTGATCAAAAAAGACTACAGTTACAAGTAACACGGTAATGATGTAAGAGATATAACAAATACCATTAGTTTATTTGAAAATTCTTGTAATACCTTATCAGGAGGAAAAATGACAGCAGAGTGTGACATTTATGAAATAGAAACACCTCTTTCAAAATTATCTTATGATAAAGAATTTGGTTACTTTGTAGCAGCAGAAGATGTAGAAGGACAAATAAAAGATGTGATAGAAGCACATGATTATGATCATATTTTTGTGATAGTAAGGCTTCGGTGATGAAAAACATGAAAATGACATTCAAGTAAATGATTGGATTGGATTAGGTTCTATGGATTACTATGGAATAGGATTTTCTAATATACGTTTGCCAAATGATTCTAAAAGTTACATTTATAAATATGATGGTAGAATTAATACTTTCCCAGAAGAAGTATTATTACATGAATTTTTGCATTCTTTAGAGCGAAATGCAGAAGAATATGGTTACCAAAGACCAGAATTACACGATTATGAAAAATATGGATATAAAAATGAAGCATTAATTGGACAGAAAAAATGGTATACTGATTATATGAATAAAAATATCAACACAAATAATGGAAAAGTAGGATTACCAGAGCAAATTTACATTTTAAAACCAGCCAAAAGTAGTAATTTTGATTATTCTTATGAAATGAAAGAAGTATTCAAAGAACCAGAAAACATCCTAGAAGAAGTAAAAGAATTGATAAAGGGATTGGGGGACGTTCTTTAAATCCCTTCTAAAAGGGATTTTGGGACACTCTTAAAATAAAAAAGAAAGATGGGATATTTAAGTTGAAAGTAACAGAATTTGATTATGAACTACCAGAAGAACTAATAGCACAAATACCAATTGAAAAAAGAGATGAATCAAGATTGATGGTATTAAATAAAAAAGAAAAAACCATTGAGCATAAAGTTTTTAAAGATATTATTGATTATCTAGAACCAGGAGATGTGCTGGTTAGAAATAACACAAAAGTGCTTCCAGCCAGATTATATGGAAAAAAAGAAACAGGAGCAAAAGTTGAATTTTTACTTTTGAATCATATAGAAAATGACATTTGGGAATGTATTGTAAGACCAGGAAATAAGCTTCATGTAGGTACAAATGTAATTTTTAAAGAAGGAAAATTAAGAGCAGAAATTTTAGAAGTAATGCCAGGTGGAACTAGAAGAGTGAAATTTTATTATGAAGGTATTTTTAATGAAATATTAGATGAAATTGGACTTATGCCTTTGCCACCTTATATTCATGAAGAATTAAAACAAAAAGAAAGGTATCAGACGGTTTATGCTAAAATTAATGGATCAGCAGCAGCTCCAACAGCAGGATTACATTTTACAGAAGAACTATTAGAAAAATTGCAACAAAAAGGAGTGGTTATTGCTAATGTAACTTTGCATGTTGGAATTGGGACATTTCGACCAGTTAAAGAAGATATAGTAGAAAACCATCAAATGCATTCAGAGCATTATTTTATCAAAAAAGAAGAGGCAGATAAAATTAATTTAGCAAAAAAAGAAGGAAAAAGAGTTATTGCCATTCGGAACTACATCATGTAGAGTGTTAGAGACAGTGGCAGATGAAAAGGGACAAATAAAAGAAGCGGAAGGAGAGACAAAAATATTTATTTATCCAGGTTATTCTTTTAAAATTTTGGATGGATTAATTACTAACTTTCATTTGCCAAAATCAACACTTCTTATGTTAGTATCAGCAATGGCTGGAAAAGATTATATGTTAGAAGCATACCAAGAAGCAGTAAAAGAAAAATACCGATTTTTTAGTTTTGGCGATGCTATGTTTATTCAGTTAAAAGGAGAAAAGTAAAATGAAAAAAGCAGTAACTTATGAACTAATACATGAATGTAAACAAACTGGAGCAAGAAGAGGGATTATTCATACACCACATGGAGATATTCAAACACCAGTTTTTATGCCAGTTGGAACACAAGCTACCGTGAAATCTATGACACCAGAGGAATTAAAAGAAGAAATAAAAGCACAAATTATTTTATCCAATACTTATCATTTGTATTTAAGACCAGGAAGTAAAATTGTAAAAGAGGCGGGTGGATTGCACCAGTTTATGCACTGGGATAGACCGATTTTAACAGATAGTGGAGGATTTCAAGTATTTAGTTTAGGAGCATTAAGAACTATTACAGAAGAAGGGGTTGAATTTAAATCTCATTTAGATGGAAGTAAACATTTTTTTTCACCAGAAAGTGTTATGGGAATTGAGGAAGATTTAGGTAGTGACATTATGATGGCATTTGATGAGTGTGTAGAACATGGTGCTAGTTATGAATATACCAAACAATCAATGGAAAGGACAACTAGATGGGCAAAAAGATGTAAAGATGCTCATACAACAGTAGATAAGCAAGCATTATTTGGTATTGTACAAGGAGGATTTTTTAAAGATTTACGACAAAAAAGTGCAGAAGATTTAATTGCACTAGATTTGCCACGGATATGCTATTGGAGGAATTAGTGTAGGAGAACCAAAAGAAGAGTTTTTAGAAATTTTAAAATATACAACACCAATGTTACCAAAAGATAAACCAAGATATTTGATGGGAGTAGGTACACCAGATTATTTAATAGAAGCAGCTATAGCAGGGATTGATATGTGTGATTGTGTTTTACCAACTAGAATTGCAAGAAATGGAACAGCGATGACTTCCAGAGGAAAAGTAGTGGTTAGAAATGCTACTTATGAAAGAGATTGGGGACCATTGGATGAAGAATGTGATTGTTATACTTGTAAAAATTATACAAGAGCTTATATTAGACATTTAGTAAAAACAAATGAGATTTTGGGAGATAGATTATTATCTATCCATAATTTAAGGTTCTTGACTAATTTAATGGAAAGAGTTAAAATAGAAATAGAAAATGACAATTTAGCAAACTTTCGTGATGAATTTTATCGAAAATATGGATATATCCAATAAAGTAGGAGGTATATAGGATGAACTTAATTGAAGAAAACTTTCAAAATAAAGAAGAAAAAAAGAAAAAGAAAGCAACCAAAATAGTATTAGTAGCAATTGTCTTTGTAATGATGACTATTATAGCGATTGTAATTTATTTAGCATATATTCAAAGTACTACTATGAAACTAACAATAAATGGACAAGCCAATACAAAAGCGAAGAATTTGTTAGTATTTGAAAGTGATGGAACGATATATGCTCCTATTAAAGCGATTGCAGAATATTTAGGATATGAGAGTTACAATGGAGAATATACAGATAAATCAGAAAACAAAAGTAAGTGTTATATTATTAATGAAAATGAAGTAGCTAATTTTGAATTAGGTGAAACCAAAATATATAAATTAGATTTAACAACTAATACCACTAACTATGAATATGTGTATATTAAAAAACCAGTAAAAGCAATAAATGGGGAATTATATGTTACAACAGAAGGACTTGAAAAAGCTTTTAATATCAGTTTTGATTATAAACAAGAGGCAAATTCTATAACAATATGGACAACACCTGCTTTATATCAGTATTATCAAAATAAAGTGTTAGATTATGGCTATACAGAACTTAGTACGGTTTTTGTTAATCAAAAAGCTATATTGAAAGATCAATTAGTAGTAGCAAAAGACCAAAATAAAAGTCAATATGGTGTTATAAAAACAGATGGAAGTATTATATTAGAACCAAAATATGAAAATATTACATATTTACCAAATACAGGAGACTTTTTAGTAAAAAGTAATGAGAAAGTTGGAATTTTATCAGCAACAAGAGATACTAAAGTTGAAATTATTTATGATAGTATTGAATTAATGGATAGTGATGCTGGATTATATATTGCCAAAAAAGATAATAAATATGGTGTAATTGATGTAAATGGAAACACTAAAATTTATATTGAAAATGATGAAATTGGAGTAGATATTTCCAGATTTTCACAAAATAACATTAAAAGCAAATATATTTTAGCAGAAAATTTAATTCCAGCTAGAAAAGATAAATTTTGGGCATTGTATGATAAAAAAGGAAATCAAGTAATAGAATATACTTATGATAGCTTAGGATACATAGCATCAAATAATAAAGAAGCATTAAATCTATTAGTAATTCCTAATTATAATGTGTTAGTAGCTTGTAAAGATAGAAAATATACTTTAATTAATTCGTCTGGGCAACAATTATTCACACCAGTAGCAGATGATATTTATATGACAATTACAGGAGGAGAAAAGCATTATTATATTGCTGTGAATGACCAAATAATTAATGCTGAGGAATGGATGAATAAATATGGTATTACAGCACAAGGAAATAAAAATCAACAAGGGCAAGAACAAAATAACAATACAAACAGTAATACAAATGGGGAAAAACAAGAAAATATGACAAAAGACAATACATCAAATGAAGGTTCAACAGAGGGAGAAGAACAAGAAGAGAATACACAAGAAAATAACAACCAAGAAGATAATGAAAACGAAAATAATGAAGAGAACAACCCAGAACAAGAAAATGAGGGGCAAGAAAATAATCAAGAAGAACAAAATGGAAATGAAGAAGAGTAAGAAAAAAGATAATAAACTTTATGTTTATTATCTTTTTTCTTGGATTGGTTCTTGAAACTTATATTATACAAAAAAATAAAAAAAATTGAAAAAAGCATTTACAATTTTTAAAAAGTTGTATACAATAGATAAAAAGAAGAAAAATGTCAGAAAAACGGAAAAAAACAAAAGAGAATAAAAAGAAAGGAAGTACATCCATGAAAATATTGATGTTGACTTGGGAATACCCACCAAGAGTAGTAGGAGGAATAGCAAGAGTTGTATATGATTTATCAAGAACATTATTAAAAGATGGACATGATGTAACAGTTGTAACTTATAAAGATGGAGATGCACCTTAT
The DNA here is from genome assembly GCA_947244675.1 of uncultured Clostridium sp. The sequence goes on along the minus strand of CAMXLV010000006.1, from coordinate 16,602 downwards.
TTTGAAGATGATAAGGGAGTAAAAGTATATAGAGTAGATAATTATATGATAAATCCTAATAATTTTATTGATTGGATCATGCAATTAAATTTCAATATGGTGGCAAAAGCAAATGAAATAATAGCTGAGCAAGGAAAGTTTGATGTTATTCATGCTCATGATTGGTTAGTTGCTTATAGTGCCAAAACGTTAAAAAACTCTTATAATATTCCAATTGTATCTACTATACATGCTACAGAAGCAGGAAGAAATAGTGGGATTCATGATGAACAACAAAGATACATCAATGACACAGAATGGATGTTAACTTATGAATCAGCAGAAGTAATTGTAAATAGTAATTATATGAAAGGTGAACTACAAAGATTATTTGGTTTACCATATGAAAAAATAAATGTTGTGCCAAATGGAGTTAATTTGAATTTATTTAGTGGTGTAGAAAGAGACTATGATTTTAGAAGAAAATATGCTATGGATAATGAGAAAATAATTCTATTTATGGGTAGACTAGTTTATGAAAAAGGAGTGCAACACTTAATATCAGCAATGCCAAAAATATTACAAGGATATCGAGATAGTAAACTTGTCATTGGCGGAAAAGGTGGTATGATAGAGGAATTAAAACAACAAGTAGAGAGAATGGGAATTGCTAATAAAGTATATTTTGCAGGATATTTGGGAGGAAAAGATGTACAAAAAATGTATAAAGCAGCAGATGTTGCTGTATTTCCAAGTACCTATGAACCATTTGGAATTGTAGCATTAGAAGCTATGCTATCTGAGAATCCAGTAGTTGTATCAGATATTGGAGGATTAAACGAAATTGTTGAGCATCGAGTAAATGGAATGAAAGCTTATTGTGGAAATCCAAATTCTATTGCAGATTCTATATTAGAAGTATTATATGATCAAAAACTTTGTGCAGAAATTACGAAAAAGGCTAAAAATAAAGTGAGAAATCAATACAATTGGAGTAAAATAGCACAAGATACACATTTTACTTATCAAAAGGCTATTTGTCAATCTATGGCAGAAAAACAAAAAAGAGAATTGGAACAAGAAAGAGCAAGAAAAACGAAAAAAGCTAAAAATTCTGAGAAAGAAATTACGAATTTACTTAGCTTTAAAAAACGACATGCTTATGCTTAAGTTTAGGTCACTTTTAGAAGTGACTTTTTTGTTGCATAGAAAAACATAAATCTTACAGAAAATTTCCACAAAATTTTTGCAGGTAAACAAAAATAGAGTAGGTAATTTGTATGTAAAATATGAAATAAAAAATAAAAAAATTTCAAATTCTACAAATTTAGCAAAAAAATAGTGTATAATAAGAAAGAAGATTAAAATAGATTAAGGGAGAAGAAAAATGGAAACAAGTAAAGAAGAATTTAAGTCACGGTTTTGTAACACTAATTGGAAGAACAAATGTAGGAAAGTCGACTCTTTTAAATTTATTGGTAGGAGAGAAAGTAGCAGCAATTGCTAATAAAGTGCAAACAACAAGAACAGCAATTAGAGGAATCGTCAATAGAGAAAATAGTCAAATCATCTTTGTTGATACACCGGGAATTCACAAGCCAAAAACGAAACTTAATGAAACAATGGTAGAGACATCTTTTACAAGTTTAGGAGATGCAGATATTGTTTTATTTTTAATAGAAGCAACAAGTACAGAAATTGGCAAAGGAGATCATATCATTTTAGAAAAGATAAAAGAAGCAAAAAGAAAAACGATTTTAGTAATTAACAAAATTGATTTAGTAAAAAGAGAAACTCTTTTAAAATTAATTGATATGTATAGTAAAGAATACGATTTTGAAGCTGTTATTCCGATATCAGCATTAAATAGTAAATATAAAGAGATTATCTTAGAAGAAATAGAAAAAAAATTAAAACCTGGTCCTGCGTATTATGATGTACAAGAGTATACAGATCAAACATTAAGGCAATTAGCAGAAGAAACAATTCGTGAAAAAGCCTTAAAATTATTACAAGATGAAGTACCACATGGTATTTATATTGAAGTAGAAAAGATGAAACAAAGAAGGAATAAGCAAAAGGAAGAAATGTATGACATAGAAGCAACTATTTATTGTTTAAGAGAATCGCATAAAGGAATCATCATAGGAAAAAATGGTGAGATGTTAAAAAAAATAGGAAGATTAGCTAGAATAGAAATGGAAGAAAACTTTGGTATAAAAATCAATTTAAAAACATGGGTAAAAGTCAAAGAAGACTGGAAATCCAATGATAAAATTATCAACAAATTCAAATTAAAATAACAAAAAACGTATAAAAAGTAAAAAAATGCAAAAGATAAGATTAATGGTAAAACTTTAAATAAAGGAGAGAAAAAAAGCTTATGATTAAGAAAATAGCATGGGAAACCTTTAAAAATACAGGCGATATTAATGCATTTATGGAACTAAAACAAATTGAAACAATTGAAGAAGGGATAAGGGGACGTAGTAAAAATCCCTTCCAGGAGGGATTAAGGGACACTCCTTTCAAAGAAAAAGAAAATGAAAAAGGATAAAAATAAATGGCAAATGTAAAAATAAATGGAATTGTTTTAAAAGAAAATAATATGGGAGATTTTGATAAGATGCTTACCATATTAACACCAAATATACGGAAAAATTTCATGTGTTGCCAAAGGAGCCAGAAGACCGAAGAGTGCTCTTTTGGCTGGCACGCAAATGTTTTGCTTTGGGGAATACTTAACTTATAAAGGAAGCAGTACTTATCATATTAATTCGGTAGAACCAATTGAAGTGTTCTATAATCTTAGAATTGATTTAGAAAAATTAAAATATGCGGTACATATTAATAAAATTGTGCAAGATGTAACGGAAGAGAATCAAAATTGTTATCAAATTTTACAATTATTACTAAATACACTTTATACGATCTCAGAGACAACTAAAAATTTGGAGATGGTATTGGGTGTGTTTAAATTGCGTTTGTTATGTATATTAGGATTTACGCCTAAAGTTATACAATGTACTAATTGTAAGGAAAAAGAGAAATTAACTTATTTTAGTATAAAAGATAATGGTTTTAAGTGTAACATATGTGGAAAACAAGATAGTAGTACAATTGCTATTAGCAAAAGTACATTAAATGCTATCAAATATACAGTAACAGCACCACCTAAAAAATTATATTCTTTTAATTTGAAAGAAGAAGCTTTAGAAGAATTTAAGTTAGTAACCAAACTTTATTTTAATGAAAAATTAGAAAGAGAATATAAGTTAGAAGAATTATTTTAAGAGTATTGACTTATTTAAAAAACTTCTATACAATAAGGACAAAGATACCAAAGAAGAGAGGAAGAAAAAAAGATGAAAACATGGGAAAAAATATTAATCATTGTATTAATAATAGTAGCTATATTCGTGATAAATACTTATCGAAAATTCAAGATAATTAGAGAAATAGATGTACAATATGAAAAAGATTTAGCTAGTACAAATTTTTATCAAAGAATAGAAGAACAGAGAATAAAAGGAAGTATAAATGAGAGTTTCAAATATCAAAATAAAGAAATATATAAACATACATCTTATGATGAGACTGGTATGATACAAAGAATGCTATATAAAGACAATGAAACAAAAGAATTTTGGATTTTTATCCAAAAAGAGAATGAAAAACAAGCTATTAAAATGGATTATTATGCAGATCCAATAGCTATTGTCACAACACATACTGGATTATCAACTAAAGAGATATGGCAAGAAATTGTTAGTAGTATTACAGCAAGAGTGACAAAAGATAAATGGGCTAATGGAGATTGTTATAAAATTGAATGGGGAAAAGAAATAGACCTGTTTGTTGACAAACAAAGCAAAAGAGTAATAGGAGAAAGAAATGGATATACAAAAATAGATACCTATATAACAGATAATATTTCAACTTATTATTATGAAGAAAATACTTTAACAAAAGAAGATGTAGAAATGCCAGATTTAGAAGGGTATACAATAAAAGATAGTAGAACGAAGAAAATGGAAGTTTGACAATTAGAAAATTTATTTATATAATAAAAATATGAAAAAGAAGAAGGGAGCGATTTTTATGAAAATAAAAATAACAGGAAAAGAACTAAAGATAACAGATGCTATTAATGATTATGTAGAAAGAAAATTAGACAGAATTGATAAATATTTTGAAGATGCTGAGGCAGAAGTTACTTTAAAAACAGAAAAAAATGAACAAATAGCAGAAATTTATGTAACAGCAAAAGGAGAAAAATATAGAGCAGTAACAGAAGATAAAGATATGTATGCTTCTATTGATAAAGATATTGATATATTAGAAGGGCAAATTAGAAAAGCAAAAACAAAGAAAGAAAAAATGATGAAAGATGCAACAATCAAAACAATGGAAACATCAATAGATCCTGTAGCAGAAATAACAAATGAAATTGTTAAAACTTCTTATTATGAAATTAAACCAATGTTACCAGAAGATGCTGTATTAAAATTAAAAGAAAAACCAACTCACAACTTTTTAGTGTTTATTAATGTAGAAACTGGAAAAGTAAATGCAATTCATAGATTAAAAGATGGAAAAAATTATGGTTTAGTAGAACCAGAAGCATAAAAGGTTTATAGAATAGAATATCTATAGAACTGGGAGAACAAAGACGAAGCATGATAAAGACTACTTTGTATGCTTCGTCTTTGTTTTCCTGTAAAAAAAATTCGTAGAAATTTTTTGTAAAATATATTTTTCTGATACAATAAAAAAGGCAGGAAATCAAATCCTGCCTTTATGTATTTTATAATAAAATAAATAAAAACAAAATTTAACTTCCTGACCAAAGATTGAAGGATTGTATTAAAATATAACTATTTCATTTGTTGTTCAGCTTGTTGAATCATTTTTCTAACCATGTTACCACCGATTCTACCAGCGTCTTTAGCTGATATATCTCCGTTATAACCATCTTTTAAATTAACACCAACTTCACTAGCTACTTCATATTTGAATTTATCTAAAGCAGACATAGCTTCTGGAACTAATTTTTTGTTTGAATTTGTTGCCATCGTTTTTTCACCTCCTGTAATATTACATATAGAAAAAACCTTTGCTTTTTCTAATACTATCATTTGCTAAAATCGCAAAAAATAAACAAGTAATTTTTTCCAAAAAAGTGAAACTAAAAAAGAATATTGCAAATTAATAAAATTAAAGCTATAATAAGAAAAATGTATGTAAGGAAGGAAGAAGAAAATGTATAAATTAATAGCAGTTGATTTAGATGGAACGATGTTAAATCCATATGGAGAAGTAACACAAAATACTAAAAATCAAATAAAAAAAACAATTGAAAAAGGAGTAGAAGTTGTTATTGCATCAGGGAGACCAATTGATTCTATTAAAACAATTGCCAAAGAAATTGGAAGTGAGAATTATTTTATTGCTGGAAATGGTGCTCTTATTTATGATATCCAAAAAGAAGAAATCATTTACAATAAATTTTTGCCAAAAGAAAAAGTGCTAGAAATTATTAAAATATGTGAAGAAAATAGTATATCTTATAATGTATATACAGATAAAAACATACTAGCAACTTCTTTAAAACATAATGTTTTATATTATCAAAAAGAAAATTTAAAAAAAGAAGAAAGCAAACAAACTAAGATTAGTATTGTCGATAATCTTTATGAATATGTAAAAGAAAAAAAAGAAGAAAATTATTTAAAAATGACAATTTGTGATGATAATAAAACTGTTTTTCAATCAATTATTAGGAAGTTAAGACAAATCGAAAAAATTGAAGTACTAGATGTTTCTCATATGGCAAGAAAAACGATAAAACAAGGGACAGAAGAAATAGAAATAGCGTATTATTACACAGAAATAAGCTTAGAGAATGTGGATAAATGGGATGCGATAGAATATTTGATTCAAAAAATGAATATTAGGAAAGAAGAAGTAATTGCAATTGGTGATAATATAAATGATAAAAAAATGATACAAGAAGCTGGATTACGGTGTTGCCATGGAAGGAAGTTCACCAGATGTTATAAAAGATGCTAATTATATAACAACAACGAATCAAGAAGAAGGAGTGGCAAAAGTACTAGAAAAATTTTCTTAAAAAGGCTTTAAAACAGCAAAACAAAGCTAATATTACAAATATATTACAACAATGTTAATTTTTTATAACAACACTTAAAAATATTGATTTTGGATAGAGTTTGCGTTACAATAAATTAGATGGATATTTTGTAAAAAAATATAGAAAAAATAAATTTAAGGGAGGAATTTGTCATGGCAACAAATCCAATGCAAAGAAAAGCAAGAAATTCATTTTTATTAGGAATGCTAGTAACACTTGTAATAACAGGAGCTATTATAGCATTATTATTTATGCAATTAATGAATAAAACGAAAAAAGAACAAGAAGATAAAATCAAGATGTTAGCTCAGGACAAGTTATTACAAACGATATGCTAACCATGCAACCAGTTAATAAAAACCTTGTACCAAGTAATGCAACAAGTGACATTACTTTAATTGAAAATTATGCTTTGCAAGATAAAGAAGGAAACGAAATTTTTACAAAAGTAAAAAATAATACACCAACATTATATATTAATAAAAATGGTAATGACTATGAAGTACAAAAAGAAGAAGAAACAGACAATTACTACATTACAAGAAATAATAACAAAGAATATTTAGAACTAAATAGTGTACCATTAGTAGCAAAGGTAACAATGAAGAAAAATACTGTAATTACAACAGAATTATTGAGCAAAAGTGATAGCGTAGTACAAGATGATGTTAGAAAACAAGAGTATAATATGATTGTATTACCAATGGATTTAGAAACAGGAGACTATGTTGATATAAGAGTAATGATGCCATCAGGGCAAGATTATTTAGTAGTAGCAAAAAAAGAAGTTAGCATACCTTCTGTAGGTGGTACAGATTCAAATGATACCATATGGATTAACTTATCAGAAGATGAAATTTTACATATGAGTTGTGCTATAATTGAAACTTACAAAATTAAGGGAGCTAAAATTTATGCTAGCAAATATACAGAAGCAGGAATGCAAGAAGCAGCAACACCAACTTATCCATTAAATGAAAGTGCAACAGCATTATTACAAAATGATCCAAACATATTAGAAAGAGCAATGAATGAAATAAAAGCTAGATATAGTAATAATGATGCTTCTGGACTAAGAAACAACTACATCAATAGTGTAATTGAAGCACAAGGAGATCAAGCACAAAGCAATTTAGAAACAAATATGCAAGAAAGCATAACAAATTCTAAAAACACAAGAAAAGAATACTTAGACTCTTTATCAGGAGCAATTGAATAAAAAGGAGAGAAGGACGAATGAAAAAAATAGGGTTCATAGGAGCATATGATAAAACTGATTTAATGTTATACATAGCCAAAATATTAACGATATTAGACAAAAAAGTGTTAATTATGGATTCTACAATAATGCAAAAAGCTAGGTATATTGTGCCAGCTATAAGCCCTACTTTAAAATATGTAACCGATTTTGAAGATATTGATATCGCTATTCGGATTTACCAGTATCAATGATGTAAAAAACTATTTAGGATTAGAAGAAGGACAGGAATTAGAATATGACATTATCCTAATTGATACAGATAATCCAAAAGGATTTTACAACTTTGCTTTAGAAAATGCACAAAAAAATTACTTTATAACCTCTTTTGACAATTACTCTTTAAAAAAAGGATTAGAAATTTTAAGTGGTGTGCAAGAAGTAACAAGTCTAACCAAAGTACTATTTTCAAAAGATATGATAAAAGAAGAAGATGACTATTTAAACTTTTTATCATTAGGACACAAAATAGTTTGGAATGAATACAGAATTTACTTTCCAATTGAAAATGGAGACTTAAATGTTATTTATGAAAATCAAAGATTATCAAAAATAAAATTTAGAAAATTAAGTGTTCAATATAAAGATGGACTAGCTTATTTAGCACAAGAAATATTGGGAGATATAAGTGAATCCAATATAAGAAAAGCCATAAAAGCTGTTGAAAAAGGAGGATAAAAATGGCAATTATAACATTTTGGAACAATGGAAAAGAACAATCTGGAAAAACATTGTCAATAGCTGCTATTTGTACTCATTTAGCAATTGAACATAACTATAGAATATTAGTTATTACAACAGGATATCAAGATGATGGATTAGATAATTGTTATTGGGAACCAACAGCAGGAAAAGACAAAAAAAATCGTGGACTATTTGGTCCAAATACCAATGTAACGATGGAAGAAGGAATAGCAGGTTTAGCTAGAATTATGAAAAGCAACAAGTTATCACCAGACCATATTACAAATTACACAAAAATTATATTTAAAGATAGATTAGAAATACTACCTACATTTAAAGGGGAAAAAGATGAATATGAAGACTTAAGAAGATATTACCCAGATATAATTAGTTTAGCTAATAACTATTATGATTTAGTATTTGTTGATTTAGACAAGCAAGTACAGGATAATGTAGAAGAGACTATATTAGAAGGATCTAATTTAGTTGTTGTATCACTAAGCCAAAGATTAACAAGAATTAATGACTTTATGGAGATTCGAGAAGAAAGACCAATCTTTAAATCCAAAAAAGCATTATTACTTATTGGAAAATATGACAAATTTTCCAAATATAACATAAAAAATATTTCTAGGTATTTAGGAGAAAGAAATAAAGTTTCAACGATACCATATAATACTTTATTTTTTGAAGCATGTGAAGAAGCTAAAGTGCCAGATTTATTTTTAAGTCTTAGAAAAACAGAAGAAGAAGATAGAAATGGATTCTTTTTAGCAGAAGTAAGAAGAACAGCAGATAATATTATATATCGATTAGAAAATTTGAGATAAATAGGTAATGAGGGAACCTAGATATGACCATAACAAACATCATATTAATACTAGTCGTAATTGGAGTTGCAATTTATATGGTACAACGTAGTATTAAGAAAAAGAAAGAAGCAGAAGTTGAGGTTCAAGTAGATGTTGATGATAAAACTTACACCATAGAAAAAATGATTGAATTTGTAAAGAGAAGACTAGATGAAATTACTAAAATTAACCTTTATGATATTGGTTTATCAGAAGAAGAATTAAAAAGAAGAAAAAACAAAAAATATGAGTTAAAAAAAGCATTAAAAGGATGTACTTATGGAGATGTTAATGATAAAAAATATGTAAAAGAATTAATTTTTGACTTATTAGAAAAAGAATATGGTGTAACAGAGAGTAATATATCAAAAGCCATCTCTTTTGATATTCCTTCCCTTTTAACAGCACAAGACAAATTTGATATATTAATTTATACTTACAAAAAAGAATTTGGTTATGAAGCTTTAACAGAATTAATTAAAAAATACAATTTAGCAACTTTAAAATATGTAGAAGGGGAAACAAAACCTTCTTATGTAATTACTTGCCAAGAAATTGAAGAAATTTATGAAAAAGAAAATATCATTTTATCATTTGAAGATAAATTAGGAGTTGTTGTACAAAGAATTTATCAATATTATAAAGGATATAGTAGTATTGATGAAGTAAGAGATATGAACATTGACCGGAATATCAGGACGGTGTATCAGGTCTTCCAGAGAGCTTTTTAAGTCAAGTAGCACAGGCTGATGATGGTGATTATTTAGAACAAGTAGCAGAACATAAAGTACCAAGAGCTTGTGATAGTATTTGGATTTTCTTCCAAGGTAAATCTATTCGTTTAGAATTTTTATCTTTTGGAACAGAAGCTGAGCTAAAAAGAGTATGTCAAAATATTTATAAATACAATAACCCTGGACAATTATCAGACACAAATGGTTATAAAATTAATGAAATGAAAGACGGTTCTAGAGTTGTTGTTGTAAGACCTAGTTTCTCAGAAACATGGGCGTTCTTTGTAAGAAAATTTGACGTAAAACGTTCAACTTTAGAGCAATGGTTTAAAGGGGAACCAGGATGTGAAGATTCTATTGAACTATTAAAATATTTAGTAAAAGGAGCAAGAATTATTTCTATTACTGGTGAACAAGGTTGTGGTAAAACAACAATGCTAATGGGTATGATTGAAAACATTTATGAAACAATGAATATCCGTGTTCAAGAAACAGCATTCGAGCTTCACTTAAGAAAAATTTATCCAACTAGAAATATATTAACTTTTAGAGAAACAGAAACTATATCAGGACAAGAAGGATTGGACGTTCAAAAGAAAACTGACGGTTCTGTAAATATTATTCGGAGAAGTTGCAACAGACCCCGTAGCATCTTGGATGATACAAGCTGCCCAAGTTGCTTCTAAATTTACCTTATTTACACACCATGCTAAAACTTTTCCAAACTTAGTAACAGCTCTTAGAAACTCAATGCTTCGTGCAGGAGTATTTAAAAATGAAAAAACAGCAGAAGAGCAAGTTGTACAAGTATTAAATTTTGATATTCATTTAACAAAAGACTTTAGAGGAAAAAGATATGTAGAAAGAATTACAGAGTGTATTCCAGTAGAAGAAAAAAATGAATATACATTTGACCATAGAAAAGAAAAAACTTTAGAAGGAAAATTTGACAAATTTTTTGATAATGCAACACATTATTTTGAAAAAATAACAGATAGACAATTATATATCCATAGAAATGTATTAGAATATGTGGATGGAGAATATATCATTACCAATCCAATTTCACCAGAAAACTTAAGAGATATGAGAGCAAATATGGATGATACAGATATGGAAAAATTTGATCAATTTATTGAAAAACATTGGGGAAATAAAATACGTCAAAGTGTGCAAGCAGCAATGGGAGATCTTCCAGAAGGAGAAACACAAACAAGCAAACGTGGAAGAAAACCAAAAACAGCTACGACAGAAGCATAACATAGAAAAAAGAGGTGAGAGAAGAAGTGGATAACAATATGTTATTGTATTTGATGGGTGGTGCAGCAGGAGCTTTTGCATTGATTATATTTGCTTATTTTTCAATAGCTAAGAAAATGCAAAAATCAGAATACAAGAAAATTCAAGCCTTGCAACAAGGAACGAAACAAAATAAGCATTCATCTGAGGTATGGTACCAAAAATTGTATTTATCATACATAAAAATACCATTTATCAAAAGATATGCCCTAAAAATAAGAAGAAGGTTAGAAATTGTTAATATTGATGATGAATACAATACCAGAAAAGGAACTGCTAAAATATTAACAAGAGCAATCTTAGTCATTATTCCAACCTTTTTAATTACTATCTTCCTTACTTCTGAGAACTTCTTATTAATGTTTATCTTATTAATTTTTGAATTCTTTATGATTGATATTTTAATTGATGGTTACGTAGATAAGATAGACAATGATATGCTAAAAGAACAAATTGACTTTTTCTCAGAAATTAGACATGCATATCATGAATTTAACATGGTAGAAGAAGCCATTTACCAAGTATCACAAGATGAAGAAATGAATGTATCCAGACAAGGAGAAAAAATATATGAAATACTAATTTCTAATGATCCAGAAATGGAATTAGAAAAATATTACGATGTAGCGCCAAATAGCTTTTTAAAAGAATTTGCTGGAGTTTCTTATCTAACCAAAGAATTTGGAGATAGAAAAGTAGATGGTGCATCATTATACTTAAAGAACATTAACAATATTACACAAGAAATGCAATTGGAAATTTTAAAAAGAGATAAATTAAATTATGTGTTCCAAAGTTTATCATTAATTTCGATTGCACCAGTTTTATTATTAGAACCATTAAAAAATTGGGCTATTAGTAACTTTTCATTTGTTGCTAGTTGGTATCAAGGAAAAGCAGGAATGATTGTACAGATTCTAATTTTAATTATTACTTTTGCTTCTTACATTTTAATTAGAAAGTTAAAAGATAATGGTTCAACAGGATCAAATACGAAAAATACAGAAAATCCATGGCAAGAAAAATTGTACAAAAAAGCACCAATTAAAAAAATAGTAGATTTATTTATACCAAAGAAGGGAACAAAAGAATATAGAAAAATTCAAAAGAACTTAAAAGATTCAGCATCTCCACTAAAAATGGAGTGGTTATTTATCAATAGAATTGCTATGGCAATTATAACATTCTTTGTATCTATTTTTCTATTTTCACAATTACACTTGATTGCTATTAATTATGTTTATACAGAACCAACAACTGATTATGATATTATTGGTGGTTTATCTGACAAAGATGCTAAAAAAGCAATGGAAGTAACAGAGCAAGACAATAAAGTATTAGAGCAATTTAAAGGAAAGTTGAAGGTAGAAGATAAACAAGTAGAAAGAGCAGTAAGAAAACTAAAATTTTATGAAAATGCACAAGATGAAGAAATTGCAAAAACAGTTGAGAGAATTCAAGGAAAATTAAAAATTGTGAATAGTGAATATATGCAATGGTTTGAATTATTACTAGCTTTTGTATTCTCAGTAGTTGCATATATGGCACCAATTGCTTTGTTAATTTTCCAAGTGAAAATGAGACAGTTAGAGATGGAAGACGAAGTAATGCAATTCCAAACAATTATATTAATGCTAATGAAAATTGAGAGGGTAAATGTTGAAATTATCCTAGAATGGCTAGAGAGATATTCTAATATCTTCAGGGCACCAATCACCAAATGTGTTAACAACTATGAATCTGGTGCATGGGAAGCTTTAGAGACAATGAAAGAGGATGTAAGTTATCAACAATTTGTAAGAATTATTGAAAGCTTACAAGCAGCAGTAGAAAAGATACCAATTACCGATGCATTTGATGAGTTAGATACAGAAAGAGATTATTATCAAGAAAAAAGAAAAGAATCAAACGAAAGACTAATTAAGAAAAAAGGAATGATTGGAAAGGCAATAGGATTTGCTCCTATGGTATGCTTGTTTGTTGGTTACTTAATTGTTCCACTTGTATTTGTTGGATTAACAAGTATGTCATCATCATTTAGTTCTATGACAGCAGCAAAATAAGGAGGGAATTTTTATGGAGAATGCATCAAAAGCTCTGATTATGGCAGGAAGTGTTTTAATTGCCTTGATGATAATTGGACTTTTAGTTTTTATGTTTAGTAATTTATCAAATTATCAAAGTTCTGATACAGAAAATAAAAGGGAATCACAAGTAATAGAATTTAATAATCAATTTGAAACTTATGCTAGAAAAGACATAAGAGGAAGTGATATGATTTCACTTTTAAATAGAGTAGTAGATTATAATCAGCGAAAAACAGGAGCGACAAGTCAAGAGCAATACCAGGTGATGAATATAAAAGTAATGGGTATTCAAAAAACAACTTCAACTATTTTATATGCAGATGCTGATAAAAATTTATGGTTTGCTGGAAGTGAGATTACACAAGATACAATACAAGGTGTAAATAAGAAAGTAAAAGATTTAGAAGAAAAATACCAATCAAAATATATAACTAATTTAGCCAAAAATATCAGTCAGGTAGTAGATGGGGCAGATGCACAAAAAGTACAAAAGTTTTTGCCAAAGTTAATAGATACTTATGGTGGATTAGAAAAAGTACAAAATGATACAAAAATCTATTATCAATATTCACAATTTAAAAGATTATATTTTGATTGTGATACCAATAAAACACAGTATGATTCAAAAACAGGAAGAATTATTTACATGGAATTTAAGTGTACCAATAAATTAGGTTAAAACAAACAATAGAAGAAAGGGTTAGGTTATGGAGAATGCATCAAAAGCCTTGCTGATGGCAGCAAGTGTACTAATCGGGGTACTGGTTTTATCATTAGCTGTTTACATCTTTGTATCATTTGGTACTACATCAGCAGAACTTCATAAACAACAAGAACAGCAACAATTAATTCAATTTAATGCACAATTCAATAGTTATGAAGGAAAAGAGGGTCTTACCATTTATGATGTAGTAACAGTAGCTAATTTAGCAACAGAAAATAATATTTATCATGAGTTTGAAAAAAGAGTATCAATAACAACAGGAAAGGACTTTTATATTTCTGTTATTTTAAAAAATGATGCTAATAATTATGTACCAATTGAAAGAGGATACAATGAAAATACAACAAATGTTATAAATTATTATAACAAAATTATTGCAGATGAATTAAAAAGCAGAATGAATAATAATGCAGAAGATCATATAACCAATTTAGCCCAATATGAATGTACTGTAAAACATAGCCAAGAAACTGGAAGAGTATACCAAGTAAATTTCAAACAAAAAGATTGAAATTTTTAAAATAAAATTATATAATGTAAAAAGGGACAAGAAATGAAAAAATTAGCTATCTTTTTCTTATTAATTGTTATCATAGTAGTAGGAATTTCCTATTTATACTTAAATTATAAAGTGAATTTTTATGAAGCGAAAAAGCAAAATAGACCATTTGAAAATTACCAGCGGTCAAGAAATTTATGGAGCAGAATTAACAACTATCATTAATAAAGCAGTAGATAACAATGAGATAAACGAAATAGAAAAAGACAAAAAAGGAAATTACATAGCCAATGATACAAATTCTATACAGATTGATATCTATATGACAGATAATGAAACAAATTATAAAATGGAAACATTATATAATGGTGGAATGGACAAGTTTGTAAGATTTTATGGCGAAATAAAATTCAAATGTACAAAATTAGAATATCATAACCAAACAGGAAAAGTAAAAAAGATGATATTTGAACAAATTATATAAATATGTTATTAATGTTACTAGCGAAAAATGTTAGTAAATAGATATAAAAACAAAAATTCAAAGGAGGAAAAAATTATGGAGAATGCATCAAAAGCATTAATTATAGCAGGAGCTATTTTATTATCAATTTTAATTATATCATTAGGAATAATGATTTATCAACAAGCAGCAGGAGTTGTTAATCAAGATGCCATGACAGAGGTGGAAATTAATAGTTTTAACCAAAAATTTGAACAATATTTCGGAGAAAATGTAAGAGGAGCTAATGTAAATGCATTAATTAATGCAGTAAATGCTAATAACCGTTCAACAGATGATGAATCAAGAAAAGTAAAAATTAATGGAGCAGCAGCAAATTCTAGTAACGCTAAAAACTATAAAACTGGAAAAACTTATAAAGTATCAGAAGATGGATTATCATCAGGAGGATTAATTAGTAATATTAAAATTGAAGAAAAACAATAATGAAGTATAATAGATAAAGGAGTGATACAATGGAAAATGCAGCAGAAGCTTTAAAAATGGCAGCAGATGTATTAATCTTTATGATGGCATTGGCCATTAGTATCAATGCCTTTGGAAGTGTAAAGTCAACAGCACAAATTATATTAGATTATAAAGACCGAGAATATGATTATTCCTATGTACAAGAAAATCAATCTACTACTAGAAAAGTAGGAGTTGAAACAATTGTACCTAGCATATATAAAGCCTATAAAGAAAATTATAAAATTGTATTTATGGAAAATGATGTAAGATCACTATTTCCACAAGGGCTTTATCAAAAAAAAGGAGAAGATGGAAATTATCATCCTGTATATACAATTGACTTAGAGCATGAAGTATTAGGAAGCGACAGTCAAAAAGAAGAATTTATTTTAGGAATTCTTTATGGAGCTAGTCAAGAAACCATTACCAAATTCAATAGAAATTTAGGGATAACCTTGAATTCTACAGGAATTTATGATATAATAAAAGGGTATACCTTTAAAGAAGATTTAGGTATTTATTATCAAGAAGAAATACAAGAATTAGAAACAACAGATGCCAACAAAACGAAGAAAAGAGTCATTACGTATTCAAATCCAAATCGTAATGTTTAAAATTATAACGCTAAATAAAGAAGCGTGATGAAGGAGGGAGAAATATGGGAGATTCATTAATAACCATAGTAGCAATCGCATTAGCAGCAGTACTAATGTTCATATTTCCACTAATGACAATGTCCGATAGAACGGATGATGTATCACAATTAACCGTTGCAACAGCTACCACAGAATTTGTAGATGACATCAGAACAACAGGAAAATTATCCATGGATAAATATAGTAAATTTGTAGAAAACATTTCTTCCACAGGAAATAGTTATGATGTTGAAATGGAAGTAAAAGTATTGGATGAAAACCCAGGAAAGAAAACAACACAAGCAGTAGCAACTAAAATTGGAGAAAATGTTTATTATTCTATGTATACATCACAAATATTAGATAGTATATCATCTAAAGATGATTCTACCAAAAAAATATTAGCTCTAAAAGAAGGAGATATTGTTTCTGTTAGTGTAAAAAATACAAATACCACTTTATCACAACAATTAAAGAGCTTCTTTTATTCCGTAACTGGAAATGATACCTATACCATAGCAGCAGAGCATGCAGGTATTGTTACAGCCAATGGAACTGGAAAATAAAAAATAAAAATGGCTTGTAATATAAAAATTACAAGCTTATTTAATAATACGAAGGAAAGATGACCTATGAAAATACAAAATTTGGCAGTCTTATTTATTATTATCATGTTACCAATTTCAATGGTAATCAACACCTATGTACAAAATCAAGTGGAAACA
>CAMXLV010000005.1 GCA_947244675.1 uncultured Clostridium sp. | reverse complement strand
TATTTCAACAATTGAAAATAATGGACTTTCTATTATGAAAGACAAAGGAAGAGTAAAAAATTTGTATCAATTAAAAGGAATTGATGATTTAACTGGTACCATTGGTATTGCACATACAAGATGGGCTACTCATGGAAAACCAGCTAAAGAAAATTCTCATCCTCATATGGACAATAGCAACACCTTTAGTGTCGTTCATAATGGAATTATTGAAAACTATCATGAATTAAGAAAATTTTTAATGGACAATGGTTATACTTTCTATTCTCAAACTGATACAGAAGTAATCCCCAACTTAGTTCATTACTATTATCAAAAAGACGAAAAAACAGATGAGTTACGATTTTTACGTGCTGTCAAAAATGCTTGTGCTGACTTAAAAGGAAGCTATGCTATTGAAATTATTTGCAAAGACTATAAAGATACTATGATTGTAACAAGAAAAGATAGCCCTCTTGTTATTGGAAAAGGAGAAGATGAAAACTATATCTCCTCTGATATCCCAGCTATTCTTTCTTTTACCAGAAACTTTTATTTATTAGACGATTTAGAATTAGCTGTTTTAACAAGAAATACTGTATCTTTTTATAATATGGATTTACAAGTTATTCCAAAAGAAACAAAAACAATTGAATGGAATGCCGCTAGTGCTGAAAAAGATGGATATGAAGATTTTATGTTAAAAGAAATTTATGAGCAACCAACTGCTATCCGCGAAACTATTGGTGCCAAATTTAGTGAAACTAGCAAATGTGAATTTGATGAATTAAACTTTACCAAAAATTATTTGCAAAACATTCATAAAATTTACATTGTTGCTTGTGGTACAGCCATGTATGCTGGATTAGTTGGAAAAAATGCAATTGAAAAACTTTGCCAAATACCAACAGAAGTTGATGTTGCTTCTGAATTCCGCTATCGAGATCCATTAGTTGATGAAAACACCTTATGTATTTTTATTTCTCAATCAGGTGAAACCGCTGATACAATTGCAGCACTAAAACTTTGTAAACAAAAAAGAGCCAAAACACTATCTATTAGCAATGTAATTGGAAGCTCTATTACAAGAGAATCTGATTATTCTATTTATACTCATGCAGGTCCTGAAATTGCTGTTGCTTCTACAAAAGCATATACTTCTCAAGTTATGCTAATTGTAATTCTTGCTATTTATTTTGCAGAAGTATTAGAAATAAACAATCAAACACTTGCTACCTTAAAAAAAGATATTATGGAACTACCTGGAAAAGTAGAAGAAACCTTAGAATTATCTAAATCTATTCAAGAATTTTCAAAACAAGTTTATCAAGAGAAAGACATCTTCTTTTTAGGAAGAGGAATTGATGAAACTGTTGCCAGAGAAGGAGCTTTAAAATTAAAAGAAATTTCTTATATTCATTCCGAAAGTTACCCTGCTGGTGAATTAAAACATGGGCCAATCGCTTTAATCGAAAATGATGTAACAGTAATTGGAATCATGACAGATGATACTTTACTTGAAAAAATGATTAGCAATATCCAAGAAGTAATTACTCGTGGTGCTAAAACTCTAATTATTACCAACAAAAACATTGATGAGAGTATGTTTGATTTGACTATTAACATTCCTAAGACCAATCCTTTTATCTCTCCTATTTTATCAATTGTTCCTTTACAATTGTTTGCTTATTATATTTCTAAAGAAAAAGGATTAGATGTTGATAAACCTAGAAATCTTGCCAAATCTGTTACTGTTGAATAATTTTTAAAATAAAACACCAAAAGAAAAGCTAGACCAATGGTCTAGTTCTTCTTTTTTATACGACGATGGAAACACTTACACTTTCCTCGCCTACTCGAAGTATTATCATATCATCGATATATACTTCGCCACAGAGAATGTTCAACGGGCCACTTTCCCGTATCTTTTTTCTCTTCTTCAGACTTTTAATGGCCCTAGGAAAGTCTTTTTCTAGCTCCATTCGGTCACAATATGTTAACCGCTTCAGTATTTTGTAGACCACTATTGTGGTCTCTTCTATGGTTATCAGTGCAGTTCCCTGCTCCTGATAACCATATGTTACCTCTGCCAACTGGATTTCCATCTTTTCTGTTTTCATTTTGCTACCTCACCCCAATATAGCTTGGGGCTTTCCTTTCTAATTTTTTTATAATTACTATTATTATATCATATTTACATAAAACAGTCAACTTTTTTCAATTATATCTGTATTTAATATATGATAAAATCACCTTGAAAGTTTATAAACGAATATTTCACCCCAAAAGCAATTTCACCACAATCAAACAAACAGCACCTGGAAGACCAAGAAGTCCGAATTAAAACACTCGTAAAAAAATTCAGCCCTATATGAAATCCAAAAGTAGCACCTACCAAATTAATAACAAAAATAGAAATTCCACCCAAAATAGAATTAAAAACCAATTTTAAAATTTTCTTTAATGGTAAAATAAAAATTCTCCCAAAAACAAAAATAAAACAAATACAAGCTAAATAAGTTAGCAAATTTACATCCATTCTTACATCAACTCCAAAAAAAATACAAATGAGAATCTCCTTATTCCCATTTGTATGTTATCATTTGGACAAATATTACTTACCCTACTTCTTCTTCCCAAAACGAAAACTTAATATCATTAATCATATCCACTTCTATTCCTTTCGTTTTAGCTAATTTAATCAGATGATTCAATTTTGCTTGATTTGCCTTAATTTGATACGTATAATAATCCACTAAATCATCTTTGGCTTCTTCAAAATTACGACTAGCAGCTTTTAAATCTTCCCTTGTTTTTATAATACTCTTAATCAATTCTGCTTCCTTTTCAATTTCTGTTTTTTCCATAATTTTTTGTTCTTTTACATAACCATCTTCTTGCATAGGCTTATCCCCTTTTTCTAATCATTTCCATTAGTATATTCTAAATTCAAAAAAATTATACTTCTTTTTCAAGATTTTTGCCCAAACCCCTTGTTTTTTTCGCCATTTTGTAGGATAATATAAGGGTATTATTTTAATTTGGAAAGGGTTTTTTTAGCATGAAATATATCGATCAATTTTTGAAAAAATTAAATACAAATCGAAACACATTTGCAACCTATCTATTAACCTTACTTACTGCCTATTTAGTAGTAGATAGAGTTGTTGAAATGTTACTCATGATATTTACTGGTGTCTCCTATTCTTATTGGGGACCCATCCAATATACATTAGCATTGGCATGTCCTTGTTTTGCCTTTGCCTTTTCTCCCAAATCAAAATTTGCCAAAAATAAAGCCTATAAAGTAAAACTATTTTACGTATTTTTAATTGCCTTTTATATAATTGCCATTTCTATGTTGACTCAATGGCTAAACATGGGAGCGTGGTTATTCTTATTATCCATTCCTAACTACACCGAAATCATTACCGAATTTTCGGACTTAGTAACCCCTGCTTTCATTAGTATTTCTTTATACTTACCATTAGTCACCATCTATCCTTTCTTCAAATGGGTATACTTTGGAATCAATGATGTACCACTAAAAGTACGTTCTATTTGGGACTTTCGTGGTATCGATTTATCCAACAAAAAAGAAGGGCATGGTCCTTACACTTGTGAAGTATACATCTGTACAGATGATGAATACAACAAAAAAATTGTCATGCCAGAAAGTTCTAGGTATCAATCTTTACTAGTTTGTGGTGGTTCTGGAACAGGAAAAACCTCATTAGTTTATGAGCCTTTAATGGCAAAAGATATTGAAAGAAAATACTTTTACAAAGAAGCCTCTAAAGAACTTGGTTTCACTGCTTTAAGAACGGGAATTGCTACCCTAAACAAGCCATTTGACAACAACTATTTAAATAAACATTTCAACCTAAATATGTTAACACCAGTACCTGGAAAAGAAAATCTATTCCATAGTTACTTAAAGAAAATGATATTAGGAACCATCCAAGGTGAAACCATCTATCGAAACTTAGGACTTACCTTAATGGCACCAGATCATGAAGTAATTGACCATATGACTGAAATTTGTAAAAACTTTGGTATAGATTACGAAATAATCGATCCTTTTAATACTAGCTCTATTGGACTAAACCCTTTTACCTATAAGGATCCCAATAAAATTGCTGTAACCATATCTTCTGTATTAAAAGCCATGTTTTTAGTCACCCATGATGATGTAGAACAATCTTATCGAGCTGACATATCAACCCAAGCTATCGAGAATGTTACCATTTTACTAAAAGAAATTTATCCACGAATGAACGATGGAGCCCTTCCTAATATGGAAGATTTACTAAAACTATTCACCAACTTTGAACTAATCGAAAAAATGTGTGAAATCATGGCACATGATGAAGAATTAAAAGAAAAATATGCCATTCAACTTACCTACTTTAAAAAGAACTTTTACAAAAACGCACCAGGAAAACAAGAAATTGAAAAATACATATACACCGCTGTTAGCCAATTAGACAATCTATTAAGAATTCCTGGTATCAAACCAATCCTATGTAACAGACATAACAATATAGACTTTGATAAATTCTTAGAAGAAGGAAAAGTATCTTTTATTTGTACCAGACGTGGTGACCTTGGTAGTGCTGGTCATAGAGCTTTTGGTTTATTCTACCTAATCTCTATGCAAGATGCTGTTCTTAGAAGACCTGGAAACGAATCTACACGTATTCCTCACTTCTTATACATTGACGAATTTGCTGATTTCATCTGTCGAGCAACTGAGCCAATGTTTACCCTATACCGAAAATTCAAAATAGCCTCTACCATATCCATTCAATCTTTATCACAATTAGAACTTCATGGACAAAAAGAAAATTACAAAAACCTTATCTTTTCTAACTGTGCTAACAAAATCTTTACAGGAAATGCTGAATGGAATGAAATTCAATTATGGTCAAACGAATTTGGAACCCATAGAGAGTGGAAATACGCTAGCAGTATGGATGGAGACAAACTAAAATATGACTCTAAAATGAGTAATGTTTCATGGTCTTACGTTCCTAACCTAAAAGAAGGAAAATTACAAACACTAACCTTAGGAAAATGTGGTTATAAAATCAAAGGAGAAAAAGGATTTCAACAATGTGGTTGTGGAATTTTAGAATTCTTATCTTCTAAATACAAAGAACCACAAAAAATAAAAAATTATGATTTTTCTAAATATTCTGATGGTGTTACAACCATAACAGAGGATGATGCTTCTACTAGAAAAAAATTTGATCCAAACCATGTTGATTTCACTGACGAACGAAATGAATTCAACCCAATTCAAACAGATGTATCTGATTCTAAATACCTATTTAACAATGAAGATGCCATTATCGTAAATTTTAAAAAAGGAAAATCAAATAATAACGAATAAAAAACATGCCATTAGCTTTTTAAATAAAGAAAGTTAATGGCTTATTTTTTATATTCTTATTCCTATTAATTCTATTACAATACCTGTTATAACACCTATACTATATAATAACATTATAATTTTAAAATTCTGCTTTATTCCTTTATTCATTTTAAATAATACAGCTAGTCCCACTCCAGCTCCAACTAATAAGCCGAGAAATTAGTGTTGCTACTGATATCACATTACTAACATACATTTTTGTTAAAATAACTGATGAAGCACAATTAGGAATTAGTCCAATAATTCCTGCTATTACAGGGCCTAAAATAGGGCTGTTTTGTAAAAATCCTGCAATGCGCTCTTCTCCAATTACAAAGATCGTTAAATTAATAAAAATTGTAATTGCTAAAATAAATATGAAAATATTAAAAGTATGCTTTAAAGCTGATTTTATAATGCCATGCTCACAATGACAATGCTCTTTTTCACACAAATCTATAATTTTTTCTTCTTCTTTCTCTTTTTTACTCAAGTGGATAACAAAATCAATTGTAAAACCAGCTATGATTCCAATGCCCCATTTAATTCCCAATATCGTAAAAATAGTTGTTATTGGCACAGCTTCTGATAAAAAAATGGGTAACATTTCATCAGAACAAGAAAGATAAACCGCAATTAATGTTCCTAAGGTAATTACTCTTGCTGCATATAAATTAGTTGCCGAAACAGAAAAACCACATTGAGGAAATATACCAAGTGTACTTCCTATTAATGGCCCAAATTTTCCAGATTTTTTTACAACCTCTTTGGTTTTGTCCTTTGTTTTGTGTTCAATGTATTCCATTATTAAATAAGTTATAAATAAAAATGGAATTAATTTTATACTATCTATAATAGCATCTACTAATACATCTAACATCTATTTTCTCCTTTTTCTTTGGTTTCTTTATCATAACACATATCTTCTTTTTTTTCAACTTATCATTATTTAAGGATGAAAAGGAAAAATTCACATTATTCCTTCTCATCCTTAAAATCATCTTCTTTGTCTTGTTCTTTGACAAATATTTGGTATTACATTTACTCTTGCACTTAAACCTTCTGTATTACTAATCTGATAACTACATCCTTCTTCATTTTGATTACAATTGCAACTACTATTGCAATTACCATTTGTATTATCATTACTTAAATTACTAATTGTTACAAATCTACCAGCATTATCTCTTCCATTATCATCACAACTACAACCACATTCTCTTCTAATTTGGCACAAAAATTTTCCTAAAATGCAAGTTATGTAAGCTGTAATAAAACTGATAAGAGCATAGACAATTGCTGCAATTAGTAACTCTAAATTATTAACAACAAAAGTCACAATTAGAAAAATAGCAAATATAATAGCTGCTACTAAAGCTGGACACTTTAAAATTCTTTGCAGAGCAATTGAAATAATAATAACAGCAATTGGTAAGGCAAAAAATATAAGTAAAGTATTCATAATTTTTCTCCTTTTCTACTTTTTTTATATTTTATGCTATCTTACCGTAATTTGTTAATTATCTTCATATTCTACTCTTACTAAGTACAAGCCTTGTGGTGGCAGTGTTTTTCCTGCCTTTGCCCTATCTTTTCCTTGTATGATTTTTGGTATTTCCTCAGGTTCTATATTTCCCATTCCTACTTCTACCAATGTTCCTGCAATAATCCTCACCATATTGTATAAAAAACCATTTCCTGTTAATTCAATCCATATTTTTTCTTTTTCTTGTTGAAATACTTCTGCCTTATAAATAGTTCTTACACTACTTTTACTACTAGTTCCACTTGCTTTAAAAGCTTTAAAATCGTGTTCTCCTTCAAAATAGGTAATGGCTTTCTTCATTTTGTCTAAATTTAATTGCATTGGAATATGTGTTTCTAAATTGCGGTAAATTGCAGTTCCTACTTTTGAATTATTAATAATATAACGATATGTTTTTCTTTTGCAAGATAATCGACTATGAAATTTTTCATCCACTTCGGTGGCTTCTTTTATTAAGATCGATTTTTTCAAATTGCTATTAATGGCAACCGCAAATTTTTCAATAGGAATTTTAGCATTTGTTTTAAAATTGGCTACTTGCCCGAAGTGCATGTACACCGGCTATCTGTCCTACCGAGATGCCATAAGTTCAATCGTTTCTCCTGTTATTTGTTCTATTGCTCTTTCAATGGTACCTTGTATATTTAATTTATCTGGCTGTTTTTGCCATCCGATTAAATTCTTTTCCATCATATTCAATAATTAGTTTTATATTTCTCACTTTCTTCTCACCTACTATAAAAGAAAGCTACTCTATGAGTAGCGTTCTTATTTATTTTCTTCTTGTTTTTTTTCTTTTTTCATATTTTCTTTTATTTTTTTTAATCGATCTTTTCTTTCTTTTTTCTCAGCAGTGAATCTTTTTGTTACAATATTACTAATTAATATTTTCTTTAAAACATCTTCTCTTAAATCAGCAATTAAAGTTCCATCTTTTGCTACTGATATTTTTCCTGTCTCTTCTGACACAATTACCACAATACTGTCTGATTCTTTTGATATGCCAATAGCTGCTCTATGTCTTGTTCCTAATTCTTTTGCAATGTCTTTATCATCTGCTAAAGGTAGTACACAAGCTGCTGCTGCAATTTTGTTTCCTGATATTACAACTGCTCCATCATGCAAAGGAGTTTTTGGCTCAAAGATATTTACTAATAATTGTGGTGATACTTCTGCATTCATAGGGATTCCTGTTGCTATAATGTCTTGAATTTTAATATCTCTTTCTAATACTATTAATGCTCCTGTTTTTGCTTTAGCAAGTTCTGTTGCTGCAATTACAACTTTATAAATGTCTTCTTTTGTTTTGGTTGATACATCTTTATCTATTCCAAAAAATTTTGTTATTTTATTGGTTCCTAACTGCTCTAATCCTCTTCTTAGTTCTGGCTGAAATATAACGATTATGGCTATTACTCCTAGATTCATAATCCCTGTTAAAATCCAATTCAAAATTTTTAAGTTAAATAATCCGCTAATCCAAGTAGCAATAATTAAAAGTACTATTCCTTTAATTAATTGCCAAGCCCTAGATCCTCTTACTACTTTTAGAAAACAATAAATTAAAAATATGACAATTGCTAAGTCTAAAATTAGTGTAATTAATTCAAATGGAGTTTCTTGTAATGATTTTATATATGACATAATGTTGTCTTTATAAAAATTTTCCCAATTCATTCCTAAATTTATTACCATTTACTTCTCCCTTTTCTTTATGCCATTAATGCATACACAAGTGTGATTCCTGTTCCTGCTAACATTAATAATGCTAATACTCCAGCCATGATTTTAACAAATATCTTTCCTTTATCATGGTTTGTTGTTTTATGTTCTTTATTTTTCATTTGGTTTCACCCTTTCTTTTTCTTTCCTTTATTTATTATATCACATTTTGTCAAGTTTTCAATTGTTTTTTATTATTTTCCTAAAGAATTGCTAAAATTGTTTTCTCTTTTTCTACTTCTTCTGTTCCTATTTTTATAATATTTTCTAACCTTACTTTAGCCTCTTCTAATTTTTCTTTATTGCCTGCATGAATATAAGCTAATATTTCATCTTTTTTTACTTCATCTGCTACTTTTTTATTAAGTACTATTCCAACACTTGGATCAATTACATCTTCTTTTTTCTCTCTTCCAGCTCCTAATTTACAAACTAATTTCCCTACTTCCTTACTGTCAATTTCTTCAATATATCCATTTTTTTTGCTGTATATTGGCTCTACTAATTTAGCTTTGGGAAATTTTTGTAAATTTTCTAAATAACTACGATCTCCTCCTTGTCTTTCTACTAATTGCATCATCTTTTGATAAGCTTTCCCATTTTGGATATTTTCTAATAACTTTCTTTGATTTTCCTCCCATGTATCTCCTTTTCCTGCTAATTTAAGCATATAACTTCCTAATGTTAGTATTACCTGTTTTAAATCCTCTGGCATATCTCCTTTTAAAAATTTTACTGCCTCAATTACTTCTAAAGAATTTCCGCAAGCATAACCTAGTGGTTCATTCATATTAGTTAAAACACAAACTGTTTCTCGATTTGCTAATTTTCCAATAGTACTCATTGTATTTGCTAACTTTTTCGCCTCTTCTATGTCTTTCATAAAAGCCCCTTTTCCAACAGTTATATCTAATACAATTTTTTGTGCTCCACTTGCTATTTTTTTACTCATAATGCTAGAAGCAATTAAAGGAATACTCTCTACACAAGCAATTGCATCTCTTAATGCATATATTTTTTTATCTGCTGGTGCTAAATTCATAGTTTGTGAAATCATACTAATTCCAATCTCTTCTACATTTTTCACAAATTCTTCCATTGATATCTCTGTTTGGTAGCCGTGGAATAGCTTTTAATTTATCTACTGTTCCTCCTGTAAAACCAAGTCCTCTTCCTGACATCTTTGCAACTGTTACTCCTAAAGAACTTACTAAAGGTAATAAAATAAGTGATACTTTATCTCCTACACCTCCTGTTGAATGTTTATCCACAATTGTTTCTTTTAATGTGGATAAATCTAATATTTCTCCAGAATGTGCCATAGCTATTGTTAAATTTGTGGTTTCTTCTTCTGTCATTCCATTTAAAAAAATAGCCATTAGCAGTGCTGCTGCCTGATAATCTTTAATCTTTCCCTTGGTATATTCTTCTACAAAAAATTCGATCTCTTGCTTTGTTAATTCTTTTCTTTCTCTTTTTTTCTCAATCATATCAATAATTTGCATTTTTTCACTTCCTAAATCTTGTTATTTTTCTGACTTTATGTTATACTTAGATGACTAAATCATCAAAGGAGGAGACATATATGAAAAGAATAGTTGTAACAATTGTTTCATTACTATTCATTGGATTCCTGGTAGTGCTCTATTGCGCTATTCTGGAGGAAAATAACGATATCTTTGATATCGATTTTCCTGATTATGAGTAAACAGGTAACACGGAAGGAAACTTCCGTGTTTTCCTATATACCATATATTTTATACAAACTTTTTTGTAAAACTTCTTCTATGAATTGGACACAATCCATATTCTTTAATTGCTTCTCTATGTTTTACTGTTCCATACCCTTTATGAGCAATAAATCCATATTGTGGATAAATTTCATCCCATTCTCTCATAATTCTATCCCTGGTAACTTTAGCAATAATCGAAGCTGCTGCTATGTTATAACATTTAGCATCTCCTTTAATAATTGATTCATAAGGAATTGATTTAGTATTAATATTGGTTAGTGCATCTACTACAATTAAATCTGGTTTAATCTCTAATTCTTCTACTACCCTTGTAACCCCTTGTTTCGTTGCATTCAAAATATTAATTTCATCAATTACATCTTGTCCAATAATTGCAACAGAATAACTAATTGCCTCTTCTAAAATTTTATCATATAACATCTCTCTTTTTTTTTCGGAAACTTTTTTAGAATCATTCACTCCCTCTATCATAGAGTCTTCTGGCATAATCACTCCTGCAACTACTACTGGTCCTGCTAAAGGTCCTCTTCCTGCTTCATCAATACCGCATATTTTTTTAAATCCCTTTTGATACCAATCTTTTTCCAATTCTTTTAGTTTAGTTAATCTTTCTTGTTCTTTTTCTTTCATTTTTCTTCCTTCTTAATTTTTTATTCTGTTTATACCTTTTTTTAATTTTATTCCAATTCATCAATTTGTGTTAATGAATATTTTCCTTCATATCCCTCTTGATGATATACTTCTACTTTTGCATTTACTTCATCAAATTTAATTAAATATTGACCTTCATTTTCTAACTTTGGTAATCCCCATTTTTCTTTTGTCTCCTGTGTTAAATAATAACAAGCATCTTTTTCTGATTCTTCTATCTGAAATTGTGTTGGAACACTTCCGTGCTTTTTCCAATTTTTCTGACTCTACATAAATTTCTTGCCTTGCTGTATCTCTTCTTTCTATCTTTTCTTCTTCTGTTCCAATTCCCATCCTAAAATTTACTTCTTCTACATATTCTTTTGCTTTTGCTTGGATTAAAAGCATATTGGTTTTTAATTCCTCTAATTTTGCTTTTTGAATAACTCCTTTACCACTATAAATACTAATTCCTGCTAAAATTAGCAAAATAATAATAGTAATTGCTAAACTAATTAACGTAATTCCTTTTGTTCTATTTTTTATCTTTTTCATATTTATCATTCCTTACTTTTTTATTTTTTTACATTATATATTTTTATCCATATATTTTCAATACAAAGGCAAACTTTTTTCACACAAATTTCACAAATCTCTTGTATTATATTAGCATAATAGGTTATTATATTAATAGTTTTTATTTTAGGAGGTTTAAACAAAATGGAAGAAAATGAAAAAAAAGAAGAAAAAGTACAAAACTTTAAAACGGTTCAAAACCCTAATACATACAAATCAGTATATAACAATGAACCAACTAAAAAAGTAAAATCTGGATTTGGAAAAAGTGTTTTACTACCTTTTTTTAGTGGTGTGGTAGGTTGTTCCGTTGTCTTAGGAACCTGTTTTGGTGTTCCTTCTATTCGTTCTAAAATATTGCAAGTAAACCAAAACACATCTTTTAGTGGTAACCATTCTACTACTTCTCAAAATACAGGATATGTAAGCCAAACATCGCTTTCAAACTATTCTGATACAGCAGTTTATGCCGCTAACAAAATTTTACCATCCATTGTAGGAATTACAGTAGAATATAGTGTCAACTCACCATTTTCTATCTTTGGCAAACAAACTGGAAGCACTACTGGCAGAGCTAGTGGTTCTGGTATTATCATTAGTGATGATGGTTATATATTAACAAACAATCATATCGTTGCAACCTCTTCTTCTGAATCTTACTATGAAGTATCAGAAGCAACCAAAGTAACAGTCACATTATTTAATGATGAAACCGAATATGAAGCAAAAATTATAGGAACTGATGAACAAACCGACTTAGCTGTTATCAAAATCGAAAAATCAGACCTATCTAAGGCAGAATTTGCTGATTCTGACAACATCAAAGTTGGTGAATTTGCCATGGCTGTTGGTAACCCATTAGGAATGCAAAGTAGTATTACTTGTGGTGTTATTAGTGCAGTAAATCGAGAAGTTACTGATTCTGATGGAAAAAATTTCACATTAATCCAAACAGATGCTGCCATCAATTCTGGTAATAGTGGTGGTGCTTTAGTCAATAGTGAAGGAAAAGTTGTTGGTATTAACACCTTAAAACTATCTGGAACAGGAATTGAAGGAATGGGATTTGCAATTCCAATTAATGCAACCACTGATATTACTTCTCAATTAATGCAATATAGCAAAGTAAAAAGACCTTATATTGGAATTTCTGGTATGGATCTAACAGAAAATACTGCAAAAGCTAATAAATTAGTTGTTGGAATTTATGTAAAATCAGTTGATGATTTCTCTGCTGGTGAAAAAGCAGGTATTAGAATTGGTGATGTTATTATTGAAGCAGATGGTAAAAAAATCACCAAAATGGACGAATTAAATGAAATAAAAAATTCACATCAAATTGGTGATGAAATGAAAATTAAAGTCAATCGTGATGGACAAGAAAAAGAATTAACTATTATTTTAGGAGAACAACCATAGCTTTTACTTGATTCTTCACTTATCGTTCACACAATGGACAAATTTCATTGTTAAAATGTAAGCATAGTCAGTGATGACTAAAAAATTAAAAACATCCCCTTTTATTTTCAAAAAGAGAAGCTGTATTAAAAGCTTCTCTTTTTATTGTAGGCTAATATTCCCTCTTGTACAATTTTGTCTTTATATTACAATAACGTCCATTTCACTTGTGAAAGTTTCATTTCCATAAGGATAAATAATATATAAAGTATTATTTGTTACATAAAAGATTTTTGTATTTTCTATTTTATATAAATTGCTTTCTACTTCTCTACTATAAATGGTATAACCTAAATTTTTTAAATCCTCTACTTTTTTTTGTTCTAAAGCAATTTCGTTTTTGATTTTTTGCATAGTTTGCTCTTTATCTAAATTTTCAATTCTTAAAATTTCTTCTAAGCTGATTTCTTTGTTATTTCTTAAATCGTAATTAAAGGTTTCAACAATTACTCTTTGTGCGTTATTTCCTTCTTTTAAGTTAGAACGAATTATTAAAGATAAAATACCTTTTTGCACATTTGCTACATATTCAACTGTATAAATAGTATTTTTCCCCTGCTTTTCTATTACACTATTTGCTTTTTGCTCGAAACTCTGAATTTCTTGATTGTATTTTTCTATAATAGGACTATCTATATTAATATATGGTATATGAACATCTATCTCATAATTGTTTAATTTACTTTCTCTTCTTTCGGTTTTGGTATATACTAATGCTTTGTGTGGCTCTTTCTTCTTGCTTGTTTGATCTTCACTCTCTTCTATTCCATTCGTAAAAATTTGCTCAAATTCTTCTTTTAACATTTCAATCTGTTCTTGTGATTTTGTTCCAAATTCTGTTTTCGTTTCAATTCCTATCATTCTTTTAAAATCAATTCTAGCATAAAATTGTACATAAAAAGCTATGATAATTGATATTATGCATATTACAATTATTGTTATATAAATAGCTATTTGCTTTTTATTAAATACTTTTTCTTCCGCTAATGTTACTTTCATTTTTTCCCTCTTTTTTCATTTTTTATGATTATATCATTTTTTATTTGTTTTATCAATGTTTTTTTGTTTCTACTTTTAAAAAGGCATTGCCCAAATTATTCTCAGCCAAAAAGACAGCTTCCCTGATAGAAACTGCCTTCTTGGTCTGACAAAAGCTTATTAGCTTGTCGTTATGCTATTTTACTCCCCCCATGTTTTAAAATGGCATAACGAAACACCTTTTGAATACAGGAGTTTTCATTAGACAACGAATACCTTTTCAATTCTCCTGCTCTTACTTTCATTCTGCCACCAAGATGTGTGGCAGAAAAATCTTTTAGTACCTTCTTTTCAAACCTTGAATCCAATATGGATTCAAGATCAATTGGAAATTCATCATCTACCAAAGTAGCTGATAAATTTCCTCCGAATCTTGTTTTTAAAAGCGTGTCCGCAACACTGCGGACATCCACTTTTATTCTTTTTTCTAAGTTTCTTTTAACAGTGCCTATGCACCGCCCAGGATTTTTATAGAAGAGATTTGCATCTACTCTCATTTTCTCTTCTATATATCTTCCTTCTTTTCCTATGAATGTATCTTTTACATCCATAAGAAAAGACATTTTTTCATCAGTGGTTAAAAACTCGAGCTTGTGCTCTAAGAGCTTCCAAGCTTCCTTTTCATAGACGGCTTTTTTCATCCGTCCTTTAATTGTTACTTCTCCATCTTTCTTTTTGCATACAAACCGAAATTCTTTCATGTTTTTCTCCTTTTCTTTTTTGATGTACACTAAAAAACAAGCAATAAGCTTTTATAAGGCAATATGCCTGTTTGTCAATGTACAGTTATAATTTACGACAAGTTCATTATATCATATTTACATAATTTTTGCAAATTTTGTCAAAATTCAACTTTTGGTTTCTACCTCAAATTTTAGTTGACTATTTCGTAATTTTGCGTTATGATATACTAGATTAAATTTAGATAGAAATGAGGAATAAAAAATATATGTTATGTTCAGAATGCAATGAAAACCCAGCTATACTTTTTTATAAAAAAATAAAAAATGGAAAAGAAGCCTTGGAAGGATATTGTTATGACTGTGCTAAGAAAAAAGGAATCAATCCAAACGAAGTCTTAGCCAAGCAAAATGACATCTTATCCAAAGACAAAGTCAATTTATCAGACATGACAAAACAATTTGAAAGCATCTTTAAGGACTTAGCTGAAAACATCAACTTAGAAGACATCGAAAATATGGAAGGTGCCATTACTTTTGAAAATCAAGATGTAGATCGGTGATGAAAACACTCCCAAAATTGCTGGAGCAGCTATTCCCCTTCGGTTCCATCTTCTCTAATATGTTTCATAATGGAAATAGTAGCAAGAACAAAGAAGAACCAGAAGAAGCTAGCAATAGTAGAAAAAAAGTAAAAGTAGAAAAAAAGAAAACAACAAAGCAAAACAAAAAGAAAAAATTTTTAGACACATATGGAACGAACCTAACTTTCAAGGCAAAAAACAACCAAATTGATATTGTAGTTGGAAGAGACAAAGAAATTCAAAGAATTGTCCAAATCTTAAATAGACGTTCTAAAAACAATCCTTGTCTTATTGGAGAACCTGGTGTTGGTAAAACTGCAATTGCTCAAGGATTAGCTATCAAAATTGCTAACCAAAACGTCCCTGCCAAGCTTTTAAACAAAGAAGTTTACTTATTAGATATGACCTCTGTTATTGCTGGTACCCAATTTAGAGGACAATTTGAATCCAGAATGAAAGGAATTATTGATGAATGCAAAGAATATGGAAACATCATTTTAGTCATTGATGAAATCCATAACATCATTGGTGCTGGTGATGGAGAACACTCTATGAATGCAGCCAACATTTTAAAACCAGCCTTATCAAATGGCGAAATCCAATTAATTGGTACCACAACCCTAAAAGAATATCGAAAATACATTGAAAAAGACTCTGCTTTAGAAAGAAGATTTCAACAAGTATTAGTCGAAGAACCAAACATTGATGATTCTATTGGCATTTTAGAAGGAATCAAAAAATATTATGAAGAATACCACAAAGTAAAAATTTCATCTGATGTCATTCGTCAAGTCGTTATCATGTCAGAAAAATACATACATGACAGATTCTTACCAGACAAAGCTATTGACATCTTAGATGAAGCATGTTCAAGAATCAATTTAGAAAACAAAGAACTATACAAACTAGAAATGTTAAAACAAGAATTATCTTCTGTACAAGCAGAAAAGGAAGAAGTCATCGCTGCTGATTCAACAGAAGACTACCAAAGAGCTGCTGATCTAAAAACACGTGAATGTCAATTAATTGAAGAAATTGATAAACTAAATAGTAAAATGAAATTAAAACAACTTACACTTCAAGATATCGCTAACGTTATTGAAAGTTGGACAAAAATACCAGTAAAAAAAATAACAGAAGCAGAAACCCAAAAATTGCTAAACTTAGAAACCAACCTTCATAAACGAATTATTGCGCAAGAAGAAGCTGTTAGCAGTGTTGCAAGAGCCATTCGTAGAAATCGTGCTGGTCTTCAAAGTACCAAAAGACCACCATCTTTTATCTTCGTTGGACCTACTGGAGTTGGTAAAACAGAACTTGCCAAATCACTTGCTTTTGAAATGTTTGGAAGTGAAGATTCTATTATTAGAATTGATATGTCTGAGTATATGGAAGGACATTCTACCTCTAAACTAATTGGTGCACCTCCAGGTTATGTAGGTTATGACGATGCTGGGCAATTAACTGATAAAGTAAAAAGGAAACCTTACTCTATCATTTTATTAGATGAAATTGAAAAAGCCCATCCAGACGTTTTTAACATCTTACTTCAAGTATTAGATGATGGAAAATTAACTGATAGTCAAGGAAACACTGTCAACTTTTCCAATACTATTATCATTATGACATCAAATGCTGGTTCTAACTTAAACAACAACTCCATTGGATTTGGTGGGGAAACTATTAATAAAAATAAAGTACTAGATAGTTTAAAAGACGTTTTTCGTCCAGAATTTTTAAACAGAATTGATGAAATTGTAGCCTTTGACAGCTTAAATCAAAAACAATTATTACAAATTGTTGACTTAATGTTAAAAGACACCATTTCTGCTTTAAACGAAAAAGACATAAAAATACAAATCAGTACTAAAGCCAAAAACTTCATTTTAGAAAAAGGAACTGACGTAAAATTTGGAGCTAGACCACTAAGAAGAGCTATTCAAAAATATGTTGATGATGAACTTTCTGAAATGATTCTAAGAAATACCTTAACTGATGGAAAAACTGTAATAATTGATTTAAAAAATGATAAACTAGAATTTGAAATAAAATAGGAGAAAATTATGTTGAAACATTTACCTAATGCCTTAACTGTAGTTCGACTTTTATTAATACCAACTATTATATTTTACATTTTTACTGGCAATTACCTTTTAGCATTTATATTCTTCACCATATCTGGTCTTACTGACATTGCTGATGGTTTTATTGCTAGAAAATTCAATTTAGTTTCCAACTTTGGAAAACTAATGGATCCTTTAGCTGACAAATTAACCCAAATAGCAACCTTAGCCTCTCTTGTATTCTCTGACATTATCCCTGTTTGGATTTTATTAATTGTATTTTTTAAAGAATTTGTTATGATATGTGGTGCTTCTTTTCTTTATGGAAAAAACGTTGTTGTTTATAGTAGATGGTATGGAAAACTTGCTACTGTGTTATTCTATATCGCCATTGTCCTTTCTCTTCTACAAAAACAATTTGAACTAAATGGTATTTGGATTCATTTAGACTTAGGACTTTATACCCTTGCTTTACTTGCTACTATCTTTTCTTTCATCATGTATGTAAAAGATTTATACCAGAAAGGATTTATTGATAAGCAAGACCTAAAAAAAGAAGTTACTGTTGATAAAAAAGAAAGAAAAAAATTATGACAAGATGCTTATTACATCTTGTCTCTTTTTTATTACAACATTTTATTCATAATCTTCTATTAATTGATTCAAATTCTGTTTTCCTACAATCTCTATTCCTTTTTCCATATTTATTTTATCTGTCTCTGGTAAATACTCTGTTGTAATTCCTGTTATCTCTAATTCTTTCGTAGTGCCATCTTCTAATATCTGATAAATGATAAGTTGTCCATCTTTATCTTTTACTTTATAATGTTCTTGGCAAGAAGCTTCTTTTTCTTGAGATAGTACTACTTCATTAGAAGAAAAACTATCTACTTTATATTCTGGATACTTTTCTTCGATCTCTTCTTTTCTTAAATTAACCATATCTCCTGGTAAATTCGTATATTCTTCTTTTGTATGTCCACATTTTGAGTAATAAGTTTTGGTTATCATAGAACAATTAGGCGATGTTTTTTCTTCTTGTGTATTGGCTTTTATTGTATTTTCATGCTCCATTTCAACATATTCATCTGTACAATCATCGAAAATTTCCTCCTTTGCTACTTGAGTTATATTACTATTCTGCGTTTTCTCTTCCTTAGGAGAAAAAATCATAACTGCTGTAAACATAGCTCCTATTACTACTATAATAGCTATCATAACTACCATTAATTTATTCATAAATTTAACGCTCCTTTTTTGTAATTTTTAGTAGTATTTACAAAGCTTGCTAAATTTATGCAAATTTCTGATACTAGATCGCTTTCTAAAAATCAATTTATATATTTTTGAATTTTTATTTTTCCCTTACCATTCACTCTTATCATAATTTCACCATTTTCATCTGTTCTAAAAACTCTAGCTCCGCAAACTTTCTAATCTTGAAATCACATCTGTATTCGGATGCCCAAATGTATTATTCTTTCCTACCCCAATAAGGGCTATTTTAGGTTTTATTGCCTTTAAAAATTCTTCTGTTGAGGATGACTTTGAACCATGATGAGCTACTTTTAATATAGTAGATTGTAATACATTCGTCTCTTTATATTTTTCTAAAATTTCCTTTTCTGCTATTTCTTCAATATCCCCTGTAAAAATGCAAGAAAAATTTTTGTATATCATTTTGCAAACGAGAGAATTATTATTTATACTATTTTCACTAATTACATTATCTGAACTTGGCCATAATATATCAAAATACAAATTTTTTTCTATTTTGACTCTCTTGCTTGCTTCTACTACATCTACTTTAATATTCTTATCTTTCACTATTTTTATAAACTTTTCATAATTGTCACAACTTTCAAATTGTTTTCCTATTATCACACATTTCACTTTTATTTCTTTCATAATACTTAGCAATCCATCTACATGATCTTGATCAAAATGACTAATCATTATGATATCAATTTTATTATACCCCCTATCTAACAAATATGGTAGTAATGTTTTTTTCCCCACATCAAATGTATTTTCCAAACTTCCTCCTCCATCAATCAAAATCGTTTTATTTTGTGGTGTTATCATAAAGGTACTATCTCCCTGCCCTATATCCACAAAATAGATTTTTAAGGGCTTATGGCTCCAAAAAAGCATCATTATACTTACACTTGCTAAAATAAAAATATATTTTCTATATCTTTTCTTACCTTTTTTCCATTCATAATAAAATAGTGCCTTTAAATTTTTTATTCTTTTCGCAGTTGCTGATAGTGGTTTTACTTGAAATATGTGATAAATTTGGATAAATACTCCCAAAGCAAGAAAATATACTACTATCCTTCCAAAACTTATTGTTGGCAAATAAATTCTAGCTAATGGTAATTGACTGAAATGAGAAATTAGAATTAAAAAATCTAATCCGACCTTTAATGGTATGAAAACAATTTTACTAAACAAAGAAAAAAATCCTAATATCAAAACTGGACCAATTATGATACTTACCAATAAATTGGTAAAAATAAAATAAATTCCTAATGTATTAAAATGATAAAGTGTGATTGGTAAAATCACCATTTGAGAAGATAAACTAATTGCTACTATTTCCTTTATTTTTTGTTGTATTGTTTTTTCTTTCTCTTCTTTCTTTTTTAATTTATTTAAAATAATAGGATAAAATAAGATAATCCCTATTGTTCCTAAATAAGATAATTGTAAACCCACACTTAAAATTAAAAAAGGATTATATAACAAAATGCCCAATAAAGAAATTGCTAAATTATTTGCTATATCACTTTTTCGGTATATTAGTTCTGCTCCTAAAGCAATACTTCCCATTATAACAGCTCTTACAATAGAAGGTGAAAATCCTGTCACAAAACTATAAAAAATTAATACCATAATGGTAATTATTTTCGTCTTTTTCTTTCCCATCATCCTCTTAAAAAGAATTTGTATTCCTATCATAATATATCCAATATGCATTCCAGAAATTGCTAAAATATGTGATACATTGGCAATTTGAAAATTTTCTTTTACCTCTTCTTCTATTTGTTTTGTCTCTCCTAATAAAAGCCCTTTCAATAGATCTGCTTTTTCTTCTTCTAAATTGTTTTCTATTGTTTCTCTTATTTTTACTTTTACAGTATTAGCTATTTTTCCAAATGTGTTATTTTTCAAATTCTTTTTTATTTCCCACTTACTTACCTTTACTCTTCCTAATACTTTTTGTGTCTTAAAATAAGCTTCTTCGTCATAACCTCTATAATTTCTTCTTAGATTTGGTTTCTTAAATTCTCCTTGTAATTCTATTGTATCACCATAATTTAATGTTTTTTCTTTTTTATTTACTTGGATATACAAATAAAAATTTCTAGCATGAATTATCTTAACTTTGTATTGATTATAATAGTTTCTTTCTATTTTTTCACTAACTACAATTGCTTCTACTTTTATCTTTTCCCCTTCTTGATAAGTATTTGCATATTGCTTATTTTGTTGTAATACAACTAAATTTGAAATACTAGATGCTAAAATGAGAATGAACACTACTCTTTGATTGATAATTAATTTTAGATATCGACTATATCTTTTCAATGATATTAATTTGAATTTTTGTTTTAAATTTGATCTAAAAAATGATTTTATGAAATAATAGGTTGCTAGTAATAAGATATAACAAAGGACTATACTAAATTGAAAGTATAGTCCCCATAATATACCTAATATATATCCTATTACTGCAACTAAAATTGGTCTTTGTTTCATATGCCTCCTTTAATTGCTTTATATTACTCTTCTTGCCCCTAAATAATTACTTCCTGCTTGACTCAATGGTACAATACATACAGTTTTTCCTGGTCTTGGTGCATGGATTACTTGCCCTCCACCTACGTAAATTGCTACATGCCCACTATAGATGACTAAGTCTCCTGCCACTAAGTTCTCTCTACTTACTGCAACACCAGCACCAGACTGTCCTCCAGAAGTACGTGGTAAACTAACACCAAATTGTCTATATACATAAGAAGTAAATCCTGAACAGTCAAATCCAGTAGATGGTGATGAACCTCCATAAGTATATTTTGTTCCAATAAATTGTTTTGCATATGCTACTACTGATGCACCATTTCCTGATACTGCTACTTGTTTTTCTTGTTCTTCTACTGCTGTTTGCGTTGTTTTACTTGAAGTTCTTGGCATTGTACCAGCTCTGGATGTTTCTTGTTTTCTACTTGATAATAA
Organism: uncultured Clostridium sp.; assembly: GCA_947244675.1. Next base: position 16,293 of record CAMXLV010000005.1, on the reverse strand, counting down.
AGAAGTTAAGATATATCCTTCTTTTCCATTTATTTTAACTTGACTCCATCCATTACTATTTTCTGCTAAAACATCTACTGAGGTATTAACTGGTAAGTTTGCTAATATTTCTGATGATGTGCTTGCTTCTTTTCTTAAGTTAATACTTGCTGAATTTACATACAAAGTTTTTATTACTGTTTTTGGTTGTTCTTCTACTGGCTGTTTTTCTTCTTCACTAGCTACTGATTCTGTCTTTGGTTCCTCTTTTTGTAATTTTTCTTTTCTAATCCATCCTTTGGTTGTTTGTACTTCAACACATACCCATCCATTTACAATTTCAATAGCATTTACTTCTTGTTCTTTTTTTACTTCTATTATATCAGTTGCATTAATTACTGGCACTATTTTTAGTTTGGTATCTTCTGCTATTTTTTGTTTTCCTAATGCTAATTCTTTTTTTGGCTCTTCTTTATTTGTTTCTTCTGGTTTGTTTTCTTCTTGTTTTTGGTTTTCTTCTGTTTTTTCTGCTTCACTGTCTTTTGGTGTTATATTTTCTTCTTCTTTTACTGTTATTAAGTCTTGTCTTAAATATCCTGTCATTCCTTTTGCTTTTACTTTATACCAATCTCCTTCTTTTTCAACAATTTCTACTTCATCCTGATTTGATAATTGTTCTAAGATTTTGGCATTTTCATCTGCTGTTTCCCTAAGGTTTGCTGTTTCTACTTTTATTTTTCCTGTACTAACAGCAAAACTCATATTGATAAAAAACAAACTGATTATTCCTACGGCTGCCATGATTATAATGTTTTTTATACTCATTTTACTTTTCATTTTTCCTTGCTCCTTACTTAAATTTTATCATTTTTTCATCTTGCACGGCTCTTTATATTATATCCCTAAAAGAAAAATTTGTCAAGTTTTCCATTTTTTGTTGACAAATATGGTTTTTTATAATATAATATCATCGCTTATGAATAAAAGATAAAACTTCTCCCCGGTAGTTTTAATTTTTATTTATAATCAAACAGAAATGAAAAAAGAAATAGGAGGGTATTGTTACCATGAATAATACTACATATAGTGCAAAATGTGGCGAAGTTGAAAGTAAGTGGTATATTATTGATGCAAGTCAAAAACCACTTGGTAGAGTAGCAACAGAAGCTGCTAAATTATTAAGAGGAAAACATAAACCAACATACACACCTAATATTGATACAGGTGATCATGTTATTATATTAAATTGTAAAGATGTTATTTTAACAGGAAATAAACTAAACCAAAAAATTTATAGACATCATTCTGGTTATATTGGAGGAATGAAAGAAGTTCCTGCTAAAGTAATGCTTGAAAAAAATCCAGAAAAAGCAATGACTTTAGCTATTAAAGGTATGTTACCTCATAATTCTTTAGGTAGAAGTCAATTAAAAAAATTAAGAGTATATGCTGGAGCAGAACATGAAAATCAAGCACAAAAACCAGAAGTATGGGAGGTAAAGTAATATGGCTAAAAAAGAAAATATAGTGTTCTATGGTACTGGTAGAAGAAAAAGCTCAATTTCTAGAGTTAGATTAATAGAAGGTACTGGAAAAATAACCATTAATGGAAAAGATATTGATGAATTCTTTGGTTTAGAAACATTAAAAGTTATCGTTAGACAACCTTTAACTGTTACTAATACCACTGCTAAATATGATGTAATTGCAACTGTTAAAGGTGGCGGATTTACAGGGCAAGCAGGTGCCATTCGTCATGGTATTGCAAGAGCTTTAAATGAAGCTAATTCTGAGTATAGACCTTCTTTAAAACAAAATGGTTTCTTAACAAGAGATCCTCGTATGAAAGAAAGAAAGAAATATGGTCTTAAAAAAGCTAGAAAAGCTCCACAATTTTCAAAGAGATAAAAACAAGTCCATTTGGGCAGGAGTTCAAAAACCTATATACAAAGCGGTAATCTATTTATATTACCGCTTTTCTTTTATTTTCTAATCATATATTTATTTAACTTTTCATTTTCTTTCCTAATAAAATAACCTCTTTGAAAGTTTATATTTTCAAAAAGGTTATTTTATATTCTTTAGTTATATTTATTTTAAATGCAACCATTTTCTGAAATTTAGATTAATTATCTGCTAACTCTTTAGCAAATATCAATTTTAATAGCCTTAGTTCTCCTTCACTGATTATTTCTGTTTTCGCGTATCTTTGTACGATGCCATCCATAACATTTATCTCCGAACATATATTCCCTTCTACTTCTGTTGTAATAGAAAGTGACACTTTTTCATCACGTATGGATAATAGCATCCATTTTAATATCGGAAAAACATCATAATAGTAATTATTTTCCTCATTTATATGAAAAAGAAATTCCAATACTTTTTTATCAAACTCGTACCCTATTGTCGGATATTGTATCTTCATTTTGTTGTTAGATGTGTATGATTTTAATGTAGCTTCTGTGGTATGCTTTTTAGAATCATAGCAAAAATTAACTACTATATCATCATTGGTTCCATCTGATTTTAATCTCATAGCTCCCGTTTCCATCAATATAATAGTTCCATCTTTACAAATTTTATAATGAAAATCTCTATCAACTAATGGCTCTAATAAGCTATTTCTTCTTCCAATAACATAGTTCTCTATGTCATTATAAGAATAGATACATCTTTTTGACATATAATACTCTTTTCCTTTATTATCAATAATTATTATATCTAAACTACTGCCATAACACTTTTGGATTTTTATTGGAAAGACTATTTCATGCAATTCACTAAATAATTCTTTAAAACTTCCAACTCTAATTTCCTTAAATCTCTCTAAACAAAACATCCATTCCGCTAAAACTTTTTTTGCCTTTCTTTTTTCTACTCTTCTTTGAAAAGTAATTCCTTCATAAAACCTACTTGTTTCTAGCTTCGCCCGAAATAATGTTAACCTCATTATTCTAAATCTCATATTTTCTCCTCCTTGCAATTGCAAAAACAAATTTTTTACTAGTTTTCAATTTATTTTATCATAATTATATACATAAATCAATTTTTCTTTAAAGATATATGTGTTTTGAAAATTGCAATATAAACTTTATTAACATAAATTTTGACTAATTAATACAATGTTGATATAATTGTATCAACTTGTTAACAAAAAGTATACAGAAATTGTGTATACTGATCTCAATCATAGGAGGTAACTATAATGAAAAGATATCACTAGTTTGTAAGCTCTACATACTTGTCGCCTGATAAGACGCAAGAACTTACTTCAAATACTGAAGTAATTAGAGAAGCTAAAATCACTAATTTTTCTGAAATCATGGAAATAGCTCATTTGATTTCAGAAAACAAAATATATTCATACGTTACCATCATGTTCTATGCTCTTCTTCGAGTTGAAGAGTAATGTAATTACCGCTTTTTTATTGTGTAGGAAAAAAGACATTGCCAAAAAAAGCAATGCCTAACTTATTTAATTATTTTTATCTTGCCTCATCTCTTTGTAATCTATCAAATTCATAATCAGTTAATCCTCTGGGTTTTTGTCCAGTCCATTTTGCCTCTTCTAGTTTTTCTCTCGTTATATCTCTTGTTTGTTTCTGTGTAGTAGTAAGTTCTACAAGTCTTCTTTTTAAATTAGAAGAAATTTGATTTAGTTCCTCTAAACTTTTTCTTTCTAATTCACTAGTAGAAACATTGTTTAAATTCCACAAAATACTATCAAAAGTTGCTCTTCTTTTAATTTCATTTACCAAACTGATTATTTCTTTGGATAATGCTAATTTTTGGTACCACTCATTTTCTTTTTTTTCTGATTCATTACTACTTGGTTTTCTAACAAAATCACGTAATCTATCCATTAATCTCATATGTATTCCCCCTTTTATTTCTCTATTTGTTCTCTTATATATCTATTATAACATAATCAGTTTAAATAATCAATTTCCTTTGTTCTATAATTTACGTGTAAAAATTTTTATATAAAACGCCCTTTATATCCTACTACTGTTGTATTATCTTCTACTTCACTCAGTACAGTTGTATTGGCTCCTATTTTAACATGATTTCCAATTTTGATTGGGCCTAATATTTTAGCTCCTGCTCCTACCATTACATGATTTCCGATATCTGGATGCCTTTTATATTGATCTTTCCCTGTTCCTCCTAGGGTAGCATTATGATAAATCGTGCAATCATCCCCAATTGTTGCTGTTTCTCCGAATAACAATTCCCATACCATGATCAATAAATAATCTTCTTCCAATTTTAGCACCTGGATGGATTTCAATCCCTGTAAAAAATCTACCTATTTGCGATAACAATCTTGCTAAAAACAATAACTTATGCTTATATAAAAAATGTGCTAAACGATGAAACACTAAAATATGAAATCCAGGATATAAAATAATTACTTCTAATAAATTTCTAGAAGCTGGATCTTTTTCTTTTATATTTTTAGCATCTTCATACAATTCTTTTAAAAATAACATACCTATCACCTTGTTATATGATATGTATGTTATTTTTTTTTGTTCTTTAAGTATCATCTCCAACTGGACATAGGCATGATACTACATTTGAAATTGAAGTTAATTTTGTAATTAATTCGTTCTTTTTAAATCCTTTTTTATTATAACTTCCTACAATATGGATTCCTTCTTCCTCTTCTTCCTTGTTTTTTCTTTTAATTTCTTTGATTTCTATTTGATATTTACTTAAAACTTCTTCTATTTTAGCTAAAGTTTCTTCTCCTTCTGTCTCTTTTTTTAGTTTAATATCTAATTCTAATACTTCAAAATGATCTAATTTATCTGATATTTTGTAAGAATACGATAACACAATATATACAATTAAAGTAGTTATAATTCCTCCTAAATAGAATCCCGCTCCTATACTAAGTCCAATACAAGTAACTGCTAATAATCCTGCTGCTGTAGTTAATCCTTTTACATTAAATCCATCTCTTAAAATGGTTCCTGCACCAATAAATCCAATGCCAGATAGTAATTGTGCTGGAATCCTAGATGGATCCATATCATATATTTTTGACATATATTCTCCACACAGCATAATTAACACACTACTAATTCCAACTAAAGCATGTGTTCTAAATCCAGCTGGTTTACTCCAAGAGGAACGTTCTAATCCAATAATTCCTGCTAAAATAAATCCTAATATTAATTTTATAATGGCTTGAAACCAAAATGAATCAAATACACTATATATGATTCCCATCTCATTTTCCTCCTTTACTTTTCCTTATCTTATAACAACTTTTCTAACTCTTTTATCTTATCACGTATTTTTGCCGCTTTTTCAAATTCCATGGCAGTTGCTAATTGTAACATTTGATCAGTTAGTTCTGTTATGGTCTCTTCAATATTTTCGCTTTTTTCTAATTTGTATTCTACTTTTATGTCTTCTACTGTCGTAATAGCTATATTGTCACGCACTGATTTTTGAATGGTTTTTGGCGTAATTCCATGCTCTTGATTATATTGCTCTTGTATTCTTCTTCTTCGATTCGTTTCAGTAATCGCCTTTTCCATACTATCAGTTAATTCATCAGCGTACATAATAACTGTCCCATTAGTATTTCTAGCAGCTCTTCCTATGGTTTGTATTAAAGACCTTTCTGAGCGCAAAAATCCTTCCTTATCTGCATCTAGTATAGCAACTAATGATACTTCTGGTATGTCTAATCCTTCTCTTAAAAGGTTTATTCCTATTAATACATCAAATTCTCCGAAGTCGCAAATTTCTGATAATTTCCATTCTTTCTAATGCTTTTGTATCTGAGTGCATATAATTTACTCTCACACCTAGTCCTTTTAAATATTCTGTTAAATCTTCTGCCATTTTTTTGGTTAATGTTGTAACTAATACTCTTTCTTTTCTTTCTACACGTATTCGTATTTGCTCTAATAAATCATCAATTTGGTTGCTCACTGGTTTTACTTCTATTTTTGGATCTAACAATCCTGTTGGCCTAATAATTTGTTCTACTATGTTTTCTTTGCTATGTTCTTTTTCGTAATCAGCTGGTGTTGCACTCACAAAAACAACTTGATTTAATCGTTCTTCAAATTCTTCAAATTTTAATGGTCTGTTGTCAAAAGCAGATGGCAGACGGAATCCATAATTTATTAATGACTCTTTTCTGGCTCTATCTCCATTATGCATAGCTCTTACTTGTGGAATAGTTGCATGAGATTCATCTATTAATAACAAAAAGTCTTTTGGGAAATAGTCAAATAATGTATAAGGTGGACTTCCTTCCTCTCTTCCACTAATATGCCTAGAATAGTTTTCTATTCCAGAACAAAATCCTGTTTCCCTCATCATTTCAATATCAAAATTTGTTCTTTCTTCTATTCTTTGTGCTTCAATTAGTTTATTTTTTGCTTTAAAGTATTTGACTCTTTTCTCCATTTCTTTTTGGATCGTTTCTATGGCTCTTTCCATTTTGCTTTTAGTTGTAACGTAGTGTGAAGCAGGTGAAATTAAAATATGTTTTCTAACCCCAATTGGTTTTCCTGTTAAAGGATTAATTTCTGTAATTTTTTCAATTTCATCTCCCCAAAATTCTACCCTTACAGCAGATTCACTTTGATCTGATGGGTAAATTTCCACAATATCTCCTTTGGCTCGAAAAGTTCCTCTTTTAAAGTCTATTTCGTTTCTTGTGTATTGCATAGAAATTAGCTTTTTTAATACTTGCTCTCTTCCTTTATTCATCCCCATCCTTAAAGATAACATCATTTCTTGATAATCTACTGGGTCTCCTAATCCATAAATACAAGAAACAGAAGCTACAATGATAACATCTTTTGTTTCAAATAAGGATAAGGTTGCAGAATGACGTAATTTATCAATTTCATCGTTAACAGAGGAGTCTTTCTCGATAAAAGTGTCTGTAGATGGTATATAGCTTTCTGGTTGATAATAGTCATAATAAGAAACAAAGTATTCTACATTGTTTTCTGGAAAAAATTCTTTAAATTCTGAGTATAATTGCCCTGCAAGTGTTTTGTTGTGTGCTAAAATGAGTGTTGGTTTTTGCACTTTTGCAATAATATTAGCCATTGTAAAAGTTTTACCAGAACCTGTAACTCCTAAAAGTGTCTGAAATTTTTTTCCTTCTGTTATTCCTCTTGATAAATATTCTATTGCTTGTGGTTGATCTCCTGTTGGTTTATAATCTGATACTAATTTAAACATTTTTCCTCCCTTATTTTTTTATTATACCAAACTTTTTTTCCTATTTCAAACAGTTTCTCTTAAAAAAACTAGAAATCAACTTTTGGTTAATTTCTAGTTTTTTAACTTCTTATTCTTTGTCTATTTTTTCATTAATTTTTTTGATTTTTACAAAGAAAATTCCTGCTCCTAAAACACCTGCTATGATCAATACGATAAAAATAACTTGTGTTAAATCTCCTGCTTTTGGTAATCCACTGTTACTTACTGTATTTTTATTAATTGTATTTATTGTTGTATTTCCTTGATTAATATTGTTATTTTTATCTGTATTTGTGTTTGTTCCTGTGTTAGTATTATTGTTATTGTTATCTTCATCAGTTCCTGGATCAGGAGCTTCGTTATCAGTTCCATCTTTTACTGTGATGTTTTGATAGGTACGTTCTATTTTTGCTGGCATAGTTCCATCTGCTACAGTAATATCTTTTAATGTTACTACTAAATTTTTCTTACTTGTTTCTTTTGCCTTAAATGTTATGGTAAAAACAGTTTCATTTTCTGTTCCTAATCCACCTCTTGTAATCGCTATTTTTCCATTTTGGCTGTTATAAGAAATACCATTTGCTGGTGTTTCCCAGGTATTTTTTCCTTCCATCTTTACTAGTTCTAAGCTACTTTTGTCATACTCTAAAGTCGCTCCTAAAGATATAATACCTCTTTCTGATTGTATACTAGATACATCTACATCTACAGTAAATTCATCATTTTTACTGATTTCTGTTTTGTTTGCTTTCATATTCACTTCACAGCTTAGTGCTGCATAGGTATTTCCTACCATACAAATTGTTATCACTAACATAATTATACTTAATTTTACTATTTTTTTCATAGCTTCTCCTTTGGTTTTTTAATTTATTTCTAATGAGCCAATTAACACTAATTTGATTTTTGCTAAATCATTGATAGTAATTCTTCCATCGTTGTCTACATCTCCTGCTTTTAAAGCAATTCCTGTTAATTTTTTGTACTCAATTATGTGTAATTTTACTTGTGCAAGGTCATTTACTGTGATGTCTCCTTCTTCACCATCAATATCTCCTGTCACAACAAGAGTATATTCTAGTGTTTCTCCTACTTTAATTGTCATTCCTGTTGCAATGATATTATCTTCTCCTAAGGTATTTCCTTCTTTATCTAAAAATACCATTTCTTGTTTTGTTTCTACTTTTGTTTTAAATTGTGCTACTGTTGTTTTTGGTGCTATTCTTGAAATGTCTTTGTCTTCATCATTTACTACATATATGTCTGATGTAATTTTTTCTGGTTCTGGTTTTTGAACTTTAATAGGAATTTGTGCATCTCTTGCTCCTATTATACCATATCCACCACTCGCTGTAACACCTTTTAATTTGATAATAGATTCTATTGCTTCTTCTCCAATTTCATCTTTTGCTGTAAATTTAACTCTCATTAATTCACCATCAGATGTTACACGATTATCATTTTCCATTACGAATTTGTGATTTTCTGGATTCATATCTGTTTTATTTAATTTCCATCCATTTTGAGGTGTAATTTCTCCTAATGTTAGTAAATTAGCATCATATTCTAATTGTCCTGTTAAAGAAACTAATCCTTCTCCAATGTTTGTAAAATTATTCATTTTAATAGCTATTTCAAATTCTTCTCCTGGTTTTATTTTTTGTAAGTCTGTTGCTAAATCACTGGATTCCATAGAAATTTCAAATCCTCTAACGGTTACTATACATTCATTACTTTGTGTTTCTTCACTAGTTGTTCCTATTGTTGTTGTAACTTTTACTGTATAGCTACCTGCATCATTTTTACTTACTTCATCAATTGTTAAAGTTTTATTGGTTTTTCCTTCTAATTTTACACCATCTTTATACCATTGATAAGTATATATTGTTCCTTCTACTTCATCTACTTTTGCATTAATAACTAATGGTCTATTTGTACTTGCTATTCTTTCTGTTGGAATAGTTACTGTTGTAGGTTCTGCTACTGGCATAACTGCAACTTCTCCTTTTTGTTCTTCTGCTGCAATTACTTCTTTAGCAACAAAAGTAGCATGAACTATACAGTTTCCATCTTTAATACTATCATAATTGATATTTAAAGTAGTTGTTTCTTTATTTTCTATTTGTGTCATATCAACTACTTCTCCACAAACAGTTATGGTTTCTATTTCATATCCTTCTTCTGCTTGTACAGTTAAATCTCTTGTTTCGTTTTCTTTTAGTGTAATAATGTTTCCTTCTTCTCTACTTGCTCCAGTAATTACGCCACCTTCTTCTGCTGATACAATGACACTTTTTTCTTGTGGTACTTGTGTTCCATCATTTTCCACTACAGCAATTGCAAATGGACTAAAAGAATCACATGTAACAATTAATCCATATTGTGTAATAACGCATGGTATTTCTTCTACTCCTGTTACTTCTCCTGCTGCATTTGTTATAAAGTGGTAAGCTTTAAAGGTAACACCTGCATCATCTGGTCCATAACCTGCTGGGAAACCAAGAGATAATCTTAGTCTATGTCCTGTTTTTACAACATATTTTCTACATACATTTAATGAAATATTATATGTTTCACTAGTGATTAGTTCTTGACTTGGTAATTCCTCTTCTATTAAGTTGTTCATTTCTTCTTTTTTACTTGCTGTTGTTCTAGTTGCAACAAGTGCAATTCTACTTTTTAATTTTTCTGATACCTCTTCCCCATCACTTGTCTTCCATCCGTTTAAAGATAAATCTTCATTTTCCATAAGTATTGGTCTTGCAAATACTTCCCAATTTTTTGCTTTATTCATTCGGAAAGAACATGAAATGTCATTAACTGCTCCATAAGTTATTTCTGCTGGTTCTTTTCCACTATTTTTCCCAATTAATCCTGTAACATAAATTCTATAGCTAGCACCATCATCTGCATACATTTGACTAAATTTTAAATCAAATGTTACTTTACGTTTTCCATCAAATACAAAGTTTGTTATCTCAGATTTCTCTGCTCCTGTTGATCCTGTTGATTCCATTCTATATCCAACTTCTGTTACTCCTTCTGCTAGATTTAAGTCATCATCATAAGTAACTTCTACATGATAGGTTGGCCCTACTGAAAGAGTTGCTGTTGGTGCTGGTGTTTGTGTTTTTATATATGGCTTTCCTTTGTATGTTCCACTTGGATTGTATAATTTTCCTGTTCTTGCTACAAAGTCTGACTCGTCACCTTTATAAGCTAAGTTTGTAATGTCTGTTATATAATCTCCTGGTTCTAATGTGGTTACTGCAAATTCAACATATTCTGAGTTTGGCACATACAAATAGATATGATCTCCATAATCTTTGAATCCTCCAGCATATACATCTGGTAAGAAATAAGCCCATGGACTTACTTGCCATTCTTCATCTCCTGGTTTATAATAATGAGATTTCATGATCATGTATTTTCCTTCTTTTGCTGCTTCATTATATCCTTTACCATTGTAACTAATGTAGTAATCTCCTGATTTGTATTCTTCTGTTTCTGTTCCATCTTGTTTATATTTTACTAATAATCCATCTTTATCATGTACATTGTCAATTCCATAATCTTCTTCATATAGTTCTGGATATTGGAATGTATAATTTCCTGCTGCTTCTACTGTTTCTAATGCTATATGCTCTTTTCTCATTGTTTCTACTCCAACAAGACAATATCTTGTATTTTCAAATCCTTCTACTATGTCATCTCCTGGTTTTCTGTCTGGACTATCCTCAATAATGTGAGTACGTGCATATGGATCGTCTAAAGTTGCATCTACTGCATACCAAATTTTTTCGGTTGCTCTTGTATAGGTTTCTTTTTCTATTTGAACATAGTTCCACATATGAGGAACTGCTGCTGAACCTTCAGATTGATGTGTTCCTTGTACTAAAATACAATTAATTCCTACTTTATCTAAAATTGCTTTTAATGATCTTGCATATCCTTCACATACTGCTTGTTTTTTTACTAATGCTCCATAAGGAGTCCCTAAAAATCCTTCATTTCCCTCATCACAATCAGATTCTAATCGATAAGATGTATTGTAAATTATTTGGTTATGTACATACTTTATTTGTTCTGCTGTTAAATTTTTATTTTCTTCTACTGTTAATTTTTTTGTATTTTCTGCTATTTCATCTACACGAGCTTCAAATTGTGTAATTGCCTCTTGTACTTGTTGTTGATCTGTAAATCCTTCTACATAATAACTTTTTAAATTTCCTGCCCCTAGGTTAGCATGATATCTATTTTGGGCATCCTTTGTTACTCTAAGAGTAAGATTTGAAAAATTTACGTAAAAAACTTCTGGATGATCTACATAGAATGCATATTTTGCTGCATTCATCGCTGTTTTTAATTCTGTATTTCCTTTCATGTAATTTTCAAGTTGTTCTTGGGTTACATATTTGTCATCTTCTGTTAAATCAAAAGTTTGTACCCCTGTTTTTAGAATTCCTTGTGTATACATGTCATAAATTCCATCATATATTTTTTTTGCAACACTATCTAATTGTTGATAATGAAATTTTTCACTGTTTTGAGTTTGCACATCTTGTGCATACACAAAATTGTTAAATGGGATGATACTAATTTGTGCAATAAGAATTGTCATTAATAACATTCCTGTGATTAGTTTTTTTAATTTCATAAATTAATTCCTCTCCTTCTTTTAAAAATAACTATCATACATAACATTTCCAGTATATCATATTTTTGGCAATTCGTCAACCATTTTTTTCTTTCCAAAATCCACCATTTTACTTCATTTTTCTTCACTTACAGTCTTTTTTTCCTTCTTAAAATGATTCAAAAAAATCTAAAAATTTTATTCTATTACTTCCAAAATATCTTCTTTATGAATCCCCTCTAAATTGTAATATGTATTTGGAATATTTCCTACTATTACATTTTCCATTAATAATACTTGATTGGTTATTTTCTTTTCTATATTGTCAAATGGTGTTAATATATTCACTTCACATTCTACTTGTAAATAGACACGATGCATTGTCTGATTAATCCCTTGGGAAACAAATTCACTTCTAAGATCTGTTTCTACATCTCCAATAGAGGATATCCTTATTTTTACACCGTGGTCCTCTTCCTGCTAACATTTTAAATCCTGTGAAACTTCCGCATAGCAATTTGTACATCTTCTCTTCCTCGATTGTCAATTTCTTCTTGTATTTTATTGGCAACATCTGAGATAATTTCATTAATAGCAATTACATTTGCTTTTATCATACTAATGTTTCCATTATTGTCTTTTTCTATTGTAAATAATTCATCGTAGCTATGTTGTTTCATAACATTGGTTGCTTGTTCATTTGATACTAATGTTGCTATTGATTTTGCTCTATTTTCACATAAAGTATCAAAAATAGGAAGTACAGCATCTAATATTAGTTTAGCAGTAGAAAATGCTATGATTAAAATGACTACAATTGTAGTCATTTTCTTTGCTTTTGGATTTTTTATTCTTTTTTTAGATTGCATAATAATTCGAGGAATTCTAATACGTGGTCTAGAATATATTTTAGGCATAGGCTATCCTCGTTTTTACATAGTGTGGAATGAATAATTTTTGTCCTATTTCAATTTTGTTGGCATCTTCTATTCCATTTGTTCTTACAATATCTTCTACTGTACTTCCATATTTTTTAGCAATATTCCATAAAGTATCTCCTTTTTTTACGATATATAAAATTAAGCTATAGTCTTGTTCTTCTCTTTCTCCATTGGTTTGGATCTCATTCATAATATTTAAGTTTGTATTTTTGTCTAATTGATTGTTCATTACTAAATCAATATTACTGGTGACCATTCCTCCATCTTGTACCATAAAATCATTACTAGCCACTTCCATTTCTAGTCTAGCATTCGTATTTTCTGCATCTTCTACTCCTTCTACTGCATATTCAAATGGAATTTTACTATTCCTTACTTCCATTTGTAGTTCTTTATCAGCTAATACAAAATTAATTTCTAAATTTCCAGTATAAAAAATTCGATGATTGCTATTTTCTTGCTTTTCTATGATAGGATTAATGTCTACATCAATAATATTTTTATTTTCCATTCCTTCTATTTCTATTTTTTCTCTTATTTGTTTTATTTCTTTTCTAGTTTGCTTATTGGTTATGGTTGTTATTTTCTTTTTGTTGAATGCTAAGTTTTCACAAGGACTATATAAATCTTGTATCAAATTTATTTGTTTTTCTTCATAACAAAAAGCAGAAACACCAATTTCTAATTCCATATAAATAGAATGTTCTTCTGGAGCATTTGGTTTTAATATCATATTTTTAATTTCATAATTTAAGTCACAAATGTTTTCTTCTGTTACATTGGCAATATCTACAAACCCTACTATTGGTATTTTACTCTCCACTAAATTAATACGATTATCTTCTGTTAAATACATAATTTTTATTTTTGCTTCTGCTTTTGCTAATATTTTATTATAACTAAGTTTTATATCTTTATCCACAATTGCTATATCTGCCTTTAAAATTTCGGCCAGGTTATCAATATTATCAATAGAAATGGTATCCTTTGTATATATTTTGTTTTCTCCCATTCCTACTAAAGAATTTACACATAGATCTTCTTTTAACATCTGAATGTTCTCAGCATTAGGAATGTTGTTAATAATTTCTACTTCTTCTTTAGCGTAAATTTTAATTTCGACTTCTAAAGTTGCTTTTATTCCTATTTTTCTTCCATTAATCACTTTACATTCAATAGATTTTAGTTTCGCTTGTATTAAAGATTCCATTCCTTCTTTGCTGTTGCTAACTGGGATCATCTCAGAAAAATCTAAACTAGTATTAATTCCTCTTACTTTATCCTTTGTATCATCTGCTAAATACATAATATATGTATTTATATTTCCTTCCATTTTTACTTTTTCGTCTAGTACTTCTTTTTTGTATAAACATATTACCCCACTTGTACAAATTGTACTTAAAATATCTGGTTTTGCATCTGGTACAATCATTTCTCCTTCCACCATAATGATGTCTTTTTTGCTTGCCATTAATTTATTTACACATAAATTTTCGTTTACCGTTTCTAATATCATTTTGTTTTCCTCCTTGTTTTTTTCTTTTTACATATTTATGAGACGTTAAACGTTTTTATGACAAAAGAAAAAAAGATGTTCCTCCACTAAGAGTACATCCTTTTCTATTTTTATACTTCTATTCTTTTTCTTTTGTTTTCTTCTGCTGGTGGTATTAATGGTGAATATGCTTCTCCATCAAACACTTCTACTTCTACTGTTCTTGTTAATATGTCAGTATAACTATAAGTAACATTTCTATCATTTTCCTCATATTTTACAACAAAAATATTAGGATATGCTTTTTCTATAGTAGCTTCTTTCTCAAAGGCTTTACTTCTTCCCAAAGACCCTTTCACGATTATCTTTTGACCAACTTTTTCTATAATGTCTGTTTTTAAATTTGCAATATCTGTACGACAAATCATGTCATCACCTTCTCCCTTAAGACTAGGGTGATTATAGCATCTGTTGCATAAAATGTCAAAAAATAGAACTGTTTGTTTTTTTGCTGTATCCTTACATTTCCAATGGTTATGTCAGCTTTTTTATTTCGTTTTACAGTTGTGTTACATTTTTGTTACAAAAATATTAAGTTGGGTTATTTTTAAGTATTAGTTCTTTTGTTGTTTTATCATTTTTCCATTGGCTCCAATTCCACTTACTCCATTTTTTCCATCTCTCAATTCTTTGGCAATATCATCTATTGTAACATATTTGTATTGATCTGTCAGTGCAATTTTTTCTGCTATTACTAAAGGATCTAAAAAATCTATTAGTATTCTTGCAGGTGATGAAGCAAAATTGGCTCCAGCTGAAATGATAGCTTCAAAATAACTTTGACAAGCACCGTGCAAAAATTACTAAATGGCTATTTTTTTCTTGATCATATTTTCTTGCTTCTTTTACAGTTTGGATAAAATATTTAGAATTTCTATAATTATACAGATTGTGATAATCTGTTCCTCTTTTTATCATCCCATCATGTCCTGTTATAACTAAGATATCTGGTCGATAGATTTGTAATAATGAATAAACTACTCTTGGTTGCTTATATTCTGGTATATTTTTAACAACAGCATTTAGCCCTATTTTTTTGTAATAGTAGTATGATTTTTGACTATATTTTTTATCTCCATCTAAATGCAATATTTTTCCTGTTACGATTTTTTCTTTGTTTTGATAACTTGGTGTTAAAATTCCTATTCGATAGTCATTTATACTTCTGTTTTCTTTTTTTATTCCAATTTTATGGTTCATTCTATCATGTAATGCTTCCATTTTTTCGTTTATCATTTGTTTGTCTACTTTTTCCAAGTCTTCTAGGTAACTATCTGCTTCAATTCTATCTACCATTCCTTTTAAAAGGACAATTTTTTCTTTTTTGGTATTTAAGATATTTTTGACAACAAATATAATGTCTTTTCCATAAGACTTTCTTGCTACAATATCTCCTTTTTTTATTTTACTCATTATTTTTCACCTCTGATTTTTGGCTATTATATTCTATGTCAAAATTTGTCAGTTGGTGCTTTTTTCAAATGAAAGTATAGAAAAATTCTAATCATGCTCCTTTTGTTCTCAATCCAACAAAAAAACTCATACAAAAAACAAGAATACACTTGTTTTTCTTTCCAAAAAATGTTATACTAAATGTGTTCTTATAAAAGAACTATAAATGAATTTATTTTTAGACTATTTCCCTTCTTTTAATAGATTGGTTAGTAAAAAGTTAATTCAAATCTATAATAAAGGAGGATTTTATCATGGAAAACAATTACGAAGATATTACTCTTACTTGTAAAGATTGTGGCAATGAATTTGTATTTACAGCTGGTGAACAAGCATTTTATGCTGAAAAAGGTTTTGAAAATCAACCATTAAGATGTCCAGCTTGCAGACAAGCCAGAAAACAACAAAGAAACAATTAGTTAAGAAAAACAATATCCAAAACTTATGTTTTGGATATTGTTTTTTCTTTTAAATTACTATAT
>CAMXLV010000004.1 GCA_947244675.1 uncultured Clostridium sp. | reverse complement strand
ATTTATATCCTCTTCTTTGAATTTTTACACAAACTTTGCACTTGATACAATTTGGGCTATGCTATAAATAAGCCTTTGTTTTGCTGGTGTACAATTTAATAATGATTCATATAATTCCTTGTCTAAATAGTTTTTGGAAGTGGGAGTTGTTCCTCCAATAAAATATTCCATACTTTTTTCTAATACCCTACTTATTTGTGCTAATCTCTTTAAATTCACTTGTGAAGAACCTCTTTCTACTCTGCTAATGTATACTGTTGTTACATCTAATTCTTCTGATAATTGTTCTTGTGACATTCCTTTTTCTTTCCTAGCTTCTCTTATCCTTTGTCCTATTAACTTATAATCAATTTCCATAGTATCACTTCCCTTTCAGAGTAAATATAACACTATCAGTTCCATTTGTCAATATCTTTTTGGAATTTATATGTAAAATTTTATTGTTTTTCATAAGAACAAAAGAAGTATGTTTGAAAATTTTTAACCGTTTAAATTACTCTACATACTCCGTCTTTGTTCTTCTACCAAATTCTTTTCTTTGAAAATTTTTTAACTTCTTCATTCTTCTATGATTTCTTTAGCATATTGATTGTTTACAATCTCTTGATATGGAACTTCTTCTTTTAGTTCTCCTGCCATTATCATAACCTCTTCTAAACGTTTAAAAGCTTCTTCTTTTAAAATAGGATTTTCATTCCATGCCTCTATTTTTTGATAACTTTTAATGGCTTCTTCTAACATTTCTAATGTGGTATCTGGGAAAAATTCTTGGATGGCTTTTGCTATTTCTTGACTACTATGATTTTTTACCCATTGTTGTGCTTGATAAATAGATTTTGTAAATTTTTGAATGATTTTTTCTTGATCTTTTATATAACTTTTTTTAGCAAAATATGCCGTATAAGGAATTTCACCTGCTGCTTCTCCTACTGATGCTACTACATAACCTTTTTGCTCTTTTTGTGTCATAGATGCTGTTGGTTCAAATAATGTAACATAGTCTGCATTTCCACTGGCAAAAGCACCTGCCATTAAGTCAAATTTAATACTGTCATCTAAAACTACATCTTTTTGTGGATTGATTCCATTTTTCTTTAATACATATTCTAATGTCATATATGGCACACCGCCTTTTCTTCCTGGAATAACTGTTTTTCCTTTTAGATTTTGCCAATTAAAATTTTCTTCGTCCTCTCTTCCTACTAAAAAGGATCCATCTTTTTTAGTCATTTGACAAAATACTTGGCAGAAGTCTTCTTTCCCTTCTTTATAGACATAAATAGATGCTTCTGGACCTGCAAATCCAATATCACATTGATTTGCAAGCACTGCTGTCATAACAGCATCTGCTCCCCTTTTCTGATGACAACACAAGAGTTTTCTTTTGATTTTCTTCTATTTTTGTATTTAATAAGTCAATTTCAATCGTGTCTCCTTCTCCATAAGCACTTTCTATCAATAAGTTTAGAATGTCTTTTTTAGATTTCAAGTCAAAGGTTTCAAATATATCAAAGCAATTGTCTATGATATTTAATATGTATTTTGAACCTTTGCTTAACTTTGTGTTCATCTTCTTGTTATGACTTTTTGAATGTTCCAAAACATCAATCTTATTTTTTAATTCTTCTTTTTTATTTTGTGCTTTTATTAATTCTTGATTGATAATGCTAATTACAGAAATATCGATGTATTTTACTTTTTCAGCTAAGTCTTTGATTTCTTTTTCGTTTTTTTCATATTCTTTTTTTAATGTTTCCATTTCTGCTGTTGTATCTTCCTTTTGATTTCTATTAAATGCTATATTTTTTAATTCTTCATAAACTACTGAATTTGGTACAAATATATCTTTGAAAATCTTAATAAAATTATTATCTAATTCATTTCCTTTTACATTATGAGAATTACAATTTATCCTTCTTGTCCTGTCTTTTTCTCTACAAATATAATAATAGGTGGTTGTTCCATCTTTATTTTTTCTGTTTGATTTTGGTATCATTTTGCTACCACATTTTTTACATCGCAATATTCCAGAAAATATTGTTTCATTGGTAGGATTAGCACTTGCTCGATAGGATTTATCTTTGTTTTTTTCTAACAGTTCTTGTACTTGTACCCACCCTTTTCCTGTTACATATCCTTTATGAAGTCCTACTGCTATTATCCAATCTTTTAATGGTCTATCTTTTTTGTTATTATCTGTTTTATTATAAGCAATAATCCCATATTTTCCATCAAACTTTTCCCTTCCATCTTGCTCTGCATATATGTTTTGACCTCTATTCTTAAAATATTGTAAGATGACATGATCATTTTGACTATATACTGGATTAGTAAGTATATTTCTTAATGAGTATTTTCTAAATTCTTTGCCTTTTCTGGTGTATATTTTATTTTTTAACAGATAATGTTCTAATCCTGCTAATGATTTGCATTCTAAATATTTTCTGAAAATTAGTTGTACTTTTTGCTTTTCTTCTTCATTTATTTTTAATTTGTAGGCTTTTTTATTTTTGTTTTGTATTGTATTTGAGTTTGTATTTTCTTCTGCTATTTGCATAACCTCAACTTTTTCTGAATCAAATCCAAGTGGTGTGTCTCCTCCTAGCCATCTTCCTGTTTTGGCAAGTTCTAACATATTGTCTCTTATTCTTTCTGCTATAACTTCTCTTTCTAATTGTGCAAATACCGATGCTATGTACATCATGGCTCTTCCCATTGGTGTTGTTGTGTCAAATTGCTCTTTTATGGATATAAAACTTGTATTTAGTTTGTTTAATTCATTCATTAAACTAGAAAAATCGGCTATATTTCTACTGATTCTGTCCAACCTATAACTAATTAATATGTCAAAAGGATTTTCTTTTTCTTCTTCTAAAAATTGCTTGAATTTTGGTCTTTCTATATTTCCTCCTGAAAATCCTTCGTCTTCAAATATGGTAGTTTGTATTTCATATTCATTTTCTGGATAGTTCTTTTTGATATATTCTTTTGCTAGTTCTATTTGATTTCCTATGGAGTCTCCTTTGTCTGAATATTTTGATTTTCTTGAATATATGGCTATTCTAAGTTTTTTCTTCATCTTTTCTCCTTTGCTTAATATATTTTCTACTAATTAAAATTTATTCTATTATTTTGTTTTACATACTTTAAAGCAACAAAAAAAGAACTACTATTTTTATTTTAGTAATTCTTTTATTTTATTGTTTTTAAAGTAATTCAATAGGGATTAAATTATTATCTTTATCAATTGGAAATATGTCTTTTGTTAAACATATTACTCCACCATTTCCTATTTCCATTCCAAATTTTTGCGTAACATCAAAATTCTTTACTGCTTGTTTTCCTGGGTTATAGCTTTTCTTTATTTCTAACGGATATACCTTATTATTATAGATAATAATTAAATCTATTTCTTTTCCATTATTATCTCTATAATAATATAAATATTTTCTACTATCTAAACCTTGGTTTGAAAATGATTTAATCATTTCTGTTACAACATAAGTTTCTAAAATTGCCCCATTAAATGCACTTCTTTCTAATGTTATACTGTCCATATATCCTGCTAAAAAACAAGCCAGTCCAGTGTCCATAAAATAAATTTTAGGTCTTTTTACTATCCTAGATACATTATTATTTGAATATGGTTGTAACAAATACACTAATCCTGTACTTACTAAAATAGATAACCAATTTTGTGCTGTCATATTGTTTATTTCTATGGAATTTGATATGTCATTTATGTTTAATTCCTGTCCTGTTCTTACTGCAATTGATTCGATAAATTTCAAAAATTTTGTTTCATCTTTTACATTAATAAGTTCCCTTATATCTCTTTCTATATATGTTTTTATATAAGTTTCAAAAAAGTCTTTTGGTTCTATGTTGGGATTTGAATATAATTCTGGATAACTTCCCTTTCGTATTTTTTCATATAATTTATCAACTTCTAATCTATTTGTCTTTTCTCTTTTTTCAAGTTCTTCATATATTGGTAAAAACATTTTATCTTTTTTCTTTTCTATTTCCCTATTTGATAAGGGATATAGTTCTAATATTCCAACTCTTCCTGCTAAGGATTCACTAATATTCTTCATGGTATGAAATACTTGTGAGCCTGTTAAATAGTATAACCCAGATGCTTCCACTTCTTTATTTTCTAAATGTTGCTGTCTTTTTTCATCTACTATTATTTTGATATAAGATAATAATTTAGGTGCATATTGGAATTCATCTATTATTAGTGGCGGTTTATATCTTTCTAAAAATATTTCTGGTTCTTCAATAGCTAATGCTCTTGTTGATAAATTATCTAAAGATATATAATTTATTTTATCATTTTCTTTTTTTTGTATTTTATTTAATAGTGTAGTTTTTCCAACTTGTCTTGAACCTGTA
The DNA here is from genome assembly GCA_947244675.1 of uncultured Clostridium sp. The sequence continues at coordinate 33,843 of CAMXLV010000004.1, read as the reverse complement.
ATCATAATGACTGGAAATGCTTTCGCTAATTTATGAAGTCTTTCTTCTATACTTCTTTCAATATAATCACTCATATTCTCACCTTCTTTTTATTATTTATTCTATTTATATTATATACTTTATTCTATTTTTTTGCAATATTTTTATACAAATTTATATTAATATTATAATTTTGTATAAATATTGTCCTTAAATTATAAAAAAGAACTACTATTTTTTATTTTAGTAATTCTTCCAATTCTTTTTCTATTTTTGAATTTTTATCAATTTATAGCTTTTCAATAACATCAACTTCTGTATTTGCTAAAATTTCATCTTAATTATTTCGTAAATATTCTAAAATTTCATTTTTTATTTGTACTTTTTCTTCATAACTTACATCTAAATCTTCAATACTTTCTTTTATTAATAATGCTTTTACAAATGCTAAATTATGTATATACTCTTTGTTATTTTCTGTATTAATTTTTATCTGCATCTTACACCTCTTATTTTAAATGTATGCCTACTATTATTTAGTTATTCAAATATTGAGGTCAATTTTTTACTAACAATTTTTAGGCATGAATCGACTATATAACACTTTAATCATGTTATATTTTCGCCTTCATTATATATCAGAAAAGGGCAAACTTCGAAAGTTGCCCTTTTCTTCGATAAGCAATTAGAGGCAGTTTCTATCCTCCATTTCTTCAAAAATATTAAATATTTCTTCTTTTGTATAAAGACCCTTTATCGCTTCCACAATAACATCGTTGCAATCTTTGGAAATTTCCCATTCTATTTCATTTTTCTTTGAAAATATTTTGCATTTGGCCTCATATTGGAGAACTGGTTTCTCTCCAATTTGTGTTTCATTAAAGTTGCACAATATTGCAACTTTTGCTATTTTCCTACCATGTCTGTTTATCCGATAATATGCTGGAAACCATACCCTTACTTCTAAATTTACATTTGTCTTTTTTTGTATCATTGATTATCCTCCTACTTTTGCTTTACTAACTACGTTACCATTAGTATATATCACATTCCTCTTATTTTTTCAAGTTTATATCATGAACATTTTTACACACTTATTGTATTAATCAATTATAGTTTCATATAGGGACAAAAATAGTCCACTATTTTTGCAGGAAGATTATATTTATCTTGTCCATTCAAAATAATTGTTTCATTCAATATTCCTTTGTTTTTAATCTTAGAAAATACATTTGCAATATCTTCATATGTAGCATTATAATTTTCTATTTTTACTTGATTTTTCGATGTTTCTCCATTTTTAGAAAATGCTGTCAGCAAGGAAGGGGTGTTTCTGCTCCTTGCCCTGTTGTTAATTCTATGTCGATTCCATTTTCTTTAAAGTAACCATTATGAATTGCTACATATTGTGGTGCATAAAAAACAGAACGAGTTACTTCATTAACTCTCACTGTTTGTAAATTTTCCTTTGGACTCATTTTCTTTATGGTTGTAAAAATTCCCATTCCTATTGCTACAATAAGTACAATCACAATTCCTAAAATTCTTTTTTTGCTCATTTCACACCTCCTATTTTCATTTTATGTTAAGAAGTAAAATGTGTGAAACTATCTTTTACCCTTATTTTATCTAAATTTCTTTGTATGCAAAATAATTTTTTCTAACAGCAGTATCATGCTGTAGACAATACCTGCTACTATTCCTAAAATAATAACACTTGCCATTACCAAATCTAGCTTAAATACTTGCCCTCCATAAACAATTAAATAACCGTAGTCCTGCTTTGGATACTAAAAACTCTCCTGATATTACCCCTACTAAAGAAAGACCGATATTTACCTTTAGTGAGTTTATAAAAGTAGAAAGATTTGCTGGTATAATAATTTTCGTTAATACTTGCCATTTAGATGCCTTAAAAGTTTTTGCCATTTTTATGACTTCCTGATCTGTTTTTAAAAATCCATTTAGGTTTTCTAGAATCGTTACAATTAAAGAAATTGCTTTTCCTTTCTGACTGCGACTTTTGGATTAGAGACTAGGGCTGTTTCCTCATAATTCTTTGAAAAACAGCCACTTTACATTTTCCTCTACTTTCGTATTCAATAAACTAATTTCTACTTTTTCCCCCTCTCCCTTCATATCTTCAATCAATAGTTTTAAAATGTCTTTTTTTAATTTTAAATCTAAACCATCAAAGGTTTCAAAATAATTATGAATTATATCCCTTACTAAATTCTCATTTTGTTTTTTATGTTTTTCTTTTGTTTTATTTTTTTCTATTCGTTTTAGTTTTTCCTCAATTTTCTTATTTTCTTCTTTTATTTTCATTAGTTCACTATTTACAAATTCTACAACTTCTTCTCCCATATTTTTTAAACTATGTATTAAATTCTTTATTTCTTCTTGATTTTTTCTGTATTTTTTGCTTAATTCTTCTTGTTCTTTTTCTTGGTTACTTTCTTTTTCAATGGATATTTTTTTAAGTTCTTTGCCAATTTCTGAATTTGGTACAAATAAATCTTTTAATTTTTCCATTACTATTTTATCTAATGCTAAACCTGCTATATTTTTGCTATCACATTTTACTTTCTTACTTTTATCTTTTAGTTCACAAGTATAATAAAATCTTCTTTCCTTCCCTTTTTCTTGTTTTCCTCCTGCCATTTTTGGTCTCATATAAGAACCACATTTAGAACATTTTAAAATGCCAGAAAATAATGCTTCATTTTTAATATTAGCCCTATATCGTTTATCTCCATTCTTTTCTAGTAATTCTTGCATATTTATCCAATCTCTTCCCTTAATTCTTCCTTTATGTAGTCCCACAGATATAATCCATTGTGACATATTTCTTGTTTTTTCTCCATCTAATTTATTGTAAGTCATAAATCCATAGTTCCCATCAAATTTTGCTCTATCTCCTTCTGCAAAAATCTCTTGTATTCCTTTTGACTTAAAATATTGAACCACACATTTATCATTTTTTGCATAAACAGGATTACTTAGTATAAATCTTAATGTTCCAACTGAATAATTGGCACCTTGTTTTGTTGTGATGTTATTTTGTAAAAGGTAGGTTTCTAGCTTGGTTAGTGATTTTAATTCTCCAAATTTTTGATAGATTAAATCAATAATTTTTAGTTCATCTTCTACCTCTACTAATTTACATGCTTTTTTCTTTTTCTTTTCTATTACATTTTCATTGTCTTGCTCGTAGATATCTACCAATTCATACCTTTGGTTAGTAAATCCTGTCGGTGTTATCCCTCCGAAGCCATCTTCCTGTTTTGGCAAGTTCTATCATATTGTCTTTGATTCTTTCTGCAATTACTTCCCTTTCTAACTGGGCAAATACACTAGCAATAAACATCATAGCTCGCCCCATAGGTGTACTTGTATCAAATTGTTCTTTGATAGATATAAAACTTGTATTCTTTTTGGTTAGCTCTTCCATTAAATTAGAAAAATTAGCAATGTTTCTGCTAATTCTATCTAGTCTATAACAAATTAAAATATTATAAGGCTCTTTTTCTTCTTCTACTAAAAATTTTTGAAATTGTGGTCTGTCTATATTTCCTCCTGAAAAACCTTCATCTTCATATATTACTATTTGTGTTTCATATTCTTCTTTTGGATAGTTCTTTTTTATATATTCTTTTATTAGTTCTATTTGATTTCCAACTGAGTCTCCTTTGTCTGTATATTTGGATTTTCTGGAATACAAAGCAATTCTAATTTTCTTTTTCATATTCCACCTCTATATAAAAAGTGTATGCTATTTTTTTTGCAATAGCACACACTTTATTTTTATCATCAATGTTGTTTTTTGTTAATCATTAACCATTGTGTTCCTAGTAAGGTTATAATAATTCCTAATACATTGATTCCAATGTTCCAAGCTCTACCTGTTTTTATATTTAGAATAACAATTGCTTCTGACTCATTGTCTTCTAATGTTGTTTCTTTAAAATTTGCCATATTATCAATTTTAGCAATTGATACCTTATTGGTTTTGGTTCCAAAATTATTTTCTCCATTACGCCATTTTAGTTTTACTTCAAAGTCTTTACTCTCCTTTGCCTTTAAGTCTAATTTCATAAATAAATTTTGGTCTTCTTGTACTTGCCAAGCATTTGTCTGGTAAGCACATAAATCAAATCCTTCTGGTATCTTTTCGTAAATATAAGCTGTTCCATCTAACTCCCCTTCATTGCTTACTTTAATGTGATATGTTATTTCTATATTAGCACTTCCTATTTTTTCTTTTGAAAGTTCTAATTTAGCTATTTTTCCGTCTTTTCCTATTGTGATTGGGCTTCCATCTACACTTATATTTTGAATTTCTTTATGAACACTCATATTAAATGTTAATTTTTTATAATAGTAAATAATCGTTTCATCATTTTGTGTATATTTTCCTTCTTTTTTATTTGGTTCTACATTATTGGTATATTCATAATATGGTATTATCTTTTCTTTTGTTTTATACTTTTCTCCTACATAGCCTGATTTTTCATAGCTGTATTTTTTATTTTCGCCATTTTCCTCTCTATATAGAATTTCTTCTTTGGTTTCTATATCCATATATTTTACAATGACTCTTCCACTTGGAATTTTTTCATAATAGTATATAATTTCTTTTGTTTCTTTTGTCATCTTTCCTTTTTGATTTTCTGGTTCTGGATCTGTTCTTTGGTAATTTGGTATTACTTTCCTTTGTGTCTCATAAGTTTTTCCCACATAACCAACTATAATTTCTTGTGCTTCTAGCTCTTTGTTTGTTTCTTTTTCTAAATATTTTACCACTACAGTTGCTGGAATTCGTTTATAATGGAATATTACTTCTTTCGGCTCTTTTGTCATTTCTCCTTCTGGCTCATCCCCTGTTGTTTCTACAAATTCATATTCCTCTAATTCTTTTTCATCTGCTTGGTAAGAATCTCCTATCTTCCCTATTATTTCTTCTTTTGGTAGAATTTCATTTCCTTCTTCATCCACATATTTGATAGTTACTCCTCCAGATGGGGTTTTTGTATAGTAATAAATAATTTCTTGTATTCCTTCTTCTATTTCCCCTTCTGTATTTCCAGTGTTTCCTTTATAGTCATATTCTTCAATAATAATTGGATAAGTTTGGTATTCTTCCCCTGCTCTTCCTTCTTTTTCGTATCCATAGGTTTTAGGTTCTTCTTCTGGCTTTCTTTGGTAAGTAATTTCTTTTCCTGTGTCTTGATCCACATATTTTACGACTATTTTACCATGAATATTTATCTTGGTCTCATGTGAGCCTTCTGTTTCATTTTTGGTATCATCTTGCGTAAATTCTATTTTAGCTTTTACCTCATTTGTTATTTTCTCTTGTTTTGCTTCTAAGTTTTGATATACTAATTTGATGTTTTTTTCAATCGCTATTTCATAGTCTCCATTGACACTTGTATCAATATTTTCTAATCGTTCTTCCCATGTTATGGTTTTTGTATCTTCTTGATAGATTCCTTCTTGTAAATCAGATTTTTCTATGTCTATTTGATATGGCAAAGTATCTGTAATTTTTACAATAGCATCTCCTATGTATTCTTTAACCACTGCATGATAAGAAATATGGTAATCAATTTCTTGTGTTGAAGCTGTTATTTCATTAGTTCCTTCTTTGCTAACTTGGCTATCAATTTCAATGTCTTTTAGTTTGTAAGTATTGTAAACCATTATTTTTTCTAAATTTTCTTTTGAAATGGTTACTATTTCTGGTGGATTGTAATATTTTAAGTCTCCTTCTTTTTGCTCTTTTTCTTCTACTAAATAATTGATTTTTTCACCATTTTCATTATATTTTTTCAATCCTTTAAAACTATATTTCCATTCATTTTCGTAAGACAAAATAATTTCTTCTAATGGCTCTTTTTCTTGGTTTTCTTTTAATTGTATTTTTACTCCTTCTGGTCGATGTTGTTTTAAATTTTGATTGTCTTCCCAAATTTTTTCTACCATTACTTCTGTTTTATAATCTTTGGTAATTTGATATTCGTCTTCATTCTCGCTTGTTTCTTTTTCTTCTCCTGGATTGTCTGGATGGTTTTCTGGATAATAGGTTGTAAGGATTCCTTCTGCCTTGTTTACTAATATACCTATTTTATTTGGTCCCTCAAATACCAACTCAATTTCTTTTTGTATGGTTGCTTCATAAGTTCCATTTGTAAAAGTATCAATATTTTCTATGGTTTCTTCCCAAGTAATTGTTTTAGTTTCCGCTTGATAAATACCATTTGCTAAATTAGATTTTTCTAAATTAATTTCTTCTGGTAATTTATCTTGGATGGTTATTTTGGCTTTTCCTATATAATCTTTAATACTTATTTGATAAGATAAATGGTAGGTAATCGCCTTTCCTTCTTCTTGTATTACTTCACAATTTGCTTCTTTTGTCATTTGACTGCTTAATGTCTCTTCTACTAATTCATAGTAATAAATAACTTCAATTGCTGTTTTTGTCATTTTTCCTTCATACTTTTCTGGTGTTTGGTTGATACATACATAATTTTTACTTATTTGGCTTGACTTTCTGGTTTGATAGTTTTCTCCTACTATACCATTTATTTCTTCATCTTCTACTAATCGTTTATTGGTATTTTTCAAGTAATGATGTACTACTACTTTAGCTGGTATTTTTATCTCTACTTCGTGATTGTCTGTTTTTTCTTCTGTTTTTACGATCTCCTCTTCTTGTGGATTTTCTAATTTAGGTTCTTTTAAATCTGTCGTTGCCTTAACAGTATTTTCAATGACACCACTTAAAGTTTCTTCCTCTTCATATTGATATTTTAAAGATATTGCTATCGTTTTTTGGATCGTTTTCTCTCCATCATCTTGGTAAGTGTCAATATTGTCTTCTGTTATTTCCCATGTGATTGTTTTAGTTTCTGCATCATAAATTCCACCTGATAGTTCTGATTTTTCTTCATCTATTTCGTAAGGTAATTGGTCTACTATGGTAATTACTGCTTTTCCTTTTAAATCTCTAATGGTTGCTACATAGTTGATTTCATAGTAAATGTTGCTAGTCGTTGTTGTTATTTGTTTATCTCCTGTTTTGGTAATTTTAGTTGTTAATTTGCTTTGTGTCTTTTGATAGTTTGTTATTGTTTCATTGGTTGGCTCTTGATTTATATAAGCTATATTTTTGATTGGTTTTTCATCTTTTTTGTGTTTTACCTCTACAACAAAACTTAATTCTTTTACTTCATTTGGTTCTATTCTTTCTAAATTCCAAACAATTTCCTTGTTTTCTTTTATGATTCCTCCATTGTTTACTTGCTTTATGCTAGTTCCCTCTGGAATACTATCTTTTACTTCTATTTTAGTTGCTTCTTTATTTCCTGTATTATGAACAAGGATTTTATAAACAATTTGATCTGTTGCTGTTACTGTGTTTTCTGGAATTTCTTCTTCACTTACTTTTTTAATTTGTGCTTGTTTTTCAAAGGTAAGGATTGGATATTTAACTTCATTACTTAATTTGTCATCTATAATTGCTACATTTCGTAAATTTCCAGTTGTTTCTTTATTTACGATAACAACAAAGCTAATTGTTACTTTTCCATTGGTTTCTTCTTGCTTTTCTGGAACATTTACACTTATTCCATTGGCTAGATTTTCTTTTGTATTTTGTGTTTCCTCTTCATTTACTTTGATTGAGTTTTCAACAAAAGTAGTTCCCTCTGGAATGGTATCTTTAATTATTACTTCTTTTCCAAGTCCTCCTTCATTTTGCACAGTAATGATATAAGTTATTTTTTCTCCTTGTATTACATAGTCTTGTCCTTTTTCTGTTTTAGCTGTTTTTTTCGTTGTAATAATTGGCTCTATGTAAGTGTTTTGTACCTCATTTGTTGGCTTTTCTGGTTCTAGTTCATAGCTTTCTTCTGGTTTAGTTGGTTCTTCTTTGGTTAGTTTATCTGGTATTTTAGTTTCATATGCTTGATTTTTAATCATTGTTCCATTTTCTATGTCATTTACTATTACTTCAAAGCTTATTACTACTTCTTGTTTTTCTGCTACTCTTATGACAATTCCTTCTTCTAATTCTTCTTTGGTTTTGTTTGTACTTTCTCCATTTATTTCAATAGAGTTTTCAACAAAAGTAGTTCCTTCTGGAATGGTATCTTTTATAATAGTATCTCCATATCTGCTTCCTTCATTTTGAAGTTTAATGAAATAGGTAATCTTATCTCCTACTTTTACTTTGCTTCCACTTGCTGGATTGCTTTCTTTTGTTACTTTTATGCTTGATTTTTTTACTTGGTTTTCTGTCTCTTCTGGTGTTTGTGTATCATCTACCATTCCTCTATTTCTAATTGTTTTTTCATAGATTCCTTCTTTTAAGTTTTCTACTATTACTTCAAAACTCAAATCTGCTTTTCCATTTGTTTCTCCTTGTTTTTCTGGAACATTGACACTTATTCCATTTGCCAACTCTTCTTTGGTGTAATTTCTTGCTTCCCCTTTGATTTTAATTGAATTTTCAATAAAAGTAGTTCCTTCTGGGATGGTATCTTTTATGATTACTTCTTTTTCAAGTCCTCCCTCATTTTCTACGGTTATTGTATAAGTTATTTTTTCTCCTTCTACTACATAATTTAGTCCTTTTTCACTTGTTGCTTCTTTTTTGCTTCTAATTTTTGGTTCTACATATTGGTTATTTGTTTCATTGGTTGGTTTTTCTTCTATTGGTTCTTCTGGTTTTTCTGGAGCTTCTTCTTTTGTTTCTTTGTCTGGTATTTTGCTTTCATATGCTTGGTTTTTAATTACTAGTCCATCTTCTAAGTCTTTTACCATTACTTCAAAGCTTACCACTACTTCTTGTTTTTCTGCTACTCTTAGGATAATTCCTTCTCCTAATTCTTCTTTGGTTTTGTTTGTATTTTCTCCATTTATTTTAATAGAGTTCTCAACAAAGGTTGTTCCTTCTGGAATACTATCTTTTATCACAATGTCTCCATATCTTGTTCCTTCATTTTTTACTTTAATTGCATAGGTTATTTTATCCCCTGCTTTTACTTTACTTCCACTTGCTGGTGTACTTTCTTTTACCACTTTTAGTTCTGATTTTTTTACTTGATTTTCTGTCTCTTCTGGTGTTGGCTCTTCATCTACAAATGCTGTGTTTCTAATTGTATTTTCAAAAATTCCTTCTGGTAAATTGTTTACTGTTACTTCAAAGCTTAATGTTGCTTTTCCATTTGTTTCTTCTTGTTTTTCTGGAACATTTACGCTAATTCCATTTAGTAAGTTTTCTTTTGTGTTTTGTGTTGTTTCTCCATTAATTCTTATTGAACCTTCAACAAAACTTGTTCCTTCTGGGATAGCATCTTTTATTGTAACTTCTTTTGCAAGTCCACCTTCATTTTGCATAGTTATTGTATAGGTTATTTTTTCACCTTCTACTACATAATTTAACCCTTTTTCACTTGTTGCTTCTTTTTTGCTACTTATAATTGGCTCCACATAAAGATTCTCAGTTTCATTCGTTGGTTTATCTGTTTCGTCTGGATCTATTGGTATATCTGGTTTATCTGGAATTTTTGTTGTGTAAGCTATGTTTTTAATTTTGCTCATATTGTTTATGTCATTTACTATTACTTCAAAGCTTAAAATTGCCTCTCCCTTTATTTCTCCTTGTTTTTCTGGAACTCTCACTATAATTCCATTTGTTAAATCTTCTTCTGTTTTTTCTAGGGTTTGTCCATTTAGTTTGATTGAATTTTTGACAAAAGTAGTTCCTTCTGGAATCGTATCTTTTACTAACACATTACCATATACAATTCCTTCATTTTGAAGTTTAATGAAATAGGTAATTTTATCTCCTACTTTTACTTTGCTTCCACTTGCTGGATTGCTTTCTTTTGTTACTTTTATGCTTGATTTTTTTACTTGGTTTTCTGTCTCTTCTGGTGTTTGTGTATCATCTACCATTCCTCTATTTCTAATTGTTTTTTCATAGATTCCTTCTTTTAAGTTTTCTACTATTACTTCAAAACTCAAATCTGCTTTTCCATTTGTTTCTCCTTGTTTTTCTGGAACATTGACACTTATTCCATTTGCCAACTCTTCTTTGGTGTAATTTCTTGCTTCCCCTTTGATTTTAATTGAATTTTCAATAAAAGTAGTTCCTTCTGGGATGGTATCTTTTATGATTACTTCTTTTTCAAGTCCTCCCTCATTTTCTACGGTTATTGTATAAGTTATTTTTTCTCCTTCTACTACATAATTTAGTCCTTTTTCACTTGTTGCTTCTTTTTTGCTTCTAATTTTTGGTTCTACATATTGGTTATTTGTTTCATTGGTTGGTTTTTCTTCTATTGGTTCTTCTGGTTTTTCTGGAGCTTCTTCTTTTGTTTCTTTGTCTGGTATTTTGCTTTCATATGCTTGGTTTTTAATTACTAGTCCATCTTCTAAGTCTTTTACCATTACTTCAAAGCTTACCACTACTTCTTGTTTTTCTGCTACTCTTAGGATAATTCCTTCTCCTAATTCTTCTTTGGTTTTGTTTGTATTTTCTCCATTTATTTTAATAGAGTTCTCAACAAAGGTTGTTCCTTCTGGAATACTATCTTTTATCACAATGTCTCCATATCTTGTTCCTTCATTTTTTACTTTAATTGCATAGGTTATTTTATCCCCTGCTTTTACTTTACTTCCACTTGCTGGTGTACTTTCTTTTACCACTTTTAGTTCTGATTTTTTTACTTGATTTTCTGTCTCTTCTGGTGTTGGCTCTTCATCTACAAATGCTGTGTTTCTAATTGTATTTTCAAAAATTCCTTCTGGTAAATTGTTTACTGTTACTTCAAAGCTTAATGTTGCTTTTCCATTTGTTTCTTCTTGTTTTTCTGGGACATTTACACTAATTCCATTTAGTAAGTTTTCTTTTGTGTTTTGTGTTGTTTCTCCATTAATTTTTATTGAACCTTCAACAAAACTTGTTCCTTCTGGGATAGCGTCTTTAATTACTACTTCTTTTTCTAATTTACCTTCATTTTGTACAGTAATTGTATAGGTTATTTTTTCACCTTCTACTACATAATCTAATTTTCTTTCTGAGGTTGCGGTTTTACTAAAAGATATAATTGGTCCCTCAAAAGTATTGGTTATTGTTTTACTTTCTTGGTTAATCTCTTTTGTGTAATAAGCTAAATCTCCTTCTATTACTTCTACTTCTTCTACTTGATAATCAATTTCATTTCCTTGCTCATCATATTTTTCCAAGTTGGTAAATTCCCATTCCCAAATGTCCTCATTTTCACCTAATGTGATGTTTTGTACACGGTTTTCTTCTGTTAAATCTTTTTGTGTTATTACTTTTTCTCCTTGTTTTAATTGATATCTCACAACTTTGGGTAAAGGATAATGATTGTTGGTATGATTCCACTTTTTAGTAACTTTTACATTTTTTCTAAAATTTGTTTCTGTTCTTGCTGGAATTTTACCTGTTTCTTTTTCTACCTCATCAATTGTTATTTTAGCATTAGCATAATTGATAAAATTCTTTTGGCTGTAATCTATATCTTTAAATACTACACTAATATTCTTACTTATCTTAATCTTTTCATTTCCTTTTTGATAAGTATTAATATTTTCTATGGTATCTTCCCATGTAATGGTTTTTTCATCTTCATGATAGATACCACCATCTAAATTAGATTTTTCTTCCTCAATTGCAAATGGTAAATAATCTATGATTTGGATTTTGGCATTTCCTATTGTATCAGAAATTTCTGCTTGATAGGTTAAGGTATATTCTACTTCTTGTTGTTCTGTTTCTATAATTTTTGTTCCTATCTTTGAGATTGTGTTTGTTATAATTTTAGGTTCTTTTTTCGTATAGTAATAAATAACAATTGTTTCTTTTTCTTGCATATTTCCTGTACTATTTTGTGGCCATTTTTCATTTACTACTTCATAACCATCAATATTACTATTTGTTGTTTCATACTCAGAACCTATTCTTCCTTCTATTTCTTCGTCTTCTACTAACTTATCTGTTGTCCCATCTAAATAGTGATGTACAACTACTTTAGCATCTTTTCTAGTATAATAGTAGAAAACTTCGATTGGCTCTGCTGTCATAGCTCCTTTTGCATTTTGTGGTAGTTTATTAGTTTCTACCTCATAATGGTCAATATTTTCTTTTGGCTTTGTTTCATATGCTTTGTCAACTTCACCTCGGATGATTTCATCTGGTGCTAAACTAACTTTTGTATTTAATATATAATGATGAACAATTACTTGGGCAGGATTGGCTGTAAATTTAACAATTACCTGTTTATCTTCTTGCACATTAATAAACTTATCTAATAGAACAGTTGCATCATCATTTCTAATAAAGTCAATTTCTTCACCATTTACAGTAATAGAACTTACTTCATATCCTTCTTTTGGTGTTACAATAATATCTTTTTTAGAGTCTTCTGTATATTTTACTTGCTCAAATGGTTCTTCGTTTTCTCCTGTGATGGTTCCTCCTGTTCCTTCTACTTTTGTTGTGATTTGATAATTATGTTTACTGTTTTGATAGCTAACTTCACTTGTTTCTGGTATAGCTGGTTGTAGTTCTACTTCTTGTATTTCAATTAAAGCTGCATCTATATTTCCTTCTTTTCCTGTTATCACTTGCCCATTTTCTAATGTAAAGCTTTCACTTGAAAATAAAGTTCCTAGTAAAATTCTTCCTTCTTCATTAATATCTAAACATGGGAAATAATCAACATCTGTTCCACCATAACTTTTTGCCCATTTTACATGTGCATCTTTATCATAACGAATAATCATGGCATCTCTATTTCCTTTTGGGGTTATGGTTTGTCCATTCTCTAATGTTACTGTACTTGCAATAGAACCTGCAATGGCAAATCCCCCATCTGTCATTTTGTCAATATGGTTTACTAATTCACTTCCTTCTCCTCCAATATTAAGTCCAAATCGAATGTTTCCATATTTATCATATTTTACAACTAAATTATCAAGATCTCCATTACTATTTAGTACCAATCGATTACTCAATTGTATTGTTCCACTTAAATATCCTGCTACTACATATTCTCCATCTGTTGTTTCGGTCATTCCTGTAATTCTATTTTTGTCTCCATTAATTCTTTTTCCCCAGCTAAATGTATATCCTTTTCCTGATGCTTTGTCATATTTAAGTAAAATTGTATTATCTGTTGTTCTTGTATTTGTTAATATTTCTCCTGTTGGCAATGTTATATCTCCATTGGTAACACCACCTACTAGTATTCCTCCATCACTTGTTGCCATAACACCTGTAATATAAACATAATTTGTTGTTTTTCCATAAATCGTTGTTGTCCATTCTACTTCATATTTAGTAGCTGTTCTTTTTCCATATTTTAAAACAAATATATCAGTTGCTCCTTTTGTTTTTAGTGACTTTAGGTTAGCATCTGTTGTGTCAACTAATGTAGCATCTGTATCAAATTGACCTGCTACAATAAAATCCTTCATCATCTGTTTCATCAATATATGAAAGTCGAAAGCTTTGTTCTGATAAACCTTCTGATATGACTTTACTTTGCCATTGTAAAGCGTATCCTTCCCCATTTTTTGCATATTTTATAATTCCTGAATTGGCTATTATTAAAAGACCTCCATCTTTTGTTTCTTTGACTAAATTAATATAACCATAATTGCAAGTTGCTTGCCATACTACCTTTTTTTCTTCATTATATTTTACCATTACATAGTTTACATCAGAAGCACTACCTATGATTTCTCCCCCTGTGTGTACAGTTCCTCCTATTTTTCCAACAAATACTCTTCCTCCATCACTTGTAATTGCTACTCTTTCAATAATATCACTATTATTGGTAACAAACTCTGTTGCCCATGTTTCTACTGCTCCTTCTTTTCCTTCTTGTGAAGCATCAATTCCAAAATATTGTATTGGATTTTCTGGTAAATCATACCCATAAATGGTTTGTACTTCTTCTATTTGGTATAATCCTTGTGCAATTTCTGCTGTGTAAAATCCTTCTTCATCTGTTGTGATAACTCTTTGTTCTTTTCCATTAATTGTTTCTATTTCTCCTACTGGATTACCTTCTAAATCTTTTGCTTCATTTCCTTCTAAATCTTTTACTGTGAATTTTACTCCTGCTAGTGGTTTACCAGTTTCTTTATCTGTTTTTTGTAATTTGAATAACAATTCATCTTCATATTTTATTTTAATTGTTGCATCTTCTATTGCTACTTCTTCTAGTATTTCTCCTTCTACTGTCTCAAAACTCCATACTCCATTTTCTTGTGTTGCTCTAAATTTTAATGGTTCTTCTTTTATTTTATAACCAATTGGTGGAACTGTTTCTTTTAAGGTATAAATTTCATTTTCATATAACTTTTCAATGGTTAAAGTTCCATTAGAATTGGTTACATATTTTTTCTCTTGTGTTTCATCTCTTCCTTCACCTTCTATTTCAAAATATGCATTTGCTAATTGTTTTCCTGTCTTTTCTCCTATTTTGCTTAATTCTAATGTGTATTTTGGTATATTAACATTTTCTAAACTAACTTCTACAACTGGTCTATCTTCTCTTTCTTCAATAAATACTTCTTCTTTGGTTTCTACTCCATTATATTGAACTTCTAAGTTTCCTTGATTACGTGTTAATTTTAAAGTAAATTGTTTTCCTTGATAATAATAACCTTTTGCATATTCTTCTTCCACTGTATATACTTGATCTAATTCTAAACTTTGTATGTTTGCAATACCATTGACATTGGTTTGATATATTTTCCCTTCTGCCCCCATATTTTTTCCTTTTACTATGAAGCGTGCATAGGAAATTGTATGATTGGTTCCTGCTTCATAAGCTGTAATTCTAATATTGTATTTTGGTTCATTTTCAACTTCCATATATAAGTCTGATATTCCTTCATTAGGAGCTTGCACAATATTACTTGTTTTGATGGTTCCTTTTTGTATTTGTAATTTCAAAATACCATTTACTTTTACGACACTAAATATAATTGGTTCTTCTTTTAACATATAGTCAAATGGTGCTATATAAGTTTGTTGCATAATATAAGTTTGGTTTGGTACTAAATAAACAGAAAAACCTCCATTTGCATCAGTTTTATATTCTGGGCCTTGAAGTCCTACCCCATCTCCTACTATTGTGTAAATTGCATTCTTTATTTTTAAATTAGTTCCAATTCTATAATTGCTTACATGTAAACGATATCTTTCTCGATATAATCCTGCATTAATATTGTATTTTAATACACTTAAAGATTCACTTGTTGCTGCTAATTCTATTTTGTCTGTTGTATTGCTAGATGGATTAAATTTGCTATTAATGCCTAAGAGTCCTCCTGCTCCTTTTTGTGTTACATAAAATCCTGCTGGTGGAACTACTTTTACCTTATAACTTCCTTCTGCTAAATTTTCAAATCTATATCCTCCATATTCATCTGTTTTAGTTCTCTCAATTTCTATATTGGTTGCATCATATAAAATAACTTCTACATCTTTCATGTATTCTTCAAAATAATCAACAAGTCCGTTTCTGTCAAAATCTTCCCATATTTTTCCTATAATAACACGGTTGACAACTCTTACTTCTACATCTAAAGTTTCTAAAATTTCTTCTGGATTTGTTTGCATAATTGCTTTGTTCTTGTAACTGTCTTTTGGTTTATTTCCTCTTGTTTTTAGGTAAATATCTATCTCTATTTTTGTATTTGCCTCTAACACTCCTTTTGCAGCAATAGCACTAGCTACTTTTGAAATTGGCATTGTTTCTCCTGGTTTTATCTCTTGCCAGATACTTGTTTCTCCAAAGTCTTCGTCTGTTATTTCAATTGGAATTTCTTTTGGCTCTTCTTCCGTTGGTTTTTGTGTTTCTGCCAATGTAGTTTCTTCTGGTTCAATTGGTTTTACTAAACTTGTACTACTATATAATATTTTTGTATTATCTAAACTTACTTCTTCTCCATTTTGTATATTGCTTTTTCTTACTTCTACGTTTTGTAATGTTATCCAATAATAGTCTTTTTCTAATGGTAATTTGTCTAATAATCGGAAAGTATCTAAGTCTGTATTTGTATTGTTTGAAGCAACTATTTTGTAGTGTATGGTTCCATTTTCTTCTATTCCTGGTGTTGTTGTTGTTTTATATAAGCTGTAATTACTTGAATTGTTAATTCTTATTGTGTTTTTGGCTCGTCTTTTTTCTAATTGGCTTATTCCAATTTTTGTTTTTTCTCCTTCATTTAATGCTTCTACTATTTCAACATTGGAAGTATATTGTGTTTTATCTTTTGTATTTTTATCAATATATGCTATATAAGTAATACTTGGTATTGAAACATTTACTGTACAATTATAAACATACCAAACTAATGTCGTGCTTCCATCTTCATTTACTGTTACTTCTGGTTCATCATAATTACAAGTTCCTGTTCCATAAGTTAATCCTTTTGGTAAGGTATCAGTTATTTTTAAGTGAATTCCTTTTATGTTATTGTCTTTATTCGTTAAAGATGGATTAAGTTCAAATTTAACATTATATTCTTTTCCTGATAAGTCATATTCTTCTTTCAAAGTTGTTTTCGTAATACTTAAATCTGCTCCTAATATTAAAACTGAATTTCCTGAACGTGTTCCACCATAATGGCTACCTGGAATGATTTTTCCATTTTCATCATATTGTGTTTTGATATAATTTGGTGTATTAGCATCTTTTCCATTATATTCTACACTCAATGGTGTTGGATAGTTTAATTCTTCATAAACCAATCCACTTTCATTATTATAAGAGTATACTTTGTTTTCCCATGTGAAGTCTATTTTTTCTTGCCATACTGTTACATCATTTATTGTTTGGTATACATTTCCTATTTTAGCTTCTTCATTGATAAAAGTTTTTATTCCATAATAACAATCGCTTCCTCTTTCTCCTTTTAATTCTCTATCTTCAAATAATACTCCAACACAAATATATCCTGCTTCTTTTAGTTCAGCCATACTTGAGAAATAAATTAAATCTTTTTCTCTTGTTTCTTGCATTTCATTATCATCTATCCATCCATTTTTATCTGGTTTGGCTGCATAAAGTGTTTTTAAAACTCCATCTGGTCCGACTCTACTTCCATCACTACTATTAGCATCTTCTGGTATAAGGAATGCTTCATCATCAAATTTTTGTAATATGTTAATAGCCCTTATTGTATTGTCATTATTATCTCCTAATGTTACATTTCCAAAAATATAAACACTTTGGCCTATCCCAGCATTTGCGTCTCCTGATTGGCGTGTAGAACTTAGTGAATTATCATATACCCATACTCTTTCATTTTCATATAAATAAGAATTTTTATTGTATCTTCCTTCTGGATATAGTGTAATAGATGTACTCTCTACATTGTCTTCACTTTTTTTATCTTCTCTTGTTTCTTGTCCACTACTAGAACTAGCTCTTAAATTTGATACTGTTGTTCTCATTTCTATTACTTTGGTATTATCGTCTTTTTCTGGCATTTGCATAATTGCTTGTACATATCCTGCACTAAAACATCCAACATTACTTTTATAGACTGTTTCCATTGCATTACTATCTTCTGCATTTCTTTTTGGAAATTCGAAATTTTCCATATCAAATTCGTAATCTTTTATTGTTACATGATATATGTTCGTATTTTCTTTGGCTCTTTGAATATTCCAACTTCCTCCATTATAACAAGCATCTCTTTTTCCTCCTGTATTATAAGGTGCTATTTGTCTACCATAATTAGAATTTTTGACACTACTCCAAACTATATTATTTCCTTTGTTTCCTTGTGTACGAAGTGGTTCATTTTCTATGTAATCCCATAAAATTGGTGTATAACCTTTTTCTTTTGTTATATTTTCCTTTCCCTTGTATTCTTCTAGTATTAAATCAAATGTAATATCTCCTTGTGGTAGTTCAATTCCTTTTAATCCTTTTTCTTCTTTATTATTATATAATTGTAAGGTAATGGCATAACCTTGCATACGACCAAATATACTATTTTCATTTGAACTCTCTACTTTTTCTCCTGTTTCTGTATCAAAATGGCCTCTATAATTTAATTCTGCTTTTTGTGTTAATTGAATGTTGTAAGAAGGAGCTGCACTAACTACTACCTTTTCATCTACTAATGTTGCTTCTTCTCCTTCTTCATTTCCTATTAATTTACTAGTAAAGGTAGGCCTTATTTCTTTTCCATTAGGTGCTTCTAACACATTTAGCATAAAATCTATACTTCTTACACCTGGCACTGTTATTATTTCATTTGACATAACTAATTTAGCTGTGAAAATTCTTCCATCTTCTGATACTTTTGCATCAGTTGCCCAATTCATTTTACTAACATCCCATTTAACTAAATTGGCACAATCCTCTGGTAATTCTGCTTTTACTTCAAGAACTCCTCCTTGATAATTTGTTTTTCTTGCTTCTTGAAAATTAGCTTGTATCTCATCTTTTTCTACTTCTGGCTTTAATTGCATTATATGGTTTACACTATATTTGATGCTGTCAAAAGAACGAACAATTTCATTGTCTTCTGATTCATCATTTCCTGGTTCATTATCATTATCAAATGGCCAAGTACCTGTTTTTTTCTCTTTCATGTTTAATGATGAAACAATAGCATTTTGACCTACTTCTAAATCTTCTGCTTGTCCCCTCATATTTCTCTCTTCTATTTGCTTCGTCTCTCTTTGGATCGTGTTTACTTTTTTGTATTTGGTTGTTATTATTTCATACAATCCAATTATTGTGACTAAAACTAACACAAAAAATAAAACTTTACTACTTTTTTGAACCATTTTTTGTTTTTTCATTTTCACAGTCTCCTTTTAGCTTTATATTATTAAATATTAATTTTATTTTATAATAATTAATTTTAATTTTAAATATTATAAAAACTAATCTCACTAGTATAATAAATACTACTACTACGGAAACTGTTTCTCTTGCTTTTATTAAGTTTATTTGTTTTTTCTATTACATTTTTTTCACAAATTCTACTTTTTTCTACGGATTTCTATGTTTTAATTAACAGTATACATAATGTATTTATAGGTAACAATGTTTTATAAATTGTGTGACAAACTATTAAATCAAAAAGTGTTAGTACTTAAACTTTAAGAATTTAATTAAAATTGTCGTAACCACATAATAATTGCAATTGCAACTGCCATTACAATAATAGCAGGTGTTCCAGCCCCTACCCAAATAATAATAACAGGACCGTAGAGCTACTTTGGGCAAACTGTTTAATACTACTAAATAAGGTTCTGTAACTTTTGCTAGAAAGTCTGACCACCATAAAAGAATAGCAATAGCAATTCCTAAGGTTGTGCCTACTATAAAACCAACTACTGTTTCATAAACAGTAACTCCAATATGTTTTAGTAAATCGTTGGCACTTAAATTTAAAAATGTTTGCCATATTCTGCTTGGTTGGCTAGTAATAAAACTATCAATTATTTTTTGATTTGCTAATATTTCCCATAAAATAAGAAATCCTACCAATATAGCTATTTGCGTTAAAATGATACTACATTTTTTATATTTATTCTTTTTTAAGTATTGTTTTCTTTCTTTGGATATTAATTTTTGATTCATGAAACACTAAGCTCCTTCCATAAGGTATTAAAGTATTGACTAAATTTAGGATTCTCTCTACAATTAATAGGATTTCTACTTTCTATCCCAAAGTCAATTTTGTGAATGTCTTTTACTGTTCCTGGTCTAGCATTTAAAACAATTACTCTGTCTGACATACTAATTGCTTCTGATATATCATGTGTCACAGCAATTGCAGTTATCCCTTCTTCTTTCAAAATATGGTATATATCGTTTGTTACCATGATTCTAGTTTGATAATCTAATGCAGAAAAAGCTTCATCTAATAGTAAAATTTTTGGTTTTACTGCTAATGTTCTAATTAGTGCTGCTCTTTGTCTCATTCCCCCTGATAACTCTGATGGGTATTTGTCTTTAAAATCATATAAATCATATTTTTTTAATAGTTCTTCTACTTGTTTTTTACTTTCTTTGTTCTTTTTTCCTTTAACTTCTAATCCAAACATTGCATTGTTTAAAATACTTCTCCATTCTAACAAGCAATCCCTTTGTAGCATATAACCTATTTTAGGTGATATTCCGCTCATATTTTTCTTCTTCTAAATAGATTTCTCCTGATGTTTTACTCTCTAAACCTGCTATAATAGATAATAATGTAGATTTCCCACATCCACTAGGTCCAATGATACTGACAAATTCTCCTTGTTTTACCTTTAAATTAATATTTTGTAAGGCTACTATTTCTCCTTCTTGACTTTGATACTTTTTGCTTATATTTTTAATTTCTAATATTTTTTTCATTATTTTTATGCCTCCTTCGTATATTTTATGTTTTTTTGACGAAAGGAGTTCCTTGTTTTGTTTCTACTCTTTTTTGTCTTTTAAGTAATCCATATTTTGCATTCGTTCCTTTTTATTTTTTACTTTTTCTAGGAACATGGTATATCCAAACATTGTATTTTTTTCTAATAAGGTTTGTTTTGATATTTTATTTATATCAATTAAATTATAATCTATTTGCATTTTGTATCTTTTCTCTATGTCTTTTTCCTTTTTTTCTATTTTCCATTTTTGGCTTCCTGTATAAATAATAATTGGTACAATAATTGGATATCTTACTATCTTATGTGTCTTTTTGTTTTTTCCCCATTCTTGCATTATGTCTAAACAATAGTTTAACAATTGATATGATATATGGCTATTGATAGAAGATTGATGTTCTATTAAAAAAAATATTTCTTGTCTTCTTAATTTGTAAATGAATGAAACTTCTTTGGATTGATGTTTTCTGATGATATAACTATTCTGATATGACATTAATTCTTCTTTTTTTATTTTTTCTCTTGGTTCTAAAAATTGGTTAATTAATTCACTAACTTCTTCTTTATTCTGTAATATTTTCTTTATCTCCTCCCCCTCTTTTGTGTCTTTTTTATTGCTACCTTCTAATTGATATTCTACACTTTCTTCTGCTAATTGCATCACTGCATTTAATCGAAAGGTATGAATACATTTTATGTACTCACGATATGTAAATATTTTCAAATTGGTTCCTCCTAGCTTGTTTCTTTTTACTTATAAGTAAATATATAATTTCTCTGTTACCTACTTTCTTATTTGGCTTTCTTACTTTTAGTTGGGATTTATATTTTGAATCTAAATTTCATCGAATTAAAAACTTGTTTTTCATTAAAACATGAAAAAAGAAGATTCGCAAGTTTTTTTACAAATCTTCTTATTCTTCGACATAACTTCTTTCATTTCTACATTATTTTAATTTATTGATCAAAATATGTACTTGTTCCTTGTAGATTTTCAAAATTTTGTTGTCTTAATATTTCATAAGTAATGATAGCAACTGAGTTGGATAAGTTTAATGATCTAAGTGTTGGTAACATTGGTATTCTTATTGTTTTTGTATTTAAGTATTTTTCTAAAAGCCACTCTGGCAATCCTTTTGTTTCTTTTCCATACAGTACAAAAACTTCTTCCATGTTCATATAATCATTATCTGTATATTTTGTTTTTCCTTTTGTTGTTGCAAAAAACATATTATTATTTTCTGGTGGATACTTTTTTAAAAATTCTTCTAATGTATTGTGTTCTTCTATTTCTATTTTATCCCAATAATCTAATCCCGCTCTTTTTAATGATTTTTCATCTATTTTAAAACCTAGTGGATGTACTAGATGTAATTTAGCCCCTGTTATGGCACAAGTTCTGGCTATATTTCCGTGTGTTTTGTGGTATTTCTGGTTCTACTAAAACAATATGTATTCTCACTTTTCTTATTCCTTCTTTCTTTTTTGTCTTACTGCTTCATACAAAATAATACCTGTTGCAACAGAAGCATTTAAACTTTCTGTTTTTCCTAACATAGGAATTTTTATTTTTTCATCTGCCATATTCAAGATTTCCTCTTCTACACCATTTGCTTCATTTCCAATAACAATTACCTTTTTATCATAATTAATATCATATATTGTAGTTTTTGTTTGCAAAGAAGAAGCTACTATTTTAAACTTGTGCTTTTTTATTTCTTTCAATGTTTGCTTTAAATCTTCACATTCTATTATTTTTACCCTAAAAATCGCTCCCATTGTAGATCGCACTACTTTCGGATTATAAGCATCTGCTGTTTTTTTGGATACTAAAATTTGTGTTAATCCGTATACTATCAATTGTTCTTAAAATTGTTCCTAAATTCCCTGGATCTTGGACATCATCTAATGCTACCATCATATCTTGTGTGTAATCAATTGTCATTTCTTCTTTTCCTTTTCCTATAACGGCTAAAATTCCTTGTGGTGTTTGCACTTCTGATAGATATTTGAAAACATTTTTAGTAACATAAATGCATTCATATTTTGCAATTTCATACATCAATTCTTTTGAAATAGCAGCATTGGTTTCACAATCATCACATAAAACAATTTGTTCAATATTGGCTTTTTCTTCTATTGCTTCCCCAAGTAATTTTATTCCTTCTATTACATATTGGTTAGCAATGTCACGATATTTTTTATCTTTTAATTTCTTGATATGTTTTATCAAATCATTTTCTTTACTACTAATTCCTTGCATTTTCTTCTCCTTTTTATTTTAGGTTATTTACCTTTTTTTCTCTCTTTGACAATCTTCTAAAAATGTAGTTACTTCCTTTAAGATTTGCTTTTCCTGATTTGTACCTATTTCTAAAGTTATCATCGGTTTTATTCCATTAGAAAATTTTATTTTATTACCATACTTTTCTACTAATGCGTTAATTTCTAAATCAAATTGATTTGGCTGGTAAGTAAATACTACAGCTGTTTTTTTACTAGCTATTTTACTTAAGTATAATTTTTTGCCTAAATATTTTATTCTAGCAATTGCTATTAAATTTTCTAATTCTTTTGGCATATTGCCAAATCTATCTACTATTTCATCAATTACATTTTGAATATCTTCTTCTTTCTGGCAAAAAGCAATATTTTGATAAATTTCTATTTTTTGATTAGCATCTCCGTATATATTCATCTGGTATATAACTAGTTACATTTAAGTCTATTTGAAGTTCTACTTCTTGTTCCACTTCTATTCCTTTCATTTCTTTTACCACTTCATTTAGCAAATTACAATATGTATCATACCCTACTTGCTCTAAATGTCCAGATTGAATTTCTCCGAAGTAAACTTCCTGCTCCTCTGATTTCTAAATCTCTCATAGCAATTTTAAACCCAGAACCAAATTCCGTAAATTCTTTAATAGCCTTTAATCTTTTATCAGCAACTTCTGTTAATAATTTATCTTTTTTATACATAATATAGGCATAGGCTTGTTTATCTGCTCTTCCTACTCTTCCACGAATTTGATACAATTGTGCTAATCCCATTCTATCCGCATTTTCAACGATGATGGTATTGGCATTTGGAATATCAATTCCAGACTCTAAGATTGTAGTACAAACTAATACATTTGTTTTTCCTTCCATAAACTCTTTCATAATTTCTTCTATTTTCGCCCCTGTCATTTTTCCATGAGCATAGACAACATTAGCCTCTGGAACTAAGTTAGCTATATGATTTGCTTTTCTTTCGATTCCATCTACATGATTATATAAATAAAAAATTTGCCCTTTTCTCTCTAGTTCTTTGGTAATCGCTTCTCTTATGACTTCTTCATCATATTCTAATACATAAGTTTGCACTGGTCTTCTATTTTGTGGTGGTTCATAGATAACAGACATATCACGAATTCCAACGATTGACATATGCATTGTTCTTGGAATTGGGGTTGCTGTCATCGTTAATACATCTACTTTGTTCTTCCATTGCTTGATTTGTTCTTTTGCTTTTACACCAAAACGATGTTCTTCGTCAATAACTAATAACCCTAAATCTTTAAACTCTACATCTTTACTTAAAATTCTATGTGTACCAATGACAATATCTACTTCCCCTACTTTTAGTTTTTTAACAACTTCTTCCTGATATTTTTTACTTTTAAAGCGATTTAAAATTTCAACTTTAATAGGAAAATCTTTTACTCTTTCTTTAAATTCTTGGTATTGTTGTTCTGCTAAAACAGTAGTTGGTGCTAAATAAGCAACTTGCTTTTGATCCATCACTGCTTTAAAAGCTGCTCTTAGTGCTACTTCTGTTTTTCCATATCCGAACATCTCCACATAGTAATCGATCCATTGGTTTAATATTTTCCATATCTTTTTTTACTTCTTCAATACAACGTAATTGGTCATCTGTTTCTTGGTATGGAAATTTGGCTTCAAATTCACTTTGCCAAGGTGTATCTTTACTAAAAGAAAATCCTTGCATTTTTTCTCTTTTAGCATATAATTCGATTAGTTCTCTTGCTACTTCTCTTAAATTGTTTTTTACTTTTGCTTTCGTATTTTCCCACTCTTTACTTCCCAATCGATTGATTTTAGGGTGTATTACATCTCCTCCCACATACTTTCGGATGGTATCTAAATCATTGGTTGGTATATAAAGAATATCTTCTTTTTGATATTTGATTTTGATATAATCTTTTATTGTCCCATCTGCTTTTATGGTATTAACTCCTATATAAACACCAATTCCATATCTCTTATGCACTACATAATCTCCTACTTTTAAGTCAGAAAATACAACTTTTTCTCCTTCTTTAAAATCAGTATTTATCATTCTTTTTTTTCGTTTTTCTCCATCCATTAAGTCATTTGCTACAATAATTAACTCTTTTATATCATAATCTTCTAATCCTGCTGACAATTTCCCTAATGTAATGGTTACAATTGATTCTTTAGTTTTAATAAGAATAGTTTGATTCAATTTTTCTTCTATTTTGTTAAAAATTTCTTTTTCATTTAATAGTGTTTGCCATTTTTTCGCCTTTTCTTTGGTATCGACTAACATATAAATTTTCTTCTCTTCTTTAACTGCTTTTTTCAAATCTTCTATTAAGTTGTCTATTTCACTTTTATAGTAATTAACTTCTCTGGTTCTAAATTGATATTTTTCTCCCTTTAATTTATTTTCTATATCTTGTTTTTCTAAATAAATTCTTTGTCTTTTTTCTAGCTTTTCCTCTAATTCTTCTGGTTTTAACATAATTGTAATAGCTTTGGGAACTATTTTTTCTTTCTCAATTAATGCTTTACTTAAATTTTGATAATCTTTTAAAATATTAGCCTCTCTTTGTTCTATTTTTCCAATTTCGTCTAAAAATATACTATAATCTTTTGATAAATAATCTAAAAGCGTTTCTTGTTCTTCATAAAAGCTATTAAAATATTTGTCTATTTTACTAACATAGTTTCCTGTTTTTATCTCTTCTATGTCATTTTCTATTATCTCTTTTTGTGCTGTCCATTCATCACTTTTCTTTATTTTTTTACAAATATTCTCTATGGTATCTTCTAAGATACATTCATGAGCTGGATAAATATTGGCCTTTTCTAACATTTGAATAGATCTTTGTGTTGTTATATGAAAATTTCTAATAGAATCTACTTCATCTCCCCAAAACTCAATTCTTATTCCTGTTGTTTCGTGACTTGCAATATCTACTATCCCACCACGAACTGAGAACTGACCTCTTCCTTCTATTAAATCAGTTCTTACATATCCTAATTTTACTAACTTTTGTTTTACCTCTTCTAAAGAATAAGATGTCCCTACTGTAAAGCATAATTCATTTTCATATAATTTTTTTTGACTAGGCAATTTCTGCATAACCGCTTCTACTGATGTTATGACTACTAAGTTTTTTTTGTTTTTTATTTGGGCAAGTGCTTCCATTCTTTGATAAAAAAGGTCTTTACTTTCTGCTACATAGTCATATGTTACAATTTCTTTTTTGGGAAAGAAAACCACATTTTGTGTAAAATATAACATATCTTCATATATTTTTTTGGCTTGTATTTCATTGTAGGTTATGATACTAATTGGTTTTTTTAAAAATTCATGAACCGCTGCTCCCATTTGTACCATTCCTACGCCACTTAAGCCCGATATTACCATCGGGCTTGTTTTATTTTCTATTTGTTTTAGTAAGTCTTTAAATTTTGGAGACTTACCAAGTTCTCCTAAAATTGAATTCATTTTTTCTCCTCTTGTTTTTGATTATACAATATTTTATACTAAAAAGAAAGCTTTTCTTATCTTTCTGATTTGTTTTTAATCTCTTATTACTAATTTGTTAAATTTGCTATGAATATATTTTTTTAGTTTTACCATGAATTCTTCTGGTTTTATTTCTTTTTTGGCTACCATATCTAGTCCTTTTTCCCAACTAGCTGTTAATTTAGGGTTTAGCATATCTGGCATAGAGCGATAGACAATATCATAAATATTTTCTCCTTTATTCGTTGGTGTTATAATCTGTGTTTTACTATTAATTTCTATGTATTTAATTTTTTCTAATTTTTTTATAATTTCTGCTCTAGTTGCACTTGTTCCAATTCCTGCTCCTTTAATTTGTTCTCTTAGTTCTTCTTCCTCAATTAGTTTTCCTGCATTTTCCATTGCTAAAATGATAGAACCAGAATTATATCTACTTGGAGGTGAAGTTTCTGCATCTTTTATTTCAAAATTTTTTGCTTCAATTGTTTGTCCTTTTTTCAAAGTTTTCAAAATTTCTAGGTTATTATCTTCTTCCTTTTTGTTTTCCTTTTCTATTACTTTTGGTTTTAATATTTTCAAAAACCCTTGCTCTGTACATACTTTTCCTGTGCAATGAAAAGTTTCTTTTTCTACTTCTATGGTTACTTGTATTTTGTTATATTCTGCTGGTGGATAAAAAATGGCTAAAAATCTTTTGACAATAACTAAATAAATTTGTTTTTGTAGCTCTGGTAGCTGCTGATAATTTTCATATCCTTGTCCTGTTGGAATAATTGCATAATGATCTGTAATTTTACTGTCATTAACATATTTTGTTTTTACCAAATCAGTATTATATTTTTTTTCTGCCATTTCTTGAATATAACCTTGTATCTCTTCATTTTTACATCCTTTAGCGATTCCATTTAAGTTTTTAGTTATTTCTTTAGCAACTGCTGTTGAAAGAACTCTTGCATCTGTTCTTGGATAAGTTACTAGTTTTTTTTCATACAAATTTTGTATTATTTCTAATGTCTCATCTGGTTTAATTTTAAACTTTTTTGTACATTCATTTTGTATTTCTGCTAAATTGAATAAAAGTGGTGCATTTTCTTTTTGTTTCGATTTTTTAAGAGCTGTTATTATTCCTTGCTTTCCAGCTAACGTAGTAATAAATTGTTTTGCCTCTTGTTCCTTTTTTAATCCTGTTTCATTGTATAGTTTGGGTGATTCATATAATTTTGATTTTTCATTTACTTTCCATTCTGCTTTAAATGATGCGTTTTCGTCTCCAAATTCACCTAGTATTTTATAATATTTTGTTTTGACAAAGTTCCTAATTTCTCTTTCTCTTTCCACAATCATTCCTAATACACATGTCATAACTCTACCAACGGATATAGATGCTCTATCTTCCTGAATACTTCTGGCTAATTGTCTTCCATAAGTAATCGATAACAATCTTGAAAAATTAATTCCAATTAAGTAGTCTTCTTTTGCCCTTAAATAGGCACTATCTGATAAGCTATCATATTCTGATAAGTTTTTAGCTTCTTTAATTCCTCGATTGATTTCTTCTTCTGTTTGTGAATCAATCCATACTCTTTTCATTTTAGCCTTTGGATTTGGTTTTGCCATCATAAATACTAATCTTTGTATGTATTCTCCTTCTCTTCCTGAGTCACCTGCATTATAGATTTCTTCTAAGTCATCTCTTTTCATTAATTCCTTTACAATGTTAAATTGTTTTTCTACTGCTGGAATGATTTCATATTTCCATTCTTCTGGAATAAATGGCAAAGTTTCTAATCGCCATAATTTCAATTTTTCATCATATTTGTCTGGATAACTCATTGTTACTAAATGACCTACACACCATGTAATGATCCAATCTCCTGATTCTAAGTAACCATTTTTTCGATTGGTTGTTAATTTCAATGCTTTTGCAAATTCCATAGCTACTGATGGTTTTTCGGTTATTAATAATTTTTTGCCCAATGTTATTTTATTCCTTTCTTGTTTCTATGATTTCATTTACAATTTTCTTTACTTTTTCCATTTCTTCTTTGGTTTCTGGTATTTTATAATCAAATCTATCTATCATTAAATTCATATGATTATTTTCTTTTAATACTTGAAAACTATAGGCAAAATTTAAGTCAAAGACAAAAGATGCAAATCTTAAAATTTGGTCTGCCTTACTTACTCTATTTCTATTGTCTGCTAATTGATATTGATAAAAATTCTCTAGCATTTTAGGTGATAATTTTCCCTCTTCTATTTCCTTTATTTCTTCTGGTGTTTGCCAATAAATTGCAACTGCTTCATAAATTAAGTCAAGTTTGTCTGCATCTTTAATGATTTTACAAAATAGTTCTTGTTCTTTACTTAATCCTTCTGATAATTGGTAGCCATTATGTTCATATATTGCTGTATAAATAATATCATCATATTTTTCTTCTTGTATGTATTTTCTTAAATAATTATCTTTTTTTAATACTTCTACTCCGTGCCTCTCCATGGTTGAATTTTTGTGTAGTATCTAGCATAATGGATGTTGTATTTTTGTCTAATACTTGATATTGTTCAAACCTTCCTATATCATGTAATACCCCAATTAATTCTGCTAATTCTATTTGTTCTTCTTCTAATTTTAAGCTACTAGCTAATTCTCTACTAATAGTAGCTACTCTCATAATATGTCCTAATTTTCTAGGTACTCTTGGATTGTCTATTTCTTGTTTTTTAACATGACTGATTAGTTCTTTTTTTGCTTCTTCTATTTTTATCATTTTACACGCTCCTTTGTAATTGTTGTTTTACTATTTCGTAGATGGCATCTATTTGTTTTTTCGTTTTTTCATCCTCGAATTGGAATCTTTGATAAATTTTTTCAAAATAATCTTTTTCTTTTATGATTTGCATAGCATATTTGGTATTAAAGTCATATACATAAGCAAAATGACTAACTAGACAATCTACTGCTGTTTTTCTTTTTTGGTAATCAATTTCTTGTTTTTCAATAAATTCTTGATAAATTTCATCTGTTATTTTTTCTTTTTCGATATTAGCACTTCCCCAAGCAGTTTCTTTGTCTTCAAAACTTAGCATATAAATAATATCTACTTTATCTGCATCTCTAATGATTTGTGAATGTATTTTTTCTTTCTCATTTGAAATCTCCATATTTTTACTATCACGATTATGATTTAGAATAGCTTTTTTGATTAGTTCATCATATTGGGTTTCTTCTAAAAATTTTCTAATGAGTTTTTCTTCAAATAATACTTGTACACCTTTCTCTCCATGGTTTACACTGTCTTTATCAATAAAAGTATTGTATTTTCTTACTTGTTCAAATCTTCCAATATCATGTAATAATCCTATTAATTCGGCTAAATTTTGGTCTTCTTTTGACAATTGCATATTCATTGCAATTTCTTTAGCTAAGTTCGCTGTTCTTTCGATGTGTCCTATTTTGACTCTTATTTTATCATTTTTTATATCATAACTGCTAACATATTTTTTTAATTCTTGTTTGGCTTTTGTTATATCTATCATCTTGTTTTTTCCTTTCTTTATTTCTTTTTCTATTTTTGTATTGTACCATTTTTGCACTTTTTATTCAAGGTCTTACTACCTGTCACTTTTAGAAATTTGTTGATTTGTTAAACATATTTACACATTCTTACAAGTATTATTACTAAAATTTCTCCCATTACTTTTCTGATAATTTTCATAAAATCCTTGAAACATCAGTATTTTTGTTATATAATAACTACTATAAGTTTAAAAAAGAAGGAGAAAAAAATATGTCTTATAATTTCAAAGAAATAGAAAAAAAATGGCAACAAAAATGGGAAAAAGAAGGTACTTTTTATGCAAAAGATGATTATACTATGAAAAAATGGTATGGCTTAATAGAATTTCCTTATCCTTCTGGGCAAGGACTTCATGTTGGTCATCCTCGTAGTTTTACTGCACTTGATATTATTGCTAGAAAAAGAAGATTAGAAGGATACAACGTTTTGTATCCTATTGGTTTTGATGCTTTTGGTTTACCGGCTGAAAATTATGCTATCAAGACAAATGTTCATCCTAAAATAACAACTATGCAAAATATTGCTCACTTCACCGA
This sequence comes from uncultured Clostridium sp., assembly GCA_947244675.1. The sequence continues at coordinate 3,513 of CAMXLV010000004.1, read as the reverse complement.
ACAATTAAAATCTTTAGGAATTTCTTTTGATTGGTCAAGATGTGTTGATACTACAGATCCTAATTATTATAAATGGACACAATGGATTTTTATTCAATTATTTAAACATGGTTTAGCTTACAAAACCACTATGCCAATCAATTTTTGTACTGGTTGTAAAGTTGGTTTAGCTAATGAAGAAGTAGTAAATGGTGTTTGTGAGAGATGTGGTAGCCCTGTTGTTCAAAAAGAAATTTCTGAGTGGATGTTAAAAATTACTGATTATGCCGAAAGATTAATTACTGATTTAGATGATGTCGACTTTTTAGATAAAATTAAAACACAACAAAAAAATTGGATTGGTCGTTCAGAGGGAGCTGAAGTAGATTTTCAAATTTTAAATACTGACAAATTTTTAAAAGTTTATACAACAAGACCAGATACCTTGTTTGGTGCAACTTATATGGTTGTTTCTCCAGAACACCCTATACTAGATGAGTTATCTGATAAAATTCAAAATATGGAAGAAGTTAAAAATTATCAACAGCAGGCAAGTTTAAAATCTGCTTTTGAACGTTCTGAGCTAAGTAAAGAAAAAACAGGAATAGAATTAAAAGGAATTAAAGCTATTAATCCTGTTAATCAAGAAGAAATTCCTATCTGGATTTCTGATTATGTTCTAGTTACTTATGGAACAGGTGCTATTATGGCTGTTCCTGCTCATGATGAACGTGATTACGCCTTTGCTAAAAAATTTGGAATTTCTATTATTCCTGTTTTAGAAGGTGGCGATATTACTAAAGAACCATTTGTTGGAGATGGTATTCATATCAATTCTGATTTTCTTGATGGCTTACATAAAGAAGAAGCCATTGAAAAAATGATTTCTTGGTTAGAACAAAAAAAGATTGGTACCAAAAAAGTAAATTATAAACTTCGTGATTGGGTATTTTCTCGTCAAAGATATTGGGGAGAACCAATTCCAATGGTTTATTGTGATTCTTGTGGTTGGGTTCCTTTAGATGAAAAAGATTTGCCTTTAAAATTACCAGATATTCAAGAATTTACTCCTGGTAAAAATGGAGAATCACCTTTAGCTAAACAATTAGATTGGATTAATACTACTTGTCCTCATTGTGGAAAACCTGCTAAAAGAGAAACTGATACTATGCCTCAATGGGCTGGTTCTTCTTGGTATTTCTTACGTTATATGGATCCTCATAATAATCATGAATTAGCCTCTAAAGAAGCTTTGAATTATTGGTCTTCCATTGATTGGTATAATGGTGGTATGGAGCATACTACTTTGCATTTATTGTACTCTCGATTCTGGCACAAGTTTTTGTATGATATTGGTATAGTTCCAACAAAAGAGCCTTATCAAAAACGTACTTCTCATGGTATGATTTTAGGATCTAATGGTGAAAAAATGTCTAAGTCTAAAGGTAATGTTATTAATCCTGATGATATTGTAAATGACTTTGGTGCTGATACTTTTAGGGTTTATGAAATGTTTATGGGGCCTTTTGATCAAACGGCTAGTTGGTCTATGGAGAGTATTCGTGGTTGTGGCAAATTTTTAGATAGAGTATGGAACTTACAAGATATGCTAGTAGAAGGTTCTTCTTATTCTAAAGAAACTGAAAAAATGATGCACCAAGCTATTAAAAAAATCTCTCAAGATATTGAGGAAATGAAATTTAATACTTGTATTTCTACTTTAATGACTATGGTAAATGAATTTTATAAGTTAAAGAAAATTAATACATATGAATTTAAAACTCTTTTAACTTTACTAAATCCATTTGCACCACATATTACAGAAGAATTAAATCAATTGCTTGGTTTTAATACCGATATTGCCACTTATTCTTGGCCAACTTATGAGGAAGATAAAACCTTGGCAGATGAAATTACTTTGCCTATTCAATTTAATGGTAAGTTGAAAACTACGATTCAAATTATCCCTGATGAAGATGAATCTAAAATAAAACAAAAAGTTCATGACGCAATTGATGCTAAATTAGATGGTAAAACGATTGTAAAAGAAATTTATGTTAAAAATAAAATTTATAATATTGTTGTAAAATAAATGCTATGAAAAAGCCTATTAGCTTTACTTTTAAAGCCTAATAGGCTTTTATAAATCCCTTCTATTTTCTAAACTTTTTAAATACACTTTATCAGAGAAGAACAAAAAGGTAATCTCGAAATTTTTAATTTATGTTTAGACCTGTCATAAAACTGTAAACAACATTTAATATTCTTGAAATAGACTATCCCTATTTTTATAGTATAATATAAATAGATTATACTAAGGAGATTTGTTTATATGAGTATCGAAACAGATTTGAAAAAAGATGGAATTGAAGTAATAGAAATCCTAGATACATTAAAAATTAATTCATTAGCTAGAAATATTGCTAAAAAAATTTGTGAAGCATTTCCTAACTATGGCTTTACCCAGAATGAATTATTTATTGAATTATCTAGATTAAATATGTATAGAGCTAAAATGCCAGAAGGAATGGCAGAAGCAAACTATTTTTATAAAAATTCTTCTATCTATTTTAACCAACACATTGCAGATGAAGATTTAGAAGAATTTGCTATTCATGAATGTATTCATTATATTCAAGAAGTTAAGGACAAAAGAAATTATTTAGTCAGAATGGGGCTTTGTGACTATACAGAATTCAAAATATATGGATTAGGTTTAAATGAAGCTGCTGTTCAACTAATTGCTTCTAAAATTAATGGAATTCCTAAAGACTATGTAAAATATTTTGGAATTAGTTTTGAAACTACTAGTCCTTCTTATTATCCTTTAGAATGTTGTTTAGTTAATCAATTAGCTTATCTAACACGGAGAAGACATTTTATTTGAAAGTACTTTAAAGAGTACTGATACTTTTAAAATGCGTTTTTCTAACTTAACTTCTCCCAAAGTATTTATGGCAATACAAAATGCTATTGACGAAATTCTTTATCACGAAGAAGAAATTATCAAAATTAATAATAAAATTGCTCAAATTGATGATAGAAACAAAAAAGTTGATGGAATGATTAAAAAAATTGATGAATTAAAACATGAAATCACTTTAACTTTTTTAAGAACACAAAATCTTATTATTTCCAGCTATTTTGATGCTTGTTTTGAAAAAATTACAGACTTAGAGGGAATAGAAAAATATCGTCAAAAATTATATACCTTTAGAGATTACCTTGGCTTTACAGAAGGATACACATTTTTTAATGATTACTATGTTTCTAAAATGGAAGAATTAGAATATAAATATTATTTATTAGAAAATGGTCAATTTGAAACTGCTCTTAAAGTAGTTACCAAAAAAGAAAATATGTGGATTCGTGTTATAAAAACACTAAAAAAACTTATCTTTAAGGGAACAGGGGACGTAGCAAAAATCCCTCCTAACAGGGAATAGGGGACGTAGCAAAAATCCCTCCTTAAGGGGAAAAAGGGACACTCTTTATCAATGTAAAAGTAAAAAATCTAACTTATGCAAAAGTTAG
>CAMXLV010000003.1 GCA_947244675.1 uncultured Clostridium sp. | reverse complement strand
AAGAGTGTCCCTTTTTCCCTGGTAGGAGGGATTTTTGCTACGTCCCCTTTTCCCTGGTAGGAGGGATTTTTACTACGTCCCCTTTTCCCTTCTTGCTATTCATACCTTTTTCCATCTTTTCTAACTCTAACTGCGATAATTCCTTAACTGAATAATAGTCCCCATAACTAATACATGCTATAATTTGTTTCAAAAAAGTTACATATTTTTCATCGTTTACCATATTTTTACATTCCTTTTTTCTTTCTTTTTTTTATGCTCTTAGAATATGTTTTATTTTTACTGGTAACACTAATAGTGGTACTTGTTTTTCATCTATAATATCACTTTTAACTTGTAAATTCAAGCATTTTAAAAAATTTTAGTGCCATTAAGTTTCATTGTTGTTACAGTTTTAATGTGTTCAAGAAATTTTATCCTCTTGTTATACTAATATTAATACTTTGGATTGTATGGAGGTGCAAAATGAATTCAGTTTCGAAATCAGATATCGATAAAAATTTTGGTAAGATATTAAGAGATTTTCGTGTAAAAAACAAATTAACACAAGAGCAATTATCTGAAAAGTTAGGTATTTCTTTAAAATATATTTCTAGAATTGAAAATGGAAATAACGGTGTTAAAACACAAACTTTAATTAATTATATGAATATTCTGGGTATTACACCTAACACTATTTATGCTTCTTTCATTACAAATAAAGAAGCAGCTAAAAATATAGAAATTTCAGAGAAACTTTCTTCTCTTTCTGATGAGAAAAAAGAATTTATTAATGCAATGATTGATTTATTACAAAATTTAAAATAATATTTTTTATCAAATACCATTAATTTAGGGCTTTCTTAATACCATTACTTGGTTTAAAAAAGCCCTTATATTATTGGTAAATTTTATTTTCTATTCTTTCCAAAAAGCTTTATAGGTTTCAAAAGCACAATATATATCATATTTACTTGTCACTTCATAAGGTGCATGCATAGATAAAACTGGCACACCACAATCGATTACATCACAACCTTTGTTTGCTAAGATATATGCAATTGTTCCTCCTCCGCCAATATCTACTTTTCCTAATTCTGTTAATTGATATTTAATATTGCTTTTTTCTAGCACATTTCTTACCCACGCTACATACTCTGCATTAGCATCAGATGCTCCTGATTTTCCTCTTGATCCAGTATATTTTACTAAAGCAATTCCTTTTCCTAAAAATCCAGCATTTATCTTATCAGAAACAGATGCATAAATTGGATCAAATCCTGCATCCACATCAGATGATAGCATCTTAGAAAAACAAAATACTTTGTCTAATAAGTTTGCCTTATTAATTTGTAATTTATTTAATACTTCTGATAAAAAGAAATCAAACATATGTGATTCCATTCCTGTATTTCCCATACTACCAATTTCTTCTTTGTCAGATAAAATACAAACTGCTGTATTTTTAACGTGATCTAATTCCATCATCGCCATAAGAGATGTATAGGCACATACTTTATCATCTTGTCCATATGCAGCTACCATGCTTTCATCCAACCCTAAACTTCTAGCACGAAATGCTGGTACTAATTCTAATTCTGAGCTAGTCAAATCAATTTCTGTAATTCCATATTTTTGATTTAATAGCTTCAAAATATTCAATTTTACTTTTTCTGTTACTTTTTCATCTTGATAAGGGATGCTTCCAATTAGTAAATTCAAATCTTCTCCAGCAATTCCATTTCTCATTTTTTTATCCATTTGATCTTGTGCTAAATGTGGTAATAAATCTGTTATTGTAAAAATAGGATCATTTTCATTTTCTCCTATATTGACTTCTATTTTTTCTCCATTAGTTTTTACAATAACACCATGTATACTAAGTGGAATCGTTGTCCATTGATACTTTTTGATCCCTCCATAATAATGTGTTTTAAAATAAGCAAATCCTGTGTCTTCATATAGAGGATTTGGCTTTAAATCTAATCTTGGTGAATCTACATGTGAGCCAATAATATGCAATCCATTTTCTATACTCTCTTCCCCTATAATAGCCAAATACATACTTTTTTCACGGTTAATAAAATATACTTTATCTCCTGCTTTTAGATCGTCAAAAGTCATAATATCTTTGTATCCATTGCTGTCAGCAATTTTTCTTGCTTGTTTGATAAATTCTCTTTCTGTTTTTGCTATATTCAAAAATTCCATATATTTTTTTGATAACTCAAAAATTTTTCCTTTTTTAGCTTCATCTACTTGCATCCATCCATCTTCTTTTTTGTTAAAAAGTTCTTCTCCCATTTTATCCTTCCTTTCCTTTTTTATGTGGAGATTCTATTTAAGCTACGTTTTCTCTTCTTAGTTTAGAAATCTTTTCTTCTTGAAGAGTGTCCCTTTTTCCCTGCTAAGAGGGATTTTTGCTACGTCCCCCAATCCCTGTTATTTTATCATAGTCTCTTTTATTTTTCCAGTTTTTTTTATAATTTATTCCTAAATTTTGGTTATACTAGATTTAGGAGGTTTTTTTATGAATTCTTTATGGTTAGATTTTGACCCTAAAAATAGTTCTTATCCTTCTTTTTCGGAGGATTCTAATGCTGATGTTTGCGTGATTGGCGCTGGAATTTTTGGACTTACTTGCGCTTATTATTTAACTCAGTTAGGCTTTCATGTTACTGTTTTTGAAAAAGATTCGATTGGCGAAAAAACTACAGGACATACAACTGCTAAAATTACTAGTCAACATGGGTTGTTTTATCAGTATTTGATGGATTCTTATGACTCTAAGTTTGCTCATGATTATTTAGAAGCAAATGAACTAGCAATTGAGAGAATAAAAGATATTATTGATAATGAAAAAATTAAATGTGATTTCTCTTGTCAAAATAATTATGTGTATACTACCAAAAAATCTGAGCTATCTATGATAAAAAAAGAGGTTTCTTGTGTTACTTCTCTTGGTTTTCCTTGCGAATTTGTTACCAAAACAGGACTTCCCTTTGCAATAGAAGGAGCTGCTTGTTTTAAAAATCAAGCACAATTTCATCCTTTAAAATATTTAGATGGTTTGTGTAATAGTATTTTGTCTCATCATGGTAAGATTTATACCAATAGTGTTGTTCATTCAATAGAAAATGATGGTTTAAATGGTTACTTTGTGTCCACTGAGCAAGCAAAACTACATTGCCAATTTGTTATTGTTGCTAGCCACTATCCTTTTATTAACTTTCCACGGTTTTTATTTTCTTAAAATGTATCAATCCACTTCTTATTTAATTGCTGTGGATCCAAAGAAAACACTTTTTAAAGGAATGTATTTAAGTAGCTCTACTCCTTCTTTTTCTTACCGAACTGCCAAAATAGATGGAAAAGAATTACTTTTAATTGGTGGTGCTGAACACAAAACTGGACACCCTTCTTGTTATCAAGATACTTATGGATTGTTAGAAAAAGAAGCTAAAAAATGGTATCCTTCTTGCGAAGTTTTATATCGATGGAATACACGAGATTGTATTTCTCTTGATAAAATTCCTTATATTGGCACTTATTCTTCTTCTATGCCTAATGTTTTTGTTGGTACAGGATTTAAAAAATGGGGAATGACTCTTTCTAATGTTGCTGCTAATGTCATTGTAGATTCTATTTGTGGTAAAAATAATAAGTTTTCTTACTTGTTTACTCCTTCTCGTTTAAAACCTATTAAAAATAGAGATGAAATGAAAAATGTACTAGTTCAATCTACTAATTCATTAGTTCTTGACAAGTTTAAAAGAGCTAATTTATCTTTTGATGAAATTGAAAATAATTCTGGTAGTATTATTGAGATTGGAAATGAAAAGGTTGGTATCTATAAAGATCCTGATGGTAAGCTTTATGCTGTTAAACCAATTTGTACCCATTTGGGTTGTTTACTTTCTTGGAATGATATTGATAAAACTTGGGATTGTCCTTGTCATGGATCACGTTTTGATTTTACAGGTAAAAATTTGTATGATCCCGCTTTTAAGAATTTAGATGTTTATTCTTTGCGGATAATTTTTTTTATTTTGATTTGCTAAAAAATATGTAGATATTTTTACTTTTTTACTGTTTTTTATTGACTTGTGAAGGTTTTTTTGCTACAATTTCTTTAATAAATCATATATTTATATGTTTATTTTTTGTTTATTGAACTAGATTTCTGCTTAAACCAAGTAATCTAGTTCTATTTTATTTATAATAAGCACTATTACCAATTTAGGTGTTAATTTTATATTTTTTAAATTATGTATATGGTATTGTCTCTTCATATAGATATCATCTGGATTAATACTATTAGTAGATTTTATAATATCAGATTTTATTGTTCTTATATTTTTATTATATTTTTTAGCTAATTTGCTATAAATATCTTTTTCCAAACTGAAATTACTGGTTGACAAATTACTTGTATATATTATATTTATAGCCTCTATCAAGTAAGTTGTTCCTATATGAATTGGATTATATCCTATTTGTAGCAATTCCTTCCTTATCTCTTCTTTTTGCATATTGATTCCCCTTTTTTACATTTCTATAATCTCTGATTTTTTATAATGTTCTTTCAATTCATTCATAATTTCTTCTTTTGATTTATTAATCCATCGATTAAAAGTATACATTAATTTCCCATCATAAATTTGTACATCTTCATAGATACCTGATTCTTGTGCTTCCTTACTTGTACATATTTCATAACGTTCTTTAACTCCTTCTTCTGTTTCTCCTTCTAAACAATATTTATTCCCTATACAAATATTTGTTTTTTTGTCAAAAATAAGAATATTAGTTGTTGTTATCTCTTTAGTTGGTTCTATTACATCATTCCATGATGTTTTTACAATAATAAGTGAAACTTTGGTTTTTACTAATTTATTTTTATTTGTTATCCATTGTGAAAAAGCTTCTAAATATTGGGGATTTCCTTTGTCATCAACTGGAAACATTGAAACTTCTGTAAAAAATTTACTAATAATACCTATCATTATTATCATAATAACTAAAAAACTACCTATCATTAATTGATTTCTTCTCTTTACTTTTTTTAAATAATTAATCTCTTTTATTTCATTTACTTTATCTAAGACAACTTCCTCATTCATATTTTTTAGTATTTTTTTACATACTTCACATTCTGACAAATGTTTTTCTACAAATTGATTTGTTACTCCGTCTGTCACTTTATCAATATAACTTGGTAATAAATCTTGTATGATTTTACATTCATTATTTTTTCTCATACTATGACCCCTTCTTTCTTTTTACTCTTCTTTACTCTTTTTTACTTTTAATTACTTTTTATTACTCTTTTCTTTTATAATTTTTTATTTTTTGTTATCCTTAGTTTACATTTCTTGAAATATTGAAAGTAGTCATTTCCCTATATCAAGGAGGTATTTTCATGAAGAAAAACAAAAACTTCTTTGCCATACTCATGGCTATGCTTTTATGTGTTAGCACCACATGTGTTACCACTTATGCTGCTGAATCATCACTCGAAGCTTCAAACCTAGCTACTAGTGATGCTGAAATTTCACCACAGTCAGTTGATATTTTGACTGATGGAGATTATTTAGTAAATTCTAATAGAGTTTACACTATAAACATCCCTAAAAGTACTACTTATACCGTAACACTTTCTGTTCGGCAAGTGAGCGGTAGTGGTGGTATATGGATGCAACTTTATCAAAGATATCCATATAAAATAGACACTGTTGTTTATGATCGTTATCAACAACGTGTTTATTTAGAAGCTGGAACCTATACATTACTCTTGTCTTCAACAAATGGTTCCTGTTCTTATGGTATAACGATTCATCAAACTTTTTAAGATATTTCTTGTGTGAAATATTTTAAGTAACTACTTATCTGACTACTTTCTTTATTTAAATTAGGGGGATTTTTCCCCCTTTTTTACATTTCTATAATCTCTGATTTTTTATAATGTTCTTTCAATTCATTCATAATTTCTTCTTTTGATTTATTAATCCATCGATTAAAAGTATACATTAATTTCCCATCATAAATTTGTACATCTTCATAGATACCTGATTCTTGTGCTTCCTTACTTGTACATATTTCATAACGTTCTTTAACTCCTTCTTCTGTTTCTCCTTCTAAACAATATTTATTCCCTATACAAATATTTGTTTTTTTGTCAAAAATAAGAATATTAGTTGTTGTTATCTCTTTAGTTGGTTCTATTACATCATTCCATGATGTTTTTACAATAATAAGTGAAACTTTGGTTTTTACTAATTTATTTTTATTTGTTATCCATTGTGAAAAAGCTTCTAAATATTGGGGATTTCCTTTGTCATCAACTGGAAACATTGAAACTTCTGTAAAAAATTTACTAATAATACCTATCATTATTATCATAATAACTAAAAAACTACCTATCATTAATTGATTTCTTCTCTTTACTTTTTTTAAATAATTAATCTCTTTTATTTCATTTACTTTATCTAAGACAACTTCCTCATTCATATTTTTTAGTATTTTTTTACATACTTCACATTCTGACAAATGTTTTTCTACAAATTGATTTGTTACTCCGTCTGTCACTTTATCAATATAACTTGGTAATAAATCTTGTATGATTTTACATTCATTATTTTTCCTCATAAAAATCACCCTCCTTTATTTTTTGTTTTCCTCGATAAAAACTTACTCTCGCTAAATTCTCACTAATTTTTAATATTTCTCCTATTTCTTTGAAACTTAAATTTCCTTCTAACCTTAAATACATAATTTCTCTTGTTCTCTCATCTAATGCATCAATTCTTTGATAAATATCTAATTTATGAATACATGTATTTTCCATACTATTGTTTTGTGCTTGTATATCTTTTTTTAGCACTTCTAATGAAATTGTTGCTATTTTTTTATTCTTTTTTAATTCTTTATAATATAAATGTTTCGCTATTTGGCATAACCATACATATAATTTGCAATCACCTCTAAATTTTTTTACTTCTTTTATGGCTATGTAGAAAGTTTCTTGTGTTAATTCTTCTGCTATGTTTTTACTATGAGTTAAACAGAACAAATATTTATATATTTGCTTTGAATATTGGATATATATTTCTTCGATATTCTGCATACTCTTTTTCCTCCTTTCTTATAAGATAAGAGCTTTAAAAATTAGTTTTTGTTACAATTAATTTAAAAACAGTTGACTTTTTTTATTTTTTTATTGTAATATAAAAAAAATAAGGCTTGTATTTTTCTTTATAACAAGCTATAAATCTTATATAAAAGAGGTTTTTTTAATGGCAATTATTGAAGTAAAAAATTTAGTAAAAAAATATAAAATAAGTCAAAAAAAGCATGGCATATTTCGGATATATAAAACATCTATTTCATCCTAACTATTTAGAACATACTGCTGTAAATAACATTAATTTTCAGATACAACCTGGAGAACTAGTTGGTTATATTGGTGAAAATGGAGCTGGTAAATCCACTACAATTAAAATGCTAACTGGTTTACTTACACCTACTTCTGGATCAATCTATGTCAATGGAATTGTTCCAAACGAAAAACGTATTGAAAATAACAAGCAAATTGGTGCTGTTTTTGGGCAAAAAACTAGCTTGTGGTGGGATCTACCAGTTATTGAATCTTTCCGTCTCATAAAAAAAATGTATGGCTTATCTGAGGGAGAATATCGAAAAAACTTAAACAAATTTACTAAAATTTTAGAATTAGAAAATCTGCTTGATAAGCAAGTTAAAAATTTAAGTTTAGGTCAAAAAATGCGATGTGAAATTGCTGCTACTTTTTTGCATAATCCTAAGATAGTTTATTTAGATGAACCTACCATTGGTTTGGATATTCTTGTCAAAGAAAAAATAAGAAAATTTATTAAAGATATCAATCAAGAAAAAAATACTACTGTCATACTTACTACTCATGATTTAAAAGATATTGAAGAAGTATGTAATCGAATTATTTTAATTGATAAAGGTTCTATTATTTATGATGGTAAAAAAGACGATTTTAAAAATACCTATGGTAAATATATTATAGCAAATTTTATAATACAAAAAAAATGCTCTAATATCACTTTAGAAACAAGCGAAGAAGAATTTGAAGTATTAGAGGAAAACGAAAGAAGTTTAAGTATAAAATTTAACCACGATAAATTAACCATTATGGATATTGTTAAATGCATTTCTAATTTTTGCGAAATTTTGGATCTTCATATTGAAGAAGAGGGATTAGAAGAAATATTAAAAGATTTTTATAGAGGAGACATTATTTATGATTAGCAAAATTTGGGCTATTGCAAAACAAAATGCAAAAGAAGGCTTATATTACCGCTTCGATTTATTGTTATATATTTTTAATTTTATGGTAGAAATAACCGTTTATATTTTTATTTGGCTTGCCATTTATCATAATGGTAACCAAATTTTAGGTATGTCATTTGAGCAAATCACTACTTACTATTGTTTAGTGGTTTCTCTTAGTCCTATTGTTAATTGGGGCATTAATGAAATAGTTGGTACTTCTATTCGTGAAGGTGAAATTTTAAGAGAATTGTTAAATCCAATTTCTTACTTTCACTATTATTTTGGTATTCGAATTGGTGAATTAATTGAATCCTCTTTAGTTGGTTTTTTAACCTTTGTCCTTTGCTTTTTTCTATTTGGTGTTTTACTTCCAAAGGGATTTTTAGCTTTTGTCTTTTTTGTTATTGTAGTATTGTTAGCAATTGTAGTTATCTATTTTTTTGAATTGATGATTGGAATGATTGCTTTTTATACAAATTCTATTTGGGGCATTGAAATATTAAAACGTGCCATTTTAAGCATTTTTTCTGGAATGATAGCTCCTATTGAACTTTTTCCAGAATTTTTGCAAAAAATAGCTAATTTTCTCCCTTTTAAGGATTGTATTTATACTCCTATTTGTATTTATTTTGGCGAACTTAGTTATTTAGAAATATTTTTTGTTATCTTAAAGCAATGTGTGTGGATTGGCATTTTATATGTAATTGCCAAAATTTTATTTACAAAAGCAATTAAAAATTTAACAATTAATGGAGGTTAAAAAATGATTTACAATATTAAAATATATTTAGCTTTTCTAGGTGCTTCTTTAAAAAGAATGATGGAATATCGTGTTGATTGTTTAATTGGAATGGTGTCTCAAGTTTCTTTCCAAATGATTGAATTATTTTTCATATGGATTATTTTTCAACATACAGATACAATTGCTTCTTGGCATTTTGAACATTTATTACTTTTATATGGTGTAATGATGCTATCTTTGTCCATTACTGATCTGTTGTTTGATTCTACTTATGATATTGGACAAAGATTAATTAGAAAGGGTAAATTTGATACTATTTTACTGCGACCTGTGCATCCTTTGATTTCTGTTTTAGGTGAATCTGAAACTTCTACTGCATTAGGTTATATGCTACTTTCTTTTGGATTGGTTGTATCTATGTTGTTAAAACTCCAAATTCCATTAAGTTTGTTTTTACTATTTAAAATTTTGTATTTTGGCATTTTAGGTGCCCTTATTATTGGTGGACTTCAAACAATATTTAGTATTGCTGGCTTTTGGACTTATAAATCAAATGAAGTGGTTTGGTCTGTTTTTAATTTGCATCGTTTAGCAGAATATCCTATTGAAATTTATAATAAATTTGTTAGGATTTTGGTTACTTTTATTTTTCCTTTTGCTTTTGTTTCTTATTACCCTACTTTAGACTTCTTAGGAACTAAGCAAAATTATCTCTTTTTTGTTGTTCCTCTTGTGGTTTTGATTGTTTGGTTTATAGCTATTAAGGTTTGGAATTGGGCTTTGCTTAAGTATCGAAGCACAGGAAGTTAAAAAGTTGATTTTATTGTTTTGCATAAAGCATTAAGGGAAGAAAAAGATTAAAAGAAGTTTATTTAAAAAATGTTACAAGAAAAATTTAGTACAGTAAATTTGTGTAGAAGCTGTTTTTTGTTGCATTAGTAAAATCTGTCACTTTTTAAAACCAAAATAAAAAATAGCAAGTTCTGTATTGCTTGCTATTTCTATGTTTTTCCTTATAAAAAATGGTCGAGGTGTTCTCCAACAGCCATGTCACTACTAAGCTATAAGTATTGAAAACACTATCTATTGCTATTTTATTTTTATTTAGTTTCTGCATTTGTTTCTGCAATTTTACCTAAACTTAATCCTTTTTCTTTAAACTGTCTTTCTATATTCCTATTTACTTCTTTTTCTCTTTCAGAAAAAACTGTATTGTATATATTCATTGTTGTAGAAATATCTTTATGTCCCATTTTCTTTTGTACAATTTCAACAGGTGTTCCCACTTCTATTAGTCTTGTTGCTCCTGTATGTCTTAGTTGATGAAAGTTCACATTATATCCTTTATCAATATGGTGTTTTTGACAAAATCTTTTAAAACAAGAATTTAATGCTTGTGTTGTATAGTATTTTCCGTTTTTATTACAAAAAAGTAATTGTTCAGAATTTTCAATATAACTTTCTAATGCCATATTAATAAGTAATTCAACATCAGAAGTAATTGTAATATCTCTTGAACTTGTATAAGTTTTAGCCTTATTTCCTATCTTGGCTTTTCCATTAATATCCCTTGTCATTGTTCTTTGAACTTTTATTATTTTTTTCTCTAAGTCAATATCTGTCTTTCTTAATGCTAAAATTTCTCCTGCTCTCATCATTGTATATAGACTTAATAAAATCGGAATTCTTTGTGTTATATTTTCTTTCATAAGTTCTTCAACTAATCTCTTTTGGTCATTTAAAGAAAAAGCCTCAACTTTTTTCTTTTGTATTGTACTTTTAGGTGTCTTTAATTCCTTGTCTACAAGAAAAGGATTCTCCATAATCAACTTATCTGCATGTGCTTTTGCAAATGCTCTTTTTACCATTTGAACATTCTTTTTGATTATAGATTCAGAAAGAATCTTTTGTGTTGTTAAGAATTCCTTTATCATTTCTTTAGTTACTTTTCTTACAGGGATATTAAAAAATGAATATTGTTTTAACCTATTAATTGTATCAAGGTTAGTTTTGTATGAATTGTCATCTATATAACCTGTATCATAATCAAATTGTGTTTTTTCTATTGATATATTGCATAATGTCAACTTTGATTTGTTCTTATTAATAAATTCTTGTTTGTTTGCCTTTACTTGATTTAGCTGTTCCACTACTTCTGTTTCTGTTTTTTCTGTAATTGTCTTTCTAATTGGTTTGCCTTTATCAGTATATCCAACTATGTATTGAGCTTCATAGTATGTATAAGTTGTGATTTTTTCGCATTTACCGAACCTCTTGCAGTTCATACATTTTTCACATTTTTTACAATTCTCCCTATTATTGCAAACACTTCTATTAGTACAATTTTTACAAACCTCACAAATGGGGATTCCCTTTGCTTTTTTTTCTTTAACAACAGTTTTTTCGTAAACTGTTCCCTCGTGATTTTTTCTTCGTAACATTTGTTTTTTTGGTCTACCTGTTCTTGCCATTTTTCATTCCTCCTTAAAAATATTTGATTTTAAATACCTTTAAGAAAAGATTTGATTTAATTTCTTGCTTTTTTGTACACATTTTGCTAAAATAAACATATAGCAAATACAATAATAAGAAATCATTTCAAATGTTTTCTTGTAGTATTTGTAGCTTGGAGTAATATGTTTCGGTCTGCAAACTAAAAACATATTGCTCCATTCTATCTATATAAGCATCTTTACAGATGTTTATAGCTTAATAGTTTAAATTTAATCCAATTATTTTGCCCAAAATTATTATGTTAAGTATTTTTATCTCATAATTGCTATAAAATTCTATATCATAATTTGGATTTAAAGGTTGTAATATTATTCCAGTCTTATTTTTACAAATTCTTCTTATCTTAGTATTTCCGTTAATAGATACTACTACATCATCTTTGTCCTTAAATTCGTTTCCCCATTCAATGATAGCAATATCTCCTTTTTCATATTTTGGAATCATAGTTTCTCCAATTATGCGAAGTGCAATAAACTTTTTGCTCTTTTCTTTTAAAGAATATGGTAATTCGATAAATTCATCTGTATTGCTAACATTAATGTTCCAATTCTTCGACAGATTTGATACTAGAGGAATCAAATATTTTACAATAGTTGTTGTAGGTTGAAGTTCATTAATTGTATTCTCGAAAAAACTAAGATTGTCCCTTATAAAATTTATATAATATATATCATATATACTATTCTCTTTTTCTGTCCTTTCTTTTTCTTTTAGTATTCGTGATTCTACATATGGTATATATTTTTGCTTTATGTAATATAAAATAGCCTTGATAACTATAATATAATAATCACTTTTAGATTTAATGTTTTCTTCTTTTAATGAAAATGCTAAATCTCGTTCAGTTCTAATATTATAAAGAAAATCTAATGAGCATGATTTTAAATTGCTCATTTCTTTTTCTGTATAGTCCATATTATGTAATTTTGACATTATATCATTCTTTAATTCTATTCTATCATTAACTCCCTCTAATTCGTTTAAGTTGATGTTACATAGTTTGCATATATCTATTTTTATTTTTTGACTTGGTGTTCTTGTACCATTTTCATACATCTTTACAGAACCAACAGATATATTTAGTTTCTTAGCAAAATTTTCTTGTTTAAACCCACATGACTTACGATATTGTTTGATTTTTATGTTTATTATCTTCATTGTATTGCACCTCCGTTTTTATTATAATACACTTTTAGTTGACTTTTGTCAAGCTTTTTTAAAAAAATAAAAAAATAATACATTTTCTGTTGCATTTTAAAAAAACATATGGTATACTCTTTACAGTTTGTGTTGACTTTTTTGTATTTTTAAAAATAGCCAGCTTATAGTATACATTTCCAAGAAGAGAGGTGTTAATATGGAAGAAGAAACAGAAAATGCAATTATTGAAATTGCAAAAAATCTAAAAAACCTAAAATATTTTACTTTTAAAGAAAGCATTAACGATTTGAAATTTTTAAAGGTTTCTACTATTGCTAAAAAATTAGGAAAGAATGAAACTGATACTAGGAAACTTATGAGAAGTCCTGATTTTCCTCGTGTACCAGATGAAAAAGGAGATTTAAAAGTAGAAGAACAGGCTTTTATTGATTGGTGCAGAAACAAAAATATAAAAGGTGGTGATGTAAATTGATTGTCAGTTACAAGAACAAAAAAAGAATTGATTAAGTTTGGTGACTCAAACGAAAACAATTCAATTTAAAAAAGATAGTTGCAAAATGCAAACTCTATTTATTATTCAATACAATTATATTGTAACAACAAAATTAAATTTTGTAAATAGATTTTTGAAATTTTTGCAACTAGATGAAATTGTAAAAGAAGAAAATATGAAAAGCAAAAATTATGCTCCATTTCATACAAATATAGGAAATTTAGATGTTTATTATTATATAGAGCCTGTAATTGATTTTGAAGTTACAGACAAAATTGTAATAACAGATTTTAAAGTTTCTCCATTAATTTTAGAAAGAGATTATTGGAAGATAAATTAAAAGAGTATGCAAAAAGCTGGAATTATTACGAATTCGAGCCAGAAGATTAAAAAAATAAAAGAGGAATGGGCTTTTTTAGCCCATTCACAAAAAAATACAAAAGGATTTAATTTGTATTTTATAGTTTAGCAACTTTATTTTAACACATATTAAATCCTTTTTGCAAATTATAGAAAGGAT
This sequence comes from uncultured Clostridium sp., assembly GCA_947244675.1. The sequence continues at coordinate 25,618 of CAMXLV010000003.1, read as the reverse complement.
TTTTTATGGAAGAAGATAACAAAAGTATTTTAACAGAATGGACAGAGCAAATAAAGAAAAATAAAGAAACAGAAGATAAAATATTCAATTTATATGATACACCTAATGTTCAAACCGATAAATTAACAGACAAAACAATTTATGTTTCTATATTTCCAGAAAGCCGTTCAAAAAAACCAGAGGACGAATATGGTCGTATTACAAATGGCTTAAAGTTACAACCTACAATGCTTTCATTAGAACAATTAAAAGAGCAAGTAGCAGTAAAAGGAAAAACCTTTTGTGGCTGTATATTTCTGGACTTGGATTATTACAATAGCATTTATGGAAAATGCACAGCTTATGAAAGAGCAATAGAAAATGAATATGCGTGGAATTTATTGTATCAAACAGCATTAGGAACACCAAAATGGATAATGGAGAACACAGTTACAACATTTCCTTTAAATGTAGGTGGTAAGGTAACAAACAAAGAATCACATTTTATATTAATGTCAACATTTGGGCTAGATGTAGACCATAAGCAAGACAAAAATAAAAATGATATTACTCCAGAATACGGGAAAATGTACGAAGAAGTTAGACAAAGAATAATTAATTTAGACCTTAATGTTTTATTTGCTTATAAGACTTTTTCAGACCCAGAAAAAGGCGAAAGATTTAGACTAATATTCAAGCTAGATGTACCAATCTTTAGTTGGAAATTAGCACACGGAATATTATTTTTGTTACAAGCAATGTTTCCAGAATATTTTGATAATAATTGTACAAATGTAAATCGTAATTTTCACGGAAGTAATACACCAATAGAAGAAACACACCCATTATTTGGTACAAATATTCCACTAGATAAATTTTTTAGAATTTTTGAACAATATTTAAAAAATAAAGATAGTTCAAATTTTGCTAGAAATATGAAACAATACTCTATAAAAACAGGAATTAATCTGTTAAATGGTATTTTTCATATTAGAAAAGTTACATTAACAAAAGAACAAGTGAAACAGCTAAGAGCAGAGCAAGAAAATACATATAATATGAATATGTTTGCAGATTATCATTTTTGCGTTAAAGGTAATGTATGTCAAAAAGTTTTTGGAAATGAAAAGTTATACGAAAACGCCGAATCGTTATATTATTATATTATAGTAATTCGGCAATTTCGTAGAAAATGAGCAAACTTTTTATGAAATTTCGATGTCAAATGATTATATTGAGAAAGTACCAAAAACAAAAGAAAATAATAAAAATACAGAAAAGCCAGAGCCAATAAAAATATATAATACAACCAACACCAAAACTAAAATTAAAAGAACAAAAGTAAATGATTGGAAAGTAGTTGCAGATAAATGCGAATTGTACAAGATTTTTATTACAGGTCAAAGAAGATTGCACCATTCAGAGCTTTTTGGATTGAGTTTAAATCTAATGTATTTTGACGGTGGCGAAAAAAGAATGTTAGAAACAATAGTAAAATATCCAAACTTATACAACCAAGAAAAAGACCAAAAATGGGATTATTGGATAGATTACAATAAAAAACAAGGATATAAACCTAAAAAATGTAATTATTTTTGTCCTTTTCAAGATACTTGCAAACATTATTACAATATGAAAAATACGGTTGTACCTAATAATTCAATATATGTATTAAATGATTATGTAGTATATTTTGATAAAGAAAAAGGATTTGAAATGTTATTAAATGAAATAAGAAAGAGGGTATTTTAAATGATACGAGATAGAGGAGATTATGGAGAATATTTAAGTTTTAACAAGAAACAACACCCAGTAACTTTAATAAAAGGGCAAACAGCTTTAGGAAAGACAACAGCCTATGGAATAGTAATGAATGAGGTATTATACGATAAATTTGTTATTGCTGTTCCAACCCATGAACTAAAAGAACAAATATACAATGATTTATTAGAGATGGGAGTTAAAGATATAATGAAAACACCAAAATTAGGATTGATTTATGACGATAGGATAAGAAATGAGGAAAAAAGACTTATGGATATAGGAGCATTTGGAATTCGAAAAAAATTCTTAGCAAAGTCAATTGATACTTTAAAAGACAAGTTAGAATTAGAAAAAGAAGAATTAACAAAAGATAAAAAAGAAGAAATCCAAAAAGATATAGAAAATATTTCAAATTATTTAGAGCAAAACGAAATCGTGAATCATTATATGGGGAATATTGTAACAACACAAGATAGACTTTTTCATTTGCATTGGCATTTAAGATATACGCACAAATTAATCATTGACGAGGATATTCTTAGAAAGTGTATAACCATTAGAAAATTCAGGCTAAAAACATTAAAGGCAAGTTGTGAATGTTTAAGTGGTAACTTAGGTAAAGAGTTAAAAAGAAAATTAGATAAAATCTTAAATGCACCATACAAGAAAGTAAAATCAGTAAAGCCAATATATCAAGGTAGTTTGACTAAAGAACAAATAGAAAAAATAGAAGAAGAAATTGAAAAATTGAATAAGCCTATATATAATATTTTTGATGTTTTGAGCATTAATGCTATTTACAAATACAATGAAAAACAGAATAAAATGCAAGGGTTATATAATGATGATGACTGGGTGTATTGCTTAGTTTGTAGAAAGATTCCTAATATGACAACTTTTGTACTTTCTGCTACATTAGAATCGGAATTTTATGAGAAATATTTTGAAGAAAAAGATATTGATTATAAAGAAATTCCACCAGATAAATACAAAGGAAAAGTAATACAAGATTGTTCATATTCATTTAGTAGAGCTTGCTTAGAAAAGCACCCAAAATTATTAGATAAAATAAGAAATAGGCACAAAGGATTACCTATGATTACATTTAAAAGATATTGTGAACTAGGAGATTACAACTTTCGGAGCAGTTGAGGGATTGAACAAATTAAAACGGTAAAGATATTGTGGTTGTGGGATTACCGTATTTGAATGATATTGTATATAAATTCTTTTTATATGCAATATATGGAGAGTTTATCACAGAAGAAAAACCACATTATCAAAGAATAGAAAACAGTAATTTTTCATTTAAAATTATGACATATAATAATGAAAATTATAGAAAAATAATAACCTATTTTTTAAAGTCAGAAATTGAACAAGCTGTTGGTAGAGCAAGATTATTAAGGTTTGATTGTAATGTTTATTTGTATAGTGGATTTCCAGCAGAGCAAGCAGAATTAGTAAATACTTTTGACCTTGATATTGATAATGAAGAAGAAACAGAAATAAAAAATTTAGAAAAATCAAGTGCATATATAGAAGAATTATAAAATTAATAAAAATATTTTCCTTATTGTTAAATTTGATTTTATTTTCTATTGGTGGGAATTTTACATCTTCTGTAAATAGTAAAAGTAACTTATATATGAGGAGTAAGTAGAGTAAATAAAAAGAATGATGACGAATATGTATTAACGAACTATCAATATTTACAAACATTAAATCTTAATAAAGAGCAAATACATAAGTTGGCACAGCCAACTGTTGATTAGATTTTCTGTTTTTAAATTTTAATACAAAACAATTGTTCTATACATAAAAACAGTTAAAACGCTTTCGAATAAAGTGTTTTGCTATATGGACTTTATGTATAATGGTTCCATATGGAACCGTTATTTTTAGAAAATTGAAAAAAGAGAGAATAAAATAAATGAGTAAAAAGATAGATTTATTTTATATATATAAGTTTAATTCTAAATTTTTAATAGATAGAGCTTTAGATAAGAATAATGGGGGTGGATATAAGATTATAACATTACATTCCCCCTACATTTTTTTATTTTCTATATTTTTAAATTCTACAATAACAAATTTTAGATTTTTTAGTTCTAGTGATTATATTATAATAATTACAGTTCAATTACTTTCAAAATACCCATATAACGATTTTTATATAAGAGGTATATTACTTGCCTATAATTCTATTTTGAGCAATTTCATAATACTTTTTATCAATTTCACAACCTACAAATTTCCTGTTAGATTCAATACAAACGACAGCAGTTGAACCACTACCAATGAATGGGTCAAGGACAATATCTCCGTTCATTACTTGAATTTTCTATAAGTATTTGCATAAGTTCTACTGGTTTTTCTGTTGGGTGTGATTTAGTACCTTTTATATTAGGTATTTTTAAAATATTTTTAGTTCCAATATTATTTATGTATTTAGCTTTTCCTTTTCTTAGCATAAGCACCAACTCGTAAGAATTAAGATAATATTGAGTAGGTGTGCTGTTTCCTTTATCCCATACTATTAATTGTTGGTACTTAAAACCGTACATTCTCGGCACATTGCCACAATTCTTTTAGATTTCTTGCATTTATGAATATATAACAATGTGTATTGTCCTTTAGAACTCTGTAAATTTCAGGCAACCATTGGTCGAATTTTATATCGTTATAATCAAATAGCTTGCCATTCCTAGCATTTTTTGTATTTGTGCCAACAGAATGACCTAAAATGCCACCACAAAACTTTTTTCCGTTCTTTTGTAATTCCACCACCACCATTTGTAATACGGTATGGTGGGTCGGTTACTATCAAATCAACACTATTGTCTTTCATATCTTTTAATACTTTCATACAGTCTTGATTAAATAATATTGTATCTTTCGTTTCGTATGCTGGAGCAATATCTCCACAAAAAAATTCATTAAAAAAAGCCATTTTAGACATCTCTTTTCTCTATTGATTCTTTATCTAAAATCAACAAAGTTACAAAATGTCTAAAATGCTTGTAACTTTTGTGTTTCTAACTGTTTTTAGGTTATTCACTATCTTGCATTATATCATAAAAAAATTTATTTGTCAAGTACACTTGTTCGCAAGTAAAAACATTGAAAAAATACGGTATTGTTAATATATATAATATATTTTTATGTGATTATGCGTTATTATATCATTGTCATTGGCTGTATTTGTGGATTGATTGAAAATTCCCCATATTTGGGGAAAACGAAAAAAAGCCGATATTATAGTATAAAATATATACAAACAAATATTTTATTCGACACAAAAGTCGAAAACCATCAAAGCTAGTAAAATCAATACTTACAACAAAAATATTTTTTTAAAAAGTGTTGACTTTTTGAAATTATGGAGCTAAAATATAGATAGTTCAAAAAAAGAACAAAAAAACTTTTATATATGTTTCCAGTCGGCAAACTTTAAACATATATAAAAGCCCTATGAAATATCTTGAAAATATTTCTTATATAATAATATCATTTTAACACCAAAATTTCAAGATATTTTAAACAAAAAAATATTTTGAAAGTGAGGTGTTTTTATTATGCAAAAATATGTTTTGTATGTGGGTTTGAATGACAAAAAAACAAAGATTCAAGAAATATCAACATTACAAGCCTACAAAATTATTACAAATGTAATTGTAGCAAATAAAGTAGATGGTTTTACTATATTAGAAGCCAATGGCTACTATGTACATAGTGATAAAACAATATCAATTGAAAAAAGCTTGAAAATTGAGTTTTTATTTATAGATATTGATGTTATTAAAAACATTATAAAAGACTTAAAAAGAATATTGAATCAAGAATCAATAATATTACAAACAGAAAATATAACAAGTGAATTAATGTAAAAATAAAAAATTATACGAATTTGCCGAATTGTTATATTTATATATTATAGTAATTCGACGGTTTCGTAAAGAAATTGGAGGATTAAAAAATGATATTATTAGAAGAAATTAAAAAAGAATGTAAAATAATTACAAATGAAGAAAAACAAGGCGAAGAATTATATTTTGAAATCAAGCCAGATTATGAAATTATAAAAGAATTAAAAAACAATGGTTACAGGTGGCACAATCAAAAAAAATGTTGGTATAGAAAATTAGATTATAAAGGAACAGCAAGAGAAAAAAAGAATTATCTGGGAGTTAAAGTTGGAGATATATTTTGTTTTTCTTGGGGATATGAACAAACTAACATCGATTATTTTCAAGTAGTAGGACTAAAAGGAACAAAACAGGTTGTTATTCGTGAAATAGCATACACAACAACAGAAACGACGGGATTTGATAGTTATAAAGTAACAGCTTGTAAAGATGTATTTCTAGAAAATAGCCAATTTATAGAAAATAACGAAAAGGGAGCAGTAAAACAAGTAAAAGGCTTAAAAAATGGCACTATATACATAAAAATTAATAGTTTTGGATTTTGCAGTTTGTGGGACGGTCAAGATGATGTAATGACTTGTTATTATTAGAAAAGAAGGGATTGATAAAAATGATAAATAGTAAAAATATGTTGAAAAGAAAATTAAAAGAAGATAAAAACAAATTAACATTTGAAACGGTTTATAATCAATGTAAACCTCAAGCAATAGGAATTAAAAGAAAAGCGAATATAATACAAAGTAATGCGTTTACATTATTAACAGAAAAAGATGGAAAAATAATTGATAGCTGGGTATATTTTGACAGTAAAACAGTACAAGTAAAAAATAATATGCTTTTATATTTACAGAATGAAAAGCCTTTTATAAAAATTAAGATAATAGAAGAAAATTAAACAAGAAAGAAAGCGAGGAAATAAAATGCAAATAATTATTATATATGTTATGTGTATAATTTTAAAATGGTGGATAGGAAAACATTAAAAAATTGTTCAAAAAGGGTATACCTTGTACGAATATTAAAAATTATATAAAAAGTGTTCAAACAGAGTTCAAAACACAAAAAACGGATATATTTGCACAGGGTTATCCCAAAAGACGAACAGAAAAGAGGAAATTATGAAAGAAATAGAAAATAAATATGGATATGGAAGAATATCAGCAAAAGACCAAAACGAAGCAAGACAAATAAAATCGTTACTTGATTTTGGAATAGAAGAAAGAAATATTTTTATAGATAAAAAGTCAGGAAAAGATTTTGACCGAGAACAATATCAGCTACTTAAACAGATTTTAAAAAGAACTAAAAACAATTTATTAGTTATTAAGTCTATTGATAGATTGGGAAGAAATTACAAAGAAATTCAAAAAGAATGGCAAGAACTAACACAGTATACAGATATAAAAGTATTAGATATGGAGCTATTAAATACTACTTTACACAAAGACCTTTTAGGAAGTTTTATAAGTGATTTAGTATTACAAGTTCTTTCATTCGTTGCAGAACAAGAAAGAACAAACATAAAAGAAAGACAAGCACAAGGGATAGCAATAGCAAAAGCACAAGGAAAATATAAAGGTGGTAAAAAAAGAATAAATATACCTAACAACTTTGAAGAAGAATATAAAAAATGGAAACTAGGACAACAAACGGCTAAAACAACAATGGAACATTGCGTATTAAAAAGAACTACATTTTATACAATAGTAAAAGAGTATGAAAAAAGTAAGAACTAGCTTTTTTATAAGTTAGTTCTTTTTATATCCCCCCTGTATTTAAGTGTTGGGCTTGAAATTTAATCATTATATGGGTGGGGGCTGGTGCAAGCAGTTCTACACAAAAAAATCCACCATATAAAAAGGTAGATTCTTTAATCAAGTTCTTTTATAAAGTCTTCTAGCATTTCTTCCATAGATATATTAAATACTTTGCATAAAGCATAAAATTCATATTCCTTTACAATTCTTTTTCCTACTTCAATATTTTGTAATGACGATTTTGGTATATCAATACCATATAATTGAAGTTTGGTAGATAATATTTCTAAAGTCATTTTCTTTGCTTTTCTATATTTTTTCACATTTTTACCAATTACATTTAGATTATTATTATATTTTGTTGTAATTCTTTTCATAAAAATATTATTCCCCTAAAAACAAATTTTTATTGATTTTATAATATAATTGGTTTATAATTTCTTATGTGTAAGAAAAACAACTTTTTTGTTGAAAAAAGAAAGGAGCATACAATAAATGGAAAAACAAGTTGCAATAACTATACTTGAAGACATATACAATTCATTACAAAGTTATGACTGGAAAGAGAATCGGACTAAAAACAATAAAGATATATAGGAAAAACTTAGAAATAGCAACAAATGAGAAAATTCAAAAACTAATAAAAAAGCAAAAGGAATATATGAAGAAATATGGGGAAAATGGAAAAAGAACACAAAAATTAAATAAAAAAATTGATGAAGAATTAAACAAGATATTTAGTAGTTAAGCTTGTTTTTCATCATCATCAATAATAGTTAATAATTCATCAAAAGAACAATTTAATGCCACACAAAAGGCTTGAAGATATTTAAAAGATATAGATTTTGTTTTACCATTTATAGCCCTGTTTAAATTATAATGTGAAATATCCATCTTGTCGCAAAGCCACTCTTTTGATTTATGTTGTTCTTTTAATAATTTTTCTACATTTAATTTAATCATATAAAACTCTCCAACTATTAGTATTTAATAGTATTTTATAATATTTAAAATAAAGAGCCTAGCACTTGTAAATTCCAGAACAAATATGTTATAATAAACCGTAGAAAAATGTCGAAAAGGAAGTTAAAATTGTGAAAGAAATAAAAATGCTTGAAATATTAAAAAGAATTGAAATTTGCCTAAAAAGAGATTCGTTGTATGAATCTAAAGAGTATATAAAAATTGAGATTGAAAACTTGAAGGGAATAACACAAGAAAAATGCAAAAGCAAGTTTTATTATTGTGATAATTATTATTGTATAGAATGTCATAACTTGAATTGTATGAATAAAGAAATTGTCTAGTTGTTAAGTTTTAAAATATAGAATTTTTAGGTTAAGGGGGAAAAAATATGATTATAGTTATTGTAGTTGCATTGATACTTAGCTTAGGTGTATTTGCTTTTTTTGTCTATTCATTAGGCGAAATTGTGCAAAAACTAGAGAATATTGAGAAAATACTAGAAAATAAAGGAGTGGTTTTAAAAAATGGAGAAAGAAACGAAAAAAAGTAAAAAGAAAGTGTTGATAATTATTGTAGCAGTTTTCATTTTTGCAATTATTTTGGCATTATTTATGCAATATCAATTAAATTGGAAAGGTTATAAAACATATAATACAGATAAATTTTCTATAAAATATCAAGATACTTGGGAAGTAAAAGATGAGGCTTCAGATAAGGGAGATGTCAAAAACTTTACAGATAATAACGATAATTCTGTTAGAGTTATTAGTATGCCAAAGTCAGAAATGCCAGAGAATCAAAATACATTAGAAAAATTTAAGGATAATATTATAAAACAAATGAAAGAATCAATTGCAAATGCGTTTTTTAATGGAGAGCCTTATGTAGAAAAAGTTACTAAAGATGGAAATAATGGAATAAAAATTACTTTTCAATATAGAACAGGCGAAAAACTTATTTATATAATGTATGAAAAAAATGATATTGTTTATAGTATGGTTTTACAAGGAAATAACACAGAAATTTTTGATAAAATGATAGAAAGTTTAGAAATAAAGTAGGTGGTAAATATGTGGGGATTAATATTATCAATAGTAATAGTTGCTATAATATGTTTTTTTATAAATTTAATAGATAAAAATAAAGAAAAATTAATAGAAAAATTTAAGATAGAAAAAAAGGAAACAATGAAATGTCCCAATTGCTCCAAAGAATATGAGGATTTAAGTTTACATTTCTGTAAGAATTGTAATACATCTTTAAGTAAAGAAACGAAATATAAACTTTCTAAAGAATTAAAAAGGAAAATACTTTATCCTACTATAGGATTAATTTTAACAGTGTTAGTTTCAATTGTTGGATATATAGGTATATCAAATATTATGCAAGAACAACAAAGACTTGAAAAATATAATAACGATTTGACAGCTTGCTATGAAACAATAAAGAATGATTCTAACTGGAGCAATTTTAAAACAACAGTAGATATTCATAATGAAGAAAGCGATTTTGAACCTAAAGCATATGAAAAGCTATATCAAGCTATAGATGAAAGAATTGATAACATAAAAAATGGTAATGATGATAATGAGTTAATAACAATGTTAGAAAGCATAAAAAAAGATAAAACTTTTAATAGTGTATCTAAATCTATATTAGAAAAAATTGAAAGCAAGTATTTAATGGCTAACTCTTATTCTAACATTAATAAGGCAAACAAACAAATTGAGGAACAAAAATTTAAAGAAACATACGAACTATTAGAAACAGTAATTACAAATAATAAGGACAAAAATCAAGATATAGTGGATATAGCAACAAATAAACAAAACGAAATAAAAGACAAGGTATTTGAACAAGTAATAACACAGGCACAAGAAAAAATGAATAGTCAAGATTATTCATCAGCACAAACAATATTGTCAAAATATAAGGATTTAGGAAATCAAACAATACTTGATATGTATAATAGTGCAACAAATGAAGTAAATAGAATTGAGGCAGAAAAGAAAGCACAGGAAGAACTTGAAAGAAGAAAACAACAAGAGGAAGAAAGAAAAAGGCAACAGGAAGAATTAAATGCAAAAAAAGACCAATTAACTATAAATAGTAATGGTAAAAAGATATGGAAAGTCTATATGACAAGTAATACTTTTAGATTTCAAGCAACATATAGAGGTAGTGGTAACTTTATTGTAAAACTGTTAAACAGTAACCAAAATTTAGAAGAATTGATTTGTAATGAAATTGGAGATTATAATGTAGATAAAACAGTAAAGGTAATCAAAGGAAATTATTATTATGTAGAAACTTATGTTTCAAATGGAAATTGGAATGGAACTTGGTGGGGAACTTATGGAGATTGATTTTAAAAGGGAGATGTAGGAAAAATGGAAAAGAAAAAGAGTAGAAATATAATTATTTTATTAGGTGCAGTTATATTAGTTTTAATTGTTATAGTTCTAGCATTGATACTTAATAAAAATAAACCAACAGAAGAAAATAATGAGGTTACTAATGTTGAAGAAATAAATAATTTAGAAGAATATGTAGACGAATCTTATGGAATTAGCTTTAAATATTCTAAAGAATTAAAAAATCAAATGGGAGGAAGTTCAGAAGTCAATTTAGAGCATCCAAAAATTGCTGGTAGTAAATTCTTTTATAATGCTCCTGATACTCCAAATGTTTCATATAACAAAGAAGACGAAATAAAACGATATATACAAACAAGGGCTTCGTTTGGAAAAGACGAATTGATAAAACAGGAAGAAACAAGTATTTCAAAAAATAATCCTATACAATGTACTTTTTTAGAATATGTTGTAGGACAATATACAGATTATATATATATGATACCACATAGAGCAGGATTAATTTGTATAGGAATTAGATTTCCAACAGAAGAACCAATCAAGGAATTTAATGATATTATAGATTCAATTACTATGAATTAGACTAAGAGGGTTTCCCTCTTTTTCTTTTTAAATTTTATTATAAACATATTGTGCTACAAAATATCAATTTAATCAATAGAATTATAACATAATATGACACACGAGAATCGATTTTAAGACATTTTGATATAAAAAGATAATAAATTATACCTCTTGAGATATTAAAATGTTTAAAATTGATTATGGTAAAAGATGTGAAAGCTAGTTGTGAAAGGTGGTTTGCTTTTCTATCAATTAATTTTTTTAGTTGGTTTTATGGAGTAAAAAATATCATATAAGAAATAAAGTTATGTATTAATATATATAGTTAAATTAAAGATTAAGAATTAAAATAAAAAAACACCAATAGAAAATGTTGATATAAAAGATTCAAGAAAAGAATAAAATTCTAGTTTTATTAGCCTTGAAAAGCTAGTATTTATGCACTTTTACGAAATCGAAATTTTTATAGTAGCAAAGATTTTTTAATACTCATAGGAAATTTTGAAAATTTATGTTGTTTGCTTGTATTTTGTAAAAAAATATTGTATAGTAAGTAACATAGGAAATGAGAATAAGCAGATGTGGTTTGCCTCCAACAAGGAGGTGAGGCATATGATAGAAATACAAGTATTATTGCTAATTATAAAAACACTTTTTGCTGGTCTAGTATCAGTAACTATCATTGCGTTTGCCTTGATTATAGCAATAGTTGTAATTATTAGCAAGCAAAAATAAAACCAACAAAAAAACACATCTGTAATTTGACCGTTGCCGATGTGTTTTTACATATTATCAACAGGCAAACCATGTTTTGTGGTTTCTCCATTTCCTGTATCTATATTATACACAGATTTTTAGAAAAAGTCAAATTTTTATAAAAAATTATAGGAGTATATTTATGATAGATAATTCACTTAGCTGTTGCACTAATAAAAAGTGTAGTAAAAAAGATAATTGTTTAAGATATTCGAGATTAGAGGATATTTCACACGGTCAAACATATCTATCATTAACAGAAGAACAATGCGAAAATAATAAATGCTATATAAACAAAGACGAATATTATAAAAAAATGATACTGGATATTATTAGTAAAGTTCCAAATGATGAACTAGATAAAAAATTAATTTTAGAAAGTTGTTATAGTTTATTGTCTATTGCCAAAAAATATAATATGGAAAACGAGCTAAAAGAAAAAATAAAACAATTAGAAAATAAATAAAAATAGTTTCTGCAATTTTCTGCAATTCTAAAAAAGTAGTTTCTGCAAAAATCACAGATTTTTTCTGCAAGAGTAAAAAAATTTAGAAGTGTCTACACAACTTTTAAGCTTGCAAAGTATTTATTTTTAAGCAAAAAATGAACCTACACAACTTTATAAATATTTTAGAAAATTTTAAAAAATAAGCAACAAAAAAGTCTGTTTTTTAGCTTGTATCAAGCATTACAGACTTTTTATACATTGGTCGAGGCGACAGGGATCGAACCTGCGACCTCATGGTCCCAAACCACGCGCGCTACCAACTGCGCTACGCCTCGATATTTAACGCTTATATATAATAACATAGATTTGGTAGTTTTGCAATATTTTTTTTGAATTTTTTTAACTTTTTTTAATTTTTACTTGAAATTTACATTATTTCTAGTTATAATATTATAGTATATCATATATTTTGTATGTACCCGTAGTTTAGCTGGATAGAATGGCAGGCTACGAACTTGCAGATCGGGGGTTCGAATCCCTCCGGGTACACCATTGCATAAATGGTAGTTCTCAAGCTAGTCTTGAGAACTCTTTTCTTTTTTTAATATTTTTTCTTTTAAAAAAACTGTTCAAGTTGAAATTCCAAAAATGAATCATATTGCAATTAGAGGGCAAATCAATTCCAGAGAAAGTAATTAAGTTGAAAATCACTTTCCCTTTGTGATATAATCGAAACACAAAACAGTAAGTTGAAAGTAGGATAGAAAATATGAAAAAAGGTATCATAATTTATCAATCAAAATATGGTGCAACAAAAAAATACGTAAATTGGTTAATCGAAGAAACTAAATTTGATTGTATAGAAACACAAAATGCGAAAATAAAAGAAATTAAAGAATATCATACAATAATTTTATGTGGTGGAATTTATGCTTCTGGTATAGCAGGCTTATCATTTTTTAGAAAAAATTATGATGTATTAAAGAATAAAAAGTTAGCAATACTTTGTGTTGGTGCATCTCCTTTTGAAGAACAAGCATTAAAAGAAGTAAAAGCACATAATCTTAAAGAAGATTTAAAGAATATACCTATGTTTTATGGTAGAGGTGCTTGGGATGAAAAAAATATGTCTTTTAAAGATAGAACTCTATGCAAAATGTTACAAAAAGCGATAGCAAAGAAAGATCCTAGTACCTATGAACCTTGGATGAAAGCATTGATGAGTGCAGTTGGAAAAAAATGTGATTGGACCAATAAGGAATACTTAAAACCATTATTAGACTATATTAGCTAAAAAATTGCAATCTATAGGAGGAACTGTATGAATATAAATAAAAAAGAATTTAAGAAAAAATGTAAACAAGAAAAAACTACAAGTTATAAATTAATGTTATCAGGTGAAATAGTATCTACAATAGGCTTAATAGCTGTTATATTATCTTTTTTCATTATTAAAGAATTTATACCTCAAGTTGTTGGGTTTGTAGCAGGTGGAATAATTTCATTTATTGGAATGACATTAGATTTAATAGGAGAAATAATTTTAGCTAAAAATTATAAAGAATACAATAAATAGGGCAAATAGCTAATAGAAAATAATATCAAAAAATAATATAAATCATATTAATTAAGAACATTAAAAGAATTTTTATTATTAGTAATTTTGGTAATCCACTAATTTATCCTTAGAAATACTTATAAATGGAATAAAGTCGTTAAAAGGAGTAAAACAAAATGAATGAATATGTAAATTTAACATTAGAAAATATTGAAAATCTGTTGTGCAATAAGAGATAAAAAACATCAATTATGAAAAATCAAAGTTTTAGGAGTGATAAAAATTATGGCAATGTGGAATCCTTGGAGAGGTTGTAAAAAATGTAGTGATGGCTGTTTACATTGCTATATTCATAAAGGAGATGCCAAAAGAAATATAAATACTAATGAAATTAGTAAGACAAAAGACTTCAAAAAACCAATAGAAAAATTAAAAAATGGCAATTATAAAATGAAATCTGGAATTGTTTATTTATGTTTTTCTACAGATTTTCTTATTGAAGAAGCAGATGAGTGGAGAAATGAATGTTGGAAAATGATTAAAGAAAGACAAGATTGTACTTTTTTGTTTCTGACAAAAAGAATTGATAGATTTATGAAATGTATTCCAAATGACTGGAATAATGGATATGATAATGTGGTTGTTTGTTGTACAATTGAAAATCAAAAAAATGCAAATTATAAATTATCCATATTTAAAGAGTTACCAATAAAACATAAATGTATAACAGCACAGCCCTTATTAGAGAAAATAGATATTGAAAAATATCTTGATAATGTTGAATTGGTTGTTTGTCGGTGGAGAATCTGATATAAATGCTAGAGTATTTAATTATGATTGGGTATTAGATATTAGAGAACAATGCATAAGAAAAAATGTTAATTTTGAGTTTAGACAATGTGGCACTTATACAATAAAAGATGGAAAACAATATAAAATACAGACAAAAGATTTGTGTAAACAAGCAAAATTAGCAAATATTGATTATAAAGATATTATTTAGCTAAATTTTAAAATAGTCACAATGATGGAACTATCTTCTGTTTAAGAATTTGTTCCACATTTTTTTACCTTTAAAAATAGAATCACACATTTTAAATATAAAATAACCAATAATTGCTCCTAGAACATTTGTTATAATATCATCAATATCTGAGAATCTTCCAATAAAATATTGAAAAAACTCAATACTAAAACTAATAAAAAAAGCCAATAAAGTTACTTGTTTTAAATTTCTTTTTGTTTTCCATACAACTGGAATAAAAATTCCCAATGGAAGGAATAGCAAAATATTAGGTATTTTTTCGGTTATTAAAGTTTCCCTTGCTTGTATACTTCCCATCCAAGTAAATGGCTTGATATTTAAAATATGTACTTCTGGTGAGAATGTAATTGGCATAAATAAGATTGTTGCAAATACAATTAAAAATAATGAACAAAGTAATCCTAAATAACTCAAAGATCTTACTATGCTCTTCCCCTTTCTTTTCAAAATAAATATTATTGGTATATATAAAATACTAATTAAAATAATAAAGATGATAGCTAATCGAATATAAGCTTCTATTTTATGCATTTTTCTTTCTCTCTTTCTGTTATTTTTTATTCGTTTCTATTATACACCATTTTTGCTTTAATTTATTTTTTTTTATAATATTTAACTCTGATTTTTTATATTCCCTAACAATTTTATTCATTTTCGCAAAAACTACCCCCATTTTAAGAAATATGTTAATCTCTTGACAATAAAGTAATATATTGTTACAATATGAGTAAAAAATTAAGACTATTTTAAAAAATAGTAGAACCTTGAAAAAACAAGACTTTTGTAAGAAAAAACAAGACAGAAGAAGAAAAGTGAATACTACAATTTAAAATAGGGAATCATAACTAAGAAAATAAAACGGTAAAAAGGAAGAAAAGTAAAACAAAAGAAATAAAGGAGGATTGCAAAAAAAATGACAAAATTAGAATTAAAAACAAAAAGACAAGTAAAAACAAGCAAAGGTATTACATTAATAGCACTAGTAATTACGATTATTGTATTATTAATACTAGCAGGAATCACAATTACAACATTAGCAGGAAATAATGGAATTCTAACAAAATCAGATATGGCACAAGAAGAAACTAGAGGAGCAACAGTAGAAGAAATAAAAAATTTATGGAAAACGGAACAATCATCTGATAAATTTATAGAAGAAAATAATGCACAAACTTTAGATGAAGTTTTAGATAGTTTAGAAAGTGATGGACTCATTACACCAGAAGAAAAAATAATAATTAAAGAAGATGGTGAAGTTACAATAGGAAGTAGGACAATTGTTTTTCAAAAAATTAGTGCTGCTGACAAAGTTGGAAATATTGTTAACGATAATAAAGATGCAGATGGAAATATTGACTATGAAAAGTTAAAAGAAGATTTAGAAAATCTAAAAGGGATCGAAAAAGCTCCATCTGATTTGACGGCTGAAAAATTACCTTTAGTAATAAGAGTTGATGATGAATTTATTCAAATTAATCCAGATGGATCTACACGGTATCGCTGAAGAAGTTGATATTTTTAATTACATCACTAATTTAGGTTTAAGTTTGTCAGATGCAGGTATTTCTGTTAGCTTTATTAACTGTCAATCAACTGGTTCTCAACCAGGATGGATTGGTGGTGGACATAGTAGTGGAGCAGCACACTATAGTTTTATAGTAACTCTTGATTGTAACCATTGGTTTAAAAATTATGAAACTGTAGAAGTTGATGCAACTTTTGATGTTAACGCTCCTTGTGCTTATAACTATTCTTATAAAGTTTGGGGAAGTGGCTATGGTTCTATTGGTGTATTACCTCATGAAGGGGATGAAATTTGGACAGATTCTCCTATTTGGAAATACACTGGTTCTAATGAAATTGGAATGCTTCATAAACCTTATTGGGGAAAAGTTAGTACTTCTACCACCTTCTCTCCATCTACTGTCTCAAGCCTTCAATTGAAAGGTATTGGATATGATCCAGATTATCTTAGTTCTGATGTTTACTTATCTAAAGTAATCATCCGTCTTTCTAAATAATTCTAAAATAAAAGAAACCCTAATTCTTAAACTTTTTTGTCTAAGAATTAGGATTTCCTTTATTTTTTATATGCTTATTTATTTCTTAAGAACCTTCCTTAAAAGATACAATGTCTGGATTGTCTTTTAAAATTTGATCCACAATATTTTGTTTCATATTAAAAGGAATAACATAACCACCTAGTGTTCTAGCTTTATCAAACAATATTGGTGTTTCTTCATTAACATAGATTTTAGCCTTTCCTTTTCCATTTTTAGCTTCTTGCACTAGATTTGATACAGGCCAGTTTCCATCAAATGCCATAACTACTGAGTTTCTTCTCTCAAAAATTTCATAGTTGAAACTTTTGTAAATTCCCATTTCATCATTTTCAATAGAAATACGAATGCCATCTAACTGTTCATCTTGTAAATTTTTAGATTCTTCCTTTGATATCATTTTTGGTATGATTGCATTAATTTCAAAGTTTTTATTTGCTTTTTTACTAATTTCTATGATTTCTTTTTCATAGCCTTGCATTTTATGTCCAATAACAAAATAAGCTTTTTGACTATCTATGTTTTGAATTAATTTTTCTAAAATTTCTCTTCCTTCTTTGCTTACTTTTGTAGCTCTTCCTTTTTTGTTAAAACTTCCTCCTGCTATGATAATTGGAACTTTATTTTCTGGTAATTGTCTTATTTTTCCTTTTAAGATTTCTTTTGCCTCAATATTATGATTAATTCTCATAGGCATTTTGTTGCTTTTATTTTTTTCATGGTTTTCTTTTTCTAATTTCGTTAATGCCTCTTTTATGGTTCTTCCCTTTAAAAATGCTTCCCATTCTTTTTGCTTTTTACTAAAGTATTTTTCACTTCTTTCTATTTTTTCTTGTTCTACTTCTCTCATTTTTTGGAAGTCTTCCTCTGTTAGATTCAATAGATTTTGTAATGCTAATTGTTCATCAATGGTATCTACTCCATAAAAACCGCATCCATCTGTTCCTTGTACACATTTTATACCATTCTCTAAGTAGATTTTTAGCGGATGGTTATTTAAACTACTTAAGTTGTTTAATCTTACATTAGAAGTTAATTGAAATTCAACAATAATTCCTGTTTCTTTCATTAATTGCATTAGTTTTTTGCCTTCTTCTTTGTTTAAATCTGCGGTATATAAACCATGCCCTAAACGAACTTGTGGCATTTTTTGTCCTGGTTTTAAGGATTCTTTTACACATTCAATTGATTTTGCTACATTGTCTTTTAAACTATCATTTTCTCCTGCATGGATTCTTATGGTAAATTCTTTATCAACATCTCCTACATATTGAACTAACTCTTGAATGGCTGGTTTTAATTCTTCAATATCATTAATTTCTTCTCCAATGAAATCACTTCCCACTACATAGGGACTTTTTGCTATTGCTTTTAATACATCTAAGTTTTCTCTTAAATAGTTTCCTTCTTCAATTTGATCTTTTAGAATGGTTAATGGTATTCTTCTCATTGCTGCTAAGAAACGTATTTTTACTTCTGTTTCTTTTTCAATATATGGCATGATTTCATGAATTTCTTCTAAGAAGAAAATAGCTGGTCCATTTGATTTTACTAAGTCTGTATCTGCTATTTCTACATAATAGATTCCTTGTTTTTGATATTCTCTAGCAATCCATAATAGTTTGTCTTGTCTTAAGCTTATGTTTTTTAATTCTGGTTTTTTGGTATCTTCTAACATGGCTTTTACAATATTTCTTATGTCTTTTTCTGGGATAGCTTCTACTTTTTCTGCTTTTAACTCAATTTTTTCTTCACTTGGCTTTCCTTTACAAAATACATAACGGTAAATGTATAGTTTCTCTAAATTAGTAAATACCGCTTGCCCATCTTTTAAAATCGCTAAACTATTTCTTATTTTAGCGATATTGTAGTCTGCCCATTCTTCATTATTTAAGATGAAGTCAGCAAAATTGATAAAGGTGTTGTCATCTATTTTTCTGGTTAAATATTTTCCTGTTAATTCTGAGTTTTTGAATTGCTTTTCTATTTCTTTTCTTTGTTTTTGTATTTTTTCTTCTTGTTTTTTACTTAGTTTTAGGTTTAGCTTTTTTATGTAATAAAGTGGATATTTTAATTGATGCTTGATTCCTAATGCTATTAGAACATCTGGTGATAGGTTTGCATTCATATGAGTATGTAAATCTGTTCTAAATTTTGATTTTTTTAGAATATAAGATTTTACAATGGTTTTTTGAATTGGAAGCCTATAGTCTTTGGTTTGTGACATTAAGGTTTTGGTAATAGCAGGAATTTTTGCTTTGATCTCTAATTTTCCATTGTCATAGATGTTAGCAATTTTGATTCCTCCTAATCTTAATATGTATACGATTTCGTTATCTCCATTGATACTAGCTGGAATGGTACCTTCTATAATTTTTTTGTCTTCTTCATTTTTGGTAGTTTCTAAACCACATAATTTGGCTAAATTAGATATTAAATTTCCAGTGTTATGATTTGGCGTTTCTAATAGATAGGTTACTTCTTCTTCATTTTTACGATATATTGTGACAATAATGTCTTTTTCCTTGTCTAAGTAGAATTTGCTAAGTATCTTTTTTTCCACTTTTTTTTCCTCCTTTTGGTATTTTTCTTTTTCTTATTATTGTATCATATTTTTAAGGTTATTGCAACACTTATGTAAACTTTTCCTGAAATAAAAGTGACTATTTTGATATAATCACTTTTCTATTTTATTTTTTTATTTATGCTTTATGCCTATTTTACACTTTTGTTACATCTGTTGCACCGCAACCAGTAAACATATTTGTATTTTGTTCTGCTGTTTTCCAATTAGCACCAACCATAATTTTCGTTAATTTCGCATAACTCCAGAACATATTATTCATATTAGTTACATTGTTGGTGTTAAAATTGGTTAAATCTAATTGTTCTACACGATAACAATCAGCAAACATTCCTTCCATATTAGTTACATTGTCAGTATTAAATTTAGATACATCCATAATTGCTAGTTCGTAACATTGATTAAACATATAATTCATAACTTTAACATTACTTGTTTCAAATTTTGATAAATCTATTGAGGATAAGTTATGGCATGCATTAAACATATTTGCCATATTTTCTACTTTGCTTGTTTTAAAGTTATCTGATAATAGAATTGTTGTTAAATTATTGCATCCTGAGAACATGACTTCCATATTATTTACTTCACTTATTGTAAAATTAGATAAATCTAATATTTTTAAGTTTTTACAATTAACAAACATTCCATATAAGTTAGTTGCTTGGCTAGCATTAAAGTTTCCTATATTTAGTTCTGTTAGATTACTGCAATTATAAAACATAGAATTCATATCTATTACATTACTTACATCAAACATAGATACATCTAATGATGTTAATTGCTTGCAATTTTTGAACATCGCATACATCATTTGCACATTACTTGTATTAAACATAGATACATCAATTTCTTTTAAGCTATCACAATTTAAAAATAGTTGTGCCATAGCTTTGACTTGACTTGTGTCAAAATTTTGTGTCCATTTTATTTGCTCTAATTTTTCACATCCTTCAAACATACTCGTCATATCTTGATTTTGTCTAGTGTCCCAATTTCTTAAATCTAGACTTTGTATATTACTACAGAATTTGAATAAGCTTTCCATATTAGTTACTTTGCTTGTGTTAAATTTTGATACATCTAATGAAGTTAGTTTTTGACAATTGTAAAACATTAGGTTCATATTGGTTACATTTTCTGTGTTTAGATTACTAATATTTAATGATACTAAGTTTTGACAATTGAAAAATAAGTCTTTCATGTTTGTTACTTTACTTGTATCTAATGTTGTTAAATCAATTGTTTCTAAACTTGTACAATTGTAAAATAGAGCATTCATACTAGTTACTTTTTCTGTTCTTAAATAATTCATGTTTTCTATTTTGGTTAATTGGGTTAAATCTGAGAAATAGTATGACATATCAACTGGTACAATTTCATTTTCAAATTTTATGGTTTGAATATTATTTGCTTCCTTAATCCAAGGAGTATTTGGCTGGTTTTCTCCTTCTTTTGTAAAGGTTTCTCCCTTTATATTGGGATAACAGTGTTCTTCTCTATCTGCAAATTTTTCGGCTTCTTCTTTATTGGCAAAAAAGGCTAATGTATTTCCATTTAAACTGGCATAAATATCAGTTTCGTTTATCACAGGGTATTGTACTTCTCCTTCTACTCCTTTGTATTCTACATTGTTTTGTGTTACCCAATAATACCATTGCTCTTTTGTTACTACTTCTATTATGATTTCTTTGGTGTTTACATGTGTAAATTTCCTAATATTTTTATATCCTTCAAATATGGGATCTCTTCTAATTTCATCTTCATATTTTTCCATATATTCCTGATTTGTCCAATTATTTATTTTTCTATCTGGTTGTAATCCTAGCCCAATAATTTTTAGTTCTTCTTCGTATTCTGCTTTTTTAGTTTCTTCCCCAGCTTTACTAGCTTTTATTAGAACTCCATTTTCTCCTATTAATGTAGCAATTGATATTCCTGCTAATATGAGTAAAATAATGATGGTAATCACTAATGCTATTAAAGTGATTCCTTTTTCTTGTTTTTTTTGCATTTTTATTCACCTTCTTTTGTTTATTTTTCAATATTTTTTTGTTGTTTTTATTATACGTTATGCCAGGTGCATTGTCAATTAGTTTTAGATGTTTTTGTTAGATTGTTAACCATTTTGGGATTTGAATCAAAATGGTTGAATTCATTTTTGTTATTTGCTATAATTTTAAATGAAAAATTAAGAAGGAGATTTTTTTATGAATCATTTTAAAATAAATTTAAAATCAAATTTAGGTATTTCTTTAATCTCATTAGTTATTACTATTATTGTAATTCTCTTACTAGCTGGCATAAGTATTTTTATGCTAACAGGAGACAATGGCATATTAAATAAAGGAATAGAATCTGCTGAGACAACAAAGAAAGAAACTGCAGCAGAAAAGATAAATTTGAAAATAACAAATACACAAATAAAAACTTATTCCTTTCATCAAAGAATGCCTACTTTGCAAGAACTTGCCAATGATTTTTGTGAAGATGATGACATAGAATATGTATCCACACAAAAAAAACTAGCTAGCTTAGATAAAATCATATTAGGAGAAGCAACATCATTTTTTACCAAATTAAAAGACTATCCTTATGAATTTGAAATCGATCATCATTTAAAATTAGCAAGTATTGATGGCATAAAAGTTTCAACCATTCCTTCTAATGATGATGATACCATTGTATCTATGACAAAAGCTGAGTTAGAAAGTTTAATTGCAAATGAAGTGACGAAACAATTATCAAATAATTTACCAACTGGCTCAACAAAAGTAGATCTATTATATTCTACGTCAAAAGAAGAAGGAATCCCACAAAATTCTATTACTTTAGAAAATGAAATTGATGTTTATGATTATATACAAGTCGTTTGTGTCAATCCAGATCAATGGAGGGGATTTAACTCTGCTTTTTATTTTATTAATGATATTATATTTGATGGTACTACTAATTATGAAATTAATGCTTTTAATACTAGATATTTATCTTTTAGTTTTGGAACGGATAAAAAAAGTATTGTATCTTTATATAACCAACCAATTGGTATTTATCGTGTTTATGGAATTAAATTATAATGAATTGTACTATAAAATTTTTATCATATATTTTCTATTTTTCTATATAATACTATAGGGTGATTGTCTTGTTAATTCAGTCTTTTAAAATAAGAAAAACATGGATTATTTTTCTACTCGTTTTTCTTATTTTATTTTCTAGTATTATTATTTTTTATTCTTTTGCATATGTTGATTCTTTTGAAGAAAAAGAAGAAAAAAAGGATTTTATTAAATGGGTTGATTTTAATGTCTCTGCTGAGGCAATGCGTCTTACTGCTAAGTTAGATATTGATTCTCATAATCAAGAAAAGGATGTCTTATATAATTGGATTGAATTGCTTGCTTTTTTATCTTGTAAGAATGGTGGTAATTTTAAGAATTTTAAACCAAAAGATTTAGATGGTTTGATAAATGAGCTTGAAAATGGGCAATCTATTGAAGATTTGACACAAAATATGAAATTTTATGATTATTATTATGAGAGCTTGTCTGCTGTTTTAGGTGGTTTTATTGGAAACTACTCTGTTGAAGTTTTACAGGAGGATGGCTCTAAGTGTTTTCAAGAGAAGTATGGATTAAAAGCTTTTCTTCCGATTGCTAAGAATTATTCTTTTAGTCATTATGATGATTTTGGAAATGCCAGATCTTATGGTTTTAAACGAACACATTTAGGGAATGATTTGATGGGTAGTATTGGTACTCCTATTATTGCTGTTGAGTCTGGTGTGATTGAAAATTTAGGGTGGAATCAATATGGTGGATGGCGTATTGGTATTAGAAGTTTGGATACGAAAAGATATTACTATTATGCACATTTAAGAAAAAATCATCCTTATTGTGAGGGCTTACAAGAAGGAATGACAGTAAAAGCACGGTGATGTAATTGGCTATCTCGGCATGACTGGTTATAGTATAAAGGAAAATGTAAATAATATTAATGTTCCTCATTTACATTTTGGTATGCAACTTATTTTTGATGAATCACAAGTGGATAGTCCTAATGAAATTTGGATTGATGTGTATCAAATTATTGAGTTTTTGATGAAGAACCGAAGTGAAGTTTATTTGGCAAATGAGGTAACTAAAGATTATGCTAGAAAGTTTGATTTTATAGAGAATAGTTTGTCAGAATAAGTCGAATTTTGCAATTTTATGTAAAATTTGCTTTTCGTGGAAATTTATGGTATAATTAATTTCTACAAAAAAATAAGGAGGTACGGCAAAATGTACTCAGAGAAAAATGTTGCGAGAAGAATCAAGTCAATGGGGGCACTTGCTTTTTGCGAGTGGATTGTCCAGGAGGACTTTCCCCCTTGCATGACTACTATTTTGGAAGACCTTGGCTTAATAAGTGAAGGGATTCCAGATGTGCAAAGGATTCGTTTCCTTTGTGCAATGCCGTAATTTAAACCCCTGGTCACGAATGTGACTAGGGGTTTTTCCGTATTTTCAATTTTTAACTTTTTCCCAAAACAATTTTTATTTCTTTATTTATTTTTCCTCTTGTAATTTTTAAAGTTACTTCTTCGTTTGGTTTTTTGGTATAAATATATTGTCTTAAATCATTCATTGTATGAAGAGATAAGTCATCAATACTCGTAATAATATCTCCTTCTTTTAGTTCTGTTCCATCAGCAGGACCATTTTTAGTAATTTGTGCTATATAAATTCCTTTTTCAAAATATTGGTTAGAAAATATGCCAGCATTTGCATTTAGGTATGGAATTACTTCTTTATCATAAGCATAAATTCCAATGGTTGCTTCTTCAAAGCTACCTTCCTTTTTAAAGCTTTCAATGATTGGCTTTATCATATTAATTGGAACAGCAAATCCTATTCCTTCTGCTGATGATATTTTTACTGTATTAATCCCTACTACTTCTCCATTAGGATAAATGAGTGGGCCTCCACTATTTCCTGGATTAATGGTTGCATCTGTTTGAATTAAATCTGTCATATAAGATGATTTTTCGTTTTCTTCTATTTTTATGGTTCTATTTTTAGCACTAATAATACCAGAAGTTACAGTCCTTCTAAATTCAAATCCAATCGGATTTCCAATAGCATAAACACTTTCTCCTACACGAATTTTACTAGAATCTCCTAGGGTTACATATGATAAATTTTTAGCATTGATTTTAGTAATGGATAAATCTAAAGAAGAATCACTCCACATAACAGTTCCTTCATAATTGTTTCCATTTTCTAAAGTAACATAGCATTTACTATATTTACCCCCTGTTACATGTTCATTACTTAAAATATATCCATCTTCTGTAATAATCATTCCTGTTCCTAATCCTAACTCACTTTCCGTACTTTTTGATAAAATACTATTTCCTGTATTTTTCAATTTAGAAATTCCTACGATTTTTTTCGTTGTTTCCTCAATAATATCTGACACTTTTTGGCTTTCTTCCGTTGCTTCTTCCACAGTTTGTGTTGTAGGTGTGGATAATATTTTAGTTGCTTCATATTGATCATTTCCTTTTACTACTTCAATTTTTGTATATGTAGTATATAAATATATCATTCCTCCCCATATCATAATTGCCAAAATGGCAGTTATAACAATTTTCTTAGGGCTTCCTAGCTTTTTTCTTCTTCTCAATATTTTCACCTCTCGCTAGTAGTATTTCCATTTTTCTATCTTTTTAAACAGCGATTCGAAAAACATAGCAAAAGGGATTGGGGGACGTAGCAAAAATCCCTGCTAGCAGGGATTAAGGGACAGCCTTAATTTGAATGTATTTTTGTTGACTAGGCACAATTTT
>CAMXLV010000002.1 GCA_947244675.1 uncultured Clostridium sp. | reverse complement strand
TTTCCGTTTTATTATGCTATTTGAAATTTAATTGCAAAACCAGTAGTAAAGCAAATAAAGTTCGAATATGCGTTGTTTGGTGTACCAGAAAGGACTTGAACCTTCTACCTTCGCCTTAGGAGGGCGACGCTCTATCCAGGTGAGCTACTGGTACATATCATTTATTTTTGTTATTTTATTATACTATTTTTTTTGGTTTTGTCAACCTAGCTTTTTGTTCATTTTCTCTTTTTTAAAAACAAAAATTAAGTAAAAAAAGATGTATAGACATTTATTTGACTTTTCTTTTTAAAAAGATTATACTTTTCAAGGAAAGGTGAGTTTTACTATGCAAAGAATTTTAAGTCATACACGAAAAGCAATAGAGGAATATCATATGTTAGAAGAGGGCGATAAGATTGCTGTTTGTTTATCTGGTGGAAAAGATTCTATTGCACTACTTCATGCTTTAAAAGCACTTCAAAGATTTTACCCAAAAAGTTTTGATTTAGTAGCAATTAGTGTTGATCCTGGTTTTGAATTTTTCGATATAGACTTTTTACAAAAAGTTTGTAGTAATTTGGAGATTCCCTTATTTGTTGAAAAAAGTAATGCAAAAGAGATTGTATTTGATATTAGAAAAGAAAAAAATCCCTGTTCATTGTGTGCTAATTTGCGTAGAGGCGTTATTAATTCAATTGCTATTCGTGAAAATTGTAATAAAATAGCTTTAGGGCATAATCAAGATGATGTTTTGGAAACTTTTTTATTAAATTTGTTGTATACAGGAAATATTTCTACTTTTTCTCCTGTTAGTTTTATGGATCGCTCTAAAATAACATTGATCCGTCCTTTGGTTTATACACCAGAAAAAGAAATAAAAAGATTTGTTAGAAAAAGTAACTTTTCTGTTATGCCTAAAGTATGCCCTATGGATGGTCATTCTAAAAGAGAAGATATGAAACAATTAATTTTTTCTTTGACAAAAGATATTCCTATGATTCGTGCTAATTTGTTTGGTGCTATTCAAAGGAATTTGGAAGATTGGAAGGTTTGATATTTTTTATTGAAAAAAGTTTTAATAAAGTTCTTACATTAGAAAATCCCTTGATTTGGTCAAGGGATTTTATTTTTACCTATATAACTAATCATCTCTCTATTGTTCTTCACCTACAATTTTTAACATGGCTTGTTTTAGTAATTCTAATTTGTTAGTTGCTTCTTGATCTGTTTTTCCTTTTACACCCATATATAACTTGATTTTTGGCTCAGTTCCTGATGGTCTAATACAACACCAAGCATCATCTTGTAGTTCATAATATAAGACATTAGATTGTGGAAGTCCTGTTTTGGTTATTTCTCCTGTTTTGCTATTTTTTACGATATCTCTTTCTACATCTTTAAAGCTAATTACTTGGTATTCTCCTATTTCTTTTATTTCGGTATTCCTCATTTTAGTCATCATATCTTTTATTTCTTTTGCTCCTTTTGCACCTTCCCTAATGATAGATGGTTGTGCTTCTTTATAATATCCATATTTTTCATAAATATCCTTCATAGCATCCAATAAGGTTTTTCCTTGTGCTTGATAATAACAAGCCGCTTCACAAAGTGCCATAACTGCTCCAATTCCATCTTTGTCTCTTGCATAATCTCCAATTAAGCATCCGATAGCTTTCTTCATAACCAAATACATAGGTTTTGTCTTTGGCTTCTTCTGCTTTTTTCATAACAGCTCCTATGTTTTTAAATCCTGTTAATACTTCTTCGCAAGCTAATTGATAATGATTTGCAATGGCTTTGGCTAAATTAGAAGATACAATAGTTGTTATAAATAGTCCATCTTTTGGTAAGCTTCCTTTTTCTTTCATTTGTGAAATTCTGTATTCTGCAATTAATAAAGCTGACATATTTCCTGTGTAACTTTCATATTTTCCTGTTTTTTTATTTTTTGAAAAAATTCCTAGTCGATCAGCGTCTGGATCAGTTGCTAATACGACATCAGCATCTACTTTTTTGGCTAATTCTAATGCTAATTTGAATGCTTCTGGATCTTCTGGATTTGGATATTTTACTGTTGGGAAGTTTCCGTCTGGCTCTTTTTGTTCTGGTACTATATAGACATTTTCTAATCCTAATTCTTTTAAAAGTCTTTCGGTTATGGTGTTTCCTGTTCCATGTAATGGTGTATAGACTACTTTTAGTTTCTTTCCTTCTTCTTTCATGATTTGTGGGTTTAATATTTTATTTTTTAATGTTTCTATGTATTTGTCGTCCATTTCTTTTCCTATAATGGTTAGTAATCCTTTTTTTATGGCTTCTTCTTTGTTGATTTGCTTAATATCACTAAAGCTTTTTATTGCTCTTACTTTGCTAATTATGTCTTTGTCTCTTGGTGATAAGATTTGTGCTCCATCATCCCAATATACTTTGTATCCATTATATTTAGGTGGATTATGGCTAGCTGTTATCATGATTCCAGCAGTACATTTTAGTTCTCTTACAGCAAAGGATAGTTCTGGTACTGGTCTTAAGTTTTCAAATAAATAAGCTTTTATACCATTAGCACAAAGAATCAATGCTGTTTGGATACTAAATTCTTTAGACATTTTTCGTGAGTCATAACTAATTACAACTCCTTTTTCTTTGGCTCCTTGTTCTATTATATAATTGGCTAATCCTTGCGTTGCTTTTCCTACTGTGTACTGGTTCATTCGGTTAAGTCCAGCTCCAATAATGCCTCTTAATCCTGCTGTTCCAAATTCTAGCTCTTTGTAAAATCTATCTTCTATTTCTTTTTCGTCTTTACTGATAGCTATTAGTTCTTGTTTTGTTTTTTCATCAAATTCTGGACTTTCACACCATTTTTTGTATTCTTCTAAATAATTCATTTTTTCCTTCCTCTCTTTCTTTTTAGCTTATTATACTTTATCTATTTGAAATTGACAAGTTTGTTTCTTCTTATTTAAAAAATCAAGCTCTTTTGTACTGAACGTAAAATGTGAACAGTTTTAGAACTTGATTTTTATTTTTTAATCTAAATGATAAAATTTTTTGTATAATTCTCTGGCTGTTTTAGGACAATCTACTCCTACTTGATCGGAATTTTTAACAGGGGCAAATTCTTCTTCTCTCTTTACACGAAGGATTGCCATATCATCTACTTCTCCAAAGGCATCAAATAAAAAGGCTTCAAATTTGTATGCGTTTGGTGAGGTTGGTACTACTAATTTCCCATTTTTGTCTAAGTACGTAGCTTTTTTGTAAGCTATATGGTATGGTAATGGATTTTCTCCCATTCTTTCTACTGCTTCTACACTAAATAGGTTACAAAGTAAATGTGATTCTCCATAAAGTAGTTCTCCATTTTTGTCTCTTGCTTCTGCCATTTTTTCAGTTATTTCTGAGTATTCTATTACATTTGGTTTTCCATTTCTTCTACAGAATACTCCTACTTTTTCCTGTGGATTGGCTTTTACTGCTGATTTGCACGCTACTGTTACTGATTTTTCAATGGCAATTCCCATAAGAACAGGATCTACCATTTTTACTAAACAATTGTCAACTCCTCCTATAAATACCCATTCGATTCCTATTTGTTTCATTTTTTGAATCATTTGAGATTTTACTAAGGCTTCATAAATTCCTCCATGACCATCAGCTGCTTGTTTGATTAGTCCATCTTCTCCAATTAGTATTTTTCCTTCTGTGTCTATCATTGGTAATTCTCCTTGGATAAAGAAAAAGATGTTTTTGTCTTTTTGGTAACCAAAGTATTTGTTTTTTTCAAAGAATTCTAAGGTTGCTTGGTTGTTTTCCTTACTTGTCATAATAAACCATGGAATAGTTATGTTGTATTTTTTTCCTTCTTCTTTTAGACTATCACATAATAGTTCAAATAAGGATTTGTGTGAGTCTAAGCCAATATCATAGGTTCCTTTTGGTCCATCATGTCCGAAGTCTTGTTCCTTGCCCCCCTGCCATGGTTACTGCCGCTAGTTTTCCTTCTTTGATTGCTTTTTTTCCTATGTTTTCATAGTGTTTGTAGTCATCATAAAGTTTGTATTTGTCCATATACTCGATTGGCGTAATTTCATCGTTTTCTCGCTTTTCTTCTTTTTTCGTTTTTTTGTATAGGCTATTTACTAATTCAAAATTGATCGCTTCAATTTGTTTTAATAGTTCTTTTTGTTTTGCTTCTTCTAATGTTTGATAATGGTTTAGTAAATGCTCTTGTCCGTATTTTTTTAAAATACTTTGTATTTCTTCTATTTTTTCTACCATATTTTTCTTCCTTTCTTCCTGTATCCCTCTTTTAATGCTTAATTTTATCACCTGATGTTTAATTATATTATTTTCTTTATTATTTATACACTATTTTGAAAAAATTAGCAACTCTTTTTTAGGATAATGGTAAAAGAAAGTCTTAATCTTTTATTAATTTGCTTTTGCTTGATATGGTTTTTCTATTTTTTCTTCGCCTGTTATTTTTAATGTTTTTTGATATGTTTCCATGATGTTTACCATGTTTTCTCCTATTTCTTCTAAATTGTAACAGTCTATTATTTTAATTTTGTTGTTTTCTTTTAAAATGGGTTCAATTTTTTGATTTGTGTTTTGAATGTATTTTTCTTCTCCCTTGATAAATAGAATTATGTTTTTGTTTTCTTTTGTGATTGTTTTTATTTGTTCTATTTTGCTTTCATTATTATTAGTCCAATTTATTTTTAATATTTGTTCCTTTTTTTCTTCTTTTAAATTTGTGTTTTCTAATACTGTTTTTACACTTTTTTCTAAATTATTTTGAGTTAATAACACAATTTTATCTTGATTGGTTATTTTTTTATCAAGATAAGGTAATATTGTCATTTCAAAATGATAGTCACTTACATAAAAGGTACATACTTTTTCTTCGGTGTTTTTATTCATTTGAATTTCTCCTTTTCACTTCTTAAAATCTTACGGATATTTGATTTTTTAAGTTTCTTTTTGAGTACTGGTAAATTTTACCATTTCTTTACAAATATGTCAATATTATTTCAAATATTTTTCATTGACTTTTTTCGACATTTCATTTTTATCCTTTTTTAGTATAAATTTTTCTAATTTGTTAATAATTAATAGTAAAGAATATTTTTTATAAATTTGTTTTTTGGAGGTAACTTATGAAAAAAAAATTAAAAATGGTAATTATTTTGACAATTCTTCTTTTTATTTATGTTTCACTTTGTGCAATTTCTTATGCCAGAAATGTTTCTCATGATATTTCAAATAGCGTTTTTCGTTTGCATGTTATTGCCAATAGTGATAATCAAGATGATCAAGATTTAAAGTATAAAGTTCGTGATGCTCTTCTTTCTTTTATGAATTCTATTTGTTCTGACTGTAAAACAAAAGAAGAGGCTATTTTAGTTGTATCTAATCATGTGGACGAGTTTAAGGAAATTGCGGTGAAAACTATTGAAGAAGAAGGTTTTTCTTATCCTGTTTCTATTCGTATTGGTAATTTCGACTTTCCAACAAAACATTATGGCGATATTTCACTTCCTTCTGGTTCTTATGATGCTCTTCGTGTGGAGATTGGTGAAGCAAAAGGTCAAAATTGGTGGTGTGTCATGTTCCCTCCTTTATGTTTCGTAGATGTTACTTCTGGTGTTGTTCCAGATGAGTCTAAAGATTTAATGGAAAATAATTTGTCAGAAGAAGAATTTGCCCTTGTTTCTAAAGATTCTTCTACTGAATTCCAGTTTAAGTTTAAATTGTTAGAGTTTTTTGCAAATCATGGTTTGATAACTGCAAAAAAATAGTTGCATTTGTCCTTTGTTTGTGATATATTTTTATAAGTAAGAGAGTGTAAATATAGACACTCTTTTTTCATTGTATAGGAAGAATTGATTTTTCCTATATAATAAAAGTACATTCCATAAAAAATTTTTAGAATTTTTGTGGACGAACAAAAATAGGACATACAAATAGTTAAAAGGTTAAAGAATCTCTATCATGTCTCTTTTGTTCTGGAAACATAGAAATATTGGGGGTTATATTATTGGAAAAATTAGTAATAGAAGGTCCAACGCCCTTAAAAGGCGAAATAACAATTAGTGGCGCAAAGAATGCAGCAGTTGCCATTTTACCTGCCACACTTTTAATTGATGGTACTTGTACCATTGAAAATTTGCCAAATATAAGTGATATTAAGATATCCTGTGAAATATTAGAAAAATTAGGAGCAAACATTACTTGGAATAGTAAGAATAGTATTACTATTGATACTTCTCATATAGCAACAACTAAAGCTCCTTTAGATTTAACGAGTAAATTTAGGGCTTCTTATTATATTATAGGAGCTATGCTTAGTAGGAAAGGTGAAATTGAAGTTGGTATGCCTGGTGGCTGTAAGCTTGGTGCTAGACCAATTGATCAACATATCAAAGGTTTTGAAAGATTAGGTGCCAATGTTACAGTAGAAAAAGGAACTATTTATGCTAAAGCTAGAAAGCTTACTGGTTGCCCTATTTATATGGATATTGTTTCTGTCGGTGCTACTATTAATGTTATGCTAGCTAGTGTTTTAGCAAAGGGTACTACCATTATTGATAATGCTGCCAAAGAGCCTCATATTGTTGATGTAGCCAATTTTTTAAATACGATGGGAGCTGATATTAGAGGTGCTGGAACTGATGTTATTAAGATTAATGGTGTTGAAAAGTTAAGCGGAAATGCTACTTATTCTGTCGTTCCTGATCAAATTGAAGCTGGTACTTTTATGCTTGCTGCCGTAGCAACTAAAGGTGATTTAGTAATTAAGAATTGTATTACTAAACATTTAGAATCTATTACAGCTAAAATTATTGAAGTTGGCGGAAATGTAGAAGATAATATTGATAGTATTCGCGTTTGGTGTAATAAAAGACCTAATAAGGCTGTTATTAAGACTTTACCTTATCCTGGTTTTCCAACTGATTTGCAACCTCAAATGGGTGTTGTTTTATCGTTAGCCAATGGTAATAGTATGATTCATGAAAGTATATGGGATTCTAGATTTCAATATACAGAAGAATTAAATAAAATGGGAGCTAAGATTAATGCACAAGGTAAGTCTGCTTTTTTTGAAGGAGTTAAAAAGTTAACAGGTGCACCTGTTTATTCTTCTGATTTAAGAGCTGGTGCCGCTCTTGTTATTGCAGGAACTGTTGCCTCTGGAAAAACCGAAATTTATAATTTAGAACATATTGATAGAGGTTATGAAAATATAGAAGAAAAGTTTAGAAGTATTGGTGCTAAGATTAAAAGAGTTACAGAGTAATCGTTTTTATGGTTATTTTAGAAGAACGAAGGAAGATTTGAAATGTTTAATTTTTGTAGTTTATATAGTGGAAGTAGTGGTAATAGTTTATTTGTACAAACTGATGAGACTAAACTTTTAATTGATGCAGGTGTTAGTAGTAAAAAAATTGAAAGTGCTTTACTAAGTTTGGCTATTGATCCCTCTTCTTTGGATGGTATTTTAGTTACTCACGAACATACTGATCATGTACAAGGTTTAGGTACTTTT
Organism: uncultured Clostridium sp.; assembly: GCA_947244675.1. The sequence continues at coordinate 38,165 of CAMXLV010000002.1, read as the reverse complement.
TCTAAAAAGTTCGATTTACCTGTTTTTGTGAATCAAGAAACTTTAGATGCTATGCCAAAACAAAGAGATAAGATTGATACGAATCATATTAAAATTTTTAAGGTTTTTGATCATTTTTCTATTGGAGATATTGCAATAAAACCTTTTTCTATTCCTCATGATGCTGCCAATCCATGTGGCTTTAATCTTTGGCATGAAGATAAAAAGATAAGTATTGCTACTGATATTGGGCATATGACAAATGATATTTTAAAACATTTAGAAGAGAGTTTATTTGTTATGCTTGAGGCTAATTATGATCCTGAAGTTTTACGTTGCTCTTCTTATCCTTTTCCTTTAAAGTCTAGAATTGCTGGGCCTACTCGGACATCTTTCCAATGAAATTGCAGGTAAGACAATTTCTTATTTATTAAATTCTGGACTTAAAAATGCTATGCTAGGACATTTAAGTAAAGAAAGTAATTTTCCTGAACTTGCTTATCAAACAGTTTTAGATGAGCTAATGGGAAATTGTATTTTTGATGAGTCTTCTCTTGGTCTTAGCGTGGCTAATAGAGATTGTCACAGTAAATTGATTACTATTTAATTTTTTTGTTGGGAGTTTTATTATGCTAAGTATTCAAATTGTTTGTGTTGGTAAATTAAAAGAACGTTATTTAAAAGATGCTATTGATGAGTATTCTAAGAGACTTTCTAGGTTTTGCAAGCTTTCTTTTTTAGAACTTCCTGACCAAAGGATTCCAGATAAGCTTAATTCTACTTTGGCTGATGAAATTAAAACAAAAGAGTGTAATTGTATTCTTCAACATTTGAAAAAGGATTCTTTTGTTTTTGCTTTGGATTTGAATGGAAAAGAGTTTTCTTCTGAGGTATTTTCTACTAAAATTCAAGAAGTTTGCCTTAATTTTAGTAGTATTACTTTTGTGATTGGTGGCTCTCTTGGTTTGACAGATGATTTGCTTAGTTTATGCCAAGAAAGAATTTGTTTCTCTAAGATGACTTTTCCTCATCAATTGATTCGTATTTTTTTGTTGGAACAGATTTTTAGGGGATTTAAGATCGCCAATGGAGAAACTTACCACAGATAATTTTATTTTGTTTTGTAGAGAAAATTTTAGAATAAAGGTTTTTATTAGTTAATTGGATAGGGGCTGAACTAATTTGACTTAACTTTTTGTTTTTTCTTGTTTTTATGGGGGATTATTTTCTCTACAAATTTAAAGACTTTTAATTGTTTGATTTGAAATTTTTTTCTTTATTTTTTTACTTAATTGATGTATGATTACTTTTCTTACGATTAAGTATATGATTATAAATAATATAATTTTGATTATCATGTTTGCCATTATACTTTATTTTTTTTGGCTTGTCAAGAAAAACTCATCGACTCCTTTCTGCTTTTTTCGACTTTTTCTAGTAGATCAGAAATGATTTATAATTCACTCCCAAAAACTACAAATTGATTTTCTGTACGTATTATAGGGAAGTTCAAAGAACCTCCCTATAATATAAAAACTATTTGTGTACTTTTTGAGTTTTGCTTTTATAACAATCAACTTTATATTACATAAAGTATTAGGCGAAAAGTATAGTCTCTGCTAGCATCACCAATACGGTAAGTACGGTTAGCAGCTGGATGGATGTAATTGTAACTTCCTCCCCTTTCGACAAATGGATAGTAGTCGAAAAGAGTATTTTTTTCAGCTACAAATTCTCTTGCATTTCCTTCTAAATCATAAATATTACATACTTTGTCTGCATTATTATTTCCAGATATTGTTACAGTATCTCCTATATGTCTACTAGTATTTTCTTTTGTTACCTCATACGGTTGATTTGTTCCATCAACTCTATCTTTACTTGCTATAAATGCCATTGTCATATCCCATTGGATTCCTGATATTAAAGCACTTCTTATATGGCTATTTTCTGGAAACATTGTTTTTGCTGTTGATTTTGTATTTTCTTGTGCAATATCAGTCCATACAGTTGCTCCCTTTTTACTAACTAATGTTGTTCCTTCTCTTCCTGCTTCATATCTTGCTATATAAAATCCTTTTGCCTTTCTTACTGCTTGCTCTTCATTAGTAATTCCTTCTGGTAAATATTCTGTATCATCTATTGCTTTAGATGATACATCTGTATTAGCATACATTGTTCTTTTATATTCTGTTTTATCTGTTACTGGTATCCACACAAATTGATTTCCTACATTTTCTGTGTCATTAGCTATATCTGATATAACTAGTCCTTCTTCTACATTATCTAGTCCTGGAACAATCGCAAATTCTACTGGAATAATTGCTGTTCCATTTTTTGTATATTCTTTATTTTCTTCTCCTTCTACTGTTACTTTTCCATTAGCTTCAATTGTTACTTTATATCCATCACTTGTAATAGTTTTTGGCAAACTTGTGATGCTATCTACTTCTGTTACACCTTCTGTTTTCTTTAAATTTTCTTTTAGAGTCTTGATGTCTATTTTCCCATTACTGTCATAACTTCCCAATACTGCTATCTGTACTTTTTCTTTAGCAGATTCCCTATCTGTATTTATTTTTGCTGTCTGTGCTTTTGTTAAAATTCCATTATCCCCTGTTAGCATTGCTATACTTACTCCTGCTAAAATTAAAAGCACAATTATAGTTATTACTAGTGCAATTAGTGTAATTCCCTTATTCTTATTATTGGTTTGTAATTTGATTATGTTTTTCATATAATGCATTCCCCCTTTATTTCTTTTGTTTTTTCGTTTTTTCTTATTGTTTCCGTTTTTCAAATAGTTATAATATTTTTTCTTAGATTAATATAACAATAATTTATATGCTTATTAGCAAATTGACATTTTGCTTTAGAAGTCTTCCTTATTTTATTTGGCAAATCACTATACTTACAATAATACCTACTATATCTGCTGCAAGAGCAGCTAATAAAACAAATCTTGTCTTTTTGATTTTTACACAACTTGTATAAATAGCTATTGTATATAATGTTGTTTCTGTAGATCCCATTATGGTAGAAGCAATGATTCCAATGTTACTATCTACACCATAATTTTTCATAATATCTGTTGCAACTGCAATAGAAGCACTTCCTGATATTGGTCGAAGCATTGCTAATGGCATAATTTCGCTTGGAAAATGAAACACATTTAAAATTGGTGTAATAAATCGAATAATCAAATCTAAAATACCAGAATTTCTTAAGGCTCCAATAGCTACAAATAACCCTATTAATGTAGGTAAAATACTAAATACTATTTCTAGTCCTTCTTTCGCTCCTTCTAAAAAATCATCAAATACTTTGTTTTTTTCTATTAATCCATAAATTACAATTAGCAAAATAACAAGGGGCATTGCTAAATTTGATATAAAATTAATGATTGTCATTGTTCAAACTCCTATTTTTTCATTTTAATTAATAGCTTAGCAACTGTTATTCCGCACAATAGCAGCACATATGGTTGCAATCCATACTGGAAAAACAATTTTAGTTGGATTAGCGGAACCTAATGAATTTCTAATAGCTATAACTGTTGTTGGTATAATTTGAATAGAAGCTGTATTTAAAACAATAAATAATAACATCGAATCACTTAGCGTATCTTTTTTTGAATTTTCTTTTTGCATACTTTTCATTGCTTTTAATCCTAGTGGTGTTGCTGCATTTCCTAATCCTAAAATATTAGCAATCATATTCATTGAAATTTCTTTTTGAATGTGTTTATTTTCTTTCATTTCTGGAAATAATATTTTTATAATTGGTTTTAATAATTTAGTTAGCTTATCAATTATACTTGTTTTATTGGCTATTTGCATAATTCCATTCCATAAACACATTGTTCCCAACAAATTAATTGATAGACTAATAGCATCGCTTGTGCTTTCAAATATGGATGTATTTAATTGATTTAAATTTCCTGAAAAAATAGAATAAGAAAACGATATTATAATAAATATCGGCCATATTTTGTTTAACACATATATCACCAAAATAATTTTATTCCAAAGTCGATTTTTTTATTACAATATAATTGACCTGTATTTTTATTTATGATATATTATGGGCATAAGGATTGTTTAAATATAACTTTTAAGGAGGATGAATTTATGAAGTCAACTGGAATTATTAGAAGAGTAGATGAACTTGGTAGAGTCGTTATTCCAATAGAAATTAGAAATCAATTCAATATTGTTGAAAAAGACCCCATTGAAATCTACGTAGAAGGCTCCTCAATTGTATTAAAAAAATTTGAGCCAAATTGCCTATTCTGCGGTAATACCGAAGATCTGTTATCTTATCAAGATAAATTAATATGTTCTGAATGTGCTAGAAAAATAGGCTCATTAGAAACTGAATAAAGTTAAAAATCAATACTTTTTAAGTATTGACTTTTTATTTTTTCTTTTTTACTATTAATATTTATTTTTTTGCATTAATTAAATCTTTTATTCTGATTTTTTGGTTTTTATTTTTTAATAATTAATTTATTTCCTTTTTATTATTTAATTATTTTTATTTTTCATTTTAATATTCAAAATAATTTATTATTTATTTTTTACCTTATCTATTTTTAATTTTTCTTTATTCTTTTTTGATTCGTTTTTACTTTTTGTTTTTTATCCTCTTTTCATTTTCTATTCTTCTTCTACTAAAAAATCACTTTTATTTTCATTTATTTTTTAGTATGTTTCCTTACTTATGTAACCTGTTTTTCTTTCTTTTTCTACTTTTAGTATATTTTTTCTTTTCCTTTATTGCCTAAGTATTTTTCATATTTTATTTCTTACTATTTTTCTAAATTATTCTTTTTTAAGTTTTCTTTATTATATCAGTTTCTGCTACTCTTTCTTTTTTACTTTTTCTTTCATTCATTTCTTTTTATCTTTTCTTTTTACTTTTTCAATTTTAATTTTTACGTTTGTTTTACTTTTATCAAAATAATATTTTTTATTAATTATTTTTCTTATTTTTTCTTTTTCATTATTAGTATTTATTTTTTTGCATTAATTAAATTTTTTATTCCGATTTTTTGGTTTTATTTTTTAATAACTAATTTATTTCCTTTTTATTTTTTGATTATTTTTATTTTTCGTTTTAATAATTTTAATAATTTATTATTTATTTTTTACCTTATCTATTTTTAATTTTTCTTTATTCTTTTTTGATTCGTTTTTACTTTTTGTTTTTTATCCTCTTTTCATTTTCTATTCTTCTTCTACTAAAAAATCACTTTTATTTTCATTTATTTTTTAGTATGTTTCCTTACTTATGTAACCTGTTTTTCTTTCTTTTTCTACTTTTAGTATATTTTTTCTTTTCCTTTATTGCCTAAGTATTTTTTATGTTTCATTTCTCACTATTTTTCTAAATTTTTCTTTTTCCAGCTTTCTTTATTATCCCTTTCTCTATTACTTTTCCTTTTTTACTTTTTCTTTTATTTATTTCTTTTTATCTTTTCTTTTTACTTTTTCAATTTTGATTTTTATCCTTTTTCTACTCCTAATAAAATAATATTTTTTATTAATTATTTTTCCTATTTTTTCTTTTTTTATTATTAATATTTATTTTTTTACATTAATTAAATTTTTTATTCTGATTATTTTGGTTTTATTTTTTAATAATTAATTTTATTTCCTTTTTATTATTTAATTATTTTTATTTTTCATTTTAATATTTAAAATAATTTATTATTTATTTTTTACCTTATCTATTTTTAATTTTTCTTTATTCTTTTTTGATTCGTTTTTACTTTTTGTTTTTTATCCTCTTTTCATTTTCTATTCTTCTTTTACTAAAAAATCTCTTTTATTTTCGCCTATTTTTAGTATGTTTCATCACTTATGTAACCTGTTTTTCTTTCTTTTTCTACTTTTATTATATTTTATCTTTTCCTTTATTGCCTAAGTATTTTTATGTTTTATTTCTCTTTATTTTCTTAAATTATTCTTTTTCAATCTTTCTTTATAAATTCCCTCTCTATTACTCTTCCTTTTTAATTTTTTCTTTCATTCATTTCTTTTCATCTCTTCTTTTTTAGTTTTTTACTTTTTCAATTTTGTCTTTGTTTTCCTTTAATAAAATAATATTTCTTATTAATCATTTTTTCTTTTCTATTATTAATATTTATTTTTTCGCATTACTCGATTTTTATTCTAATTATTCTTAGTTTATTTTTTAATAATTATTTTTAAATATTTTCATTTTAACATTTCATTATTTATTTTTATTATTTAACATTTTACTTTTAAATTTCCTTTTAAATATTTTCATTTTTCTTATTTTTTCACCCTCATTAATTTTGTATTTTTTTTAATAAATCCCACCTTCATTTATATATATTTCTTGCTTTATTCTTTTCCTTATGTATACCTTTTTCATTTTTATTTACTCCTTCTGTTATTTTCTTTTATACTTTGATTACCTAGTACTTTTCTCTTTTTATTTGCTCTTATTCTTTAAAAATATTTTATTACCTATTTACTTATGGTGTAACTAATTATATTTAACTTTTTCCTAATTTTTTTTCTTATGAAGCTTAATTTTTCAATCTACATCTCTTTACTTTTTTATTTTAATTCATCATCTACTTCCTTTTTCAAAAAAATTTTTTAATATATCATTTTTAATTTTTATTTCTTTAATCTTTATGGGTTTTGTATCTACTAATTTTCTATTCTAATTATTTTTATATTTTAATTTATTATCAATAAATTCTATTCATTTTTTATTATTCAATTATTTTTATTTTTCTATTTAATAATATAAATAATTTACTATTATTATTTCAAATTCCTTTATTTGTTTTTTTACTACTTTATAATTCTGATTTCTTTTATAATAAAGCTATTTCTCCCCTATCTTTACTCTTCATTTTTACTTTATGTATATTATTTTTTTTCCTTTTTTAACTTTTCAATATTTCTATTTTTTCTTACATACCTAGCTTTTCCTACATTTTTTTCACTATTTTTTTTAAGATGTCTCTTTCCTAAAATTTACTTTATTGAAACCAATTTTATAAACTTTCTTTTTTACACTTTTCTTGATTTTCTTACTCTGACATCTTTATTTTTTCTTTTTTAATGTCTTTACTTTTTCAATTTTAATTCTTATTTCCTTTTCTCTTTTCCAAAAAATGCTACTTACTCTGATTTTTTTCTTCTCATCTATTAATTCTATTTTCAATTATTTTCTATTTAATATATTAAATTATTACTATTCCTTTTTTACTATTTAATTAATTTCATTTTTTATTTAATATAATTAAATATTATTATATTTTACTTTTTGTGTTTCTGTATGTTACTATTTTTTATAAAAAAACATTTTTTTATTCGATTTGTTTTTATGTATACTGTTCTTTTCTCTTATTTTCCTTTATTCTAATAGTTTTTAGTGATTTCACTTTCTAATAGGTTCTTAGTATTTTTTTATTCAAATTCTCTTCATCAAAACTATTTTTACAACTATTTTTTTACTCTAACTTTATTTATTTTTATTTTTTAATTTTTATCTTTTTTCTTTTATTAAAAATATTCCTATTTTATTTATTTTTATTAATTTTGCTTTTATTTTTTATATTTTTATCTCAATTTATTTAATAATTATATTTTTATTTTCTGATTTGAAAACAAATACTATTTTTACTTTTCTATCCTCTCTCTTTTTTAATCAATATCCGTATTAAAACAATCTCTTTTTTAATCCTTTTTATACATTTTATTTCTTCATTATGTGAAGCAACTTAAAAGATTTTTGCTTTTTTAAAATATCCTTTTTTTTTCTTAAATACCTAGCATTTCATCAATTATTATTTATTCATTTTTTCTTTTTTATCTTCTCTTTTTCTTTTCTATATTTGCAACCATTTTTGTCATTCTTCCTTATCCTAATTTCTTCTAAAATATTTGTTATATAAGTTAATATTTCTTTTTGATTTTTTCTTAATTTACTTCTTCCTTTTTATCATAAAGCCTTAATTTCTTTTTCGCATCGTTTTTTATCTATTTTTAATCCTTTAAAAATCTGTTTTTTCATCTTTTAATTTTCAATTATTTATTCATTTTATTTTTTTCCTAAATTATTTTTCTATTTTCTTATTTTTAGTAAAAATAAATATTACTTTCTTCAACTTATTCATCTTTTTATTTTAACACAACTTGCGTTTTTAAAATTTTATTTTCTGTAAACAGAATCTGCTATTATTTTAGTTTGTTTTATCATAGTCTTTTTCTTTATTTCCTAAAGTATTCCCCCCTTTTATCTTCTTCATTATTTTCTATTTTTTTCCTCTTATTTTTCTAATTTATTGCAACCATTTTTACTAGTTTTCACACTTCCTTTTTTTCTTCAAATTGTATATTATTTTACTAATATTTTTACCTATTCATCCTATTCTATTTTTCGTTTTTATTTTAACACACTCTTTTTCTTCTTATTTAATTGATTTAATTTTAAATATATAAAACTACTCTACTTTTTCTTTAAAACGTCTTATTTTTCATTTTAACGCTTTCTTTTTTTGTTTGAAAAAATTCCTTTATGATTATTTTTTATTAATTATTTGTATTTTTTATATTTTTTTATTATTTTTTATTTTATTATTTTTATTTTTCTTTTTTTATTCAAACTAAAATTTTTATCAATTCTAATTCTTTAAATCTACTGCTTTTCTTCTCTCATTTTTTACTCTTTTATTTAGTCTTATTCTTGTCTATATGTAAACTAAATAATGTTTTTTATCGTCTTTTTCTATTCTTATTTTTTCTTTTATTGCCTAGAAGTTAGATCCATTTTTTCTCTTATTTCTTTCTAAAATTTTCTCTTTTCTTTTTTTCATAATTGCAACCATTTTTATCTTAAATATTTTAATCAATTTTCTTTAAAAAACTCTTCTTTTTCAATCCAATTTTTTATCTTATTACTATTTTTTATTCTCTTTTTTCCTTTTTGGAGAAAAATTTTTCTTTTTATTCACATTTTTTTATTTTTAGTCTTTCTAAAAATTTTTTATTCTATAATTCTTACTCTTTACTTACAAAAATTTTACTCTTTCTTTTATTTCTTATTTTTCTTTATCTTTTTTTAATCTTGTATTAATTTATGTAATCCTTTTTTGTATTTTATTTACTTTTAATTCATTTTACTTTTTCTATTATTGCCTAGTATTTCGTGTTTATTTTATCTGTTTTTTGCCATAAAAAAAGATTCCACATTTCTTATTGTTGTGTAACCTTTTTTCTTCCAAAATCCAAGTGAAAAATCAGCATTTTTTACTCAATAAACTTTTGATAAACTTCATTTTTAGTTAAATTTCTATCTTTTGCTATTTTTTTTATGATTTCTTTTTTCTCCATTCCTTGTTTTTCATAAAAATTGTAATGTTCTTCTAAACTTAATGTTGTAAAATCATTTTCTTTTTCTTCTTTTAAATTCCCTTCTATAATTAAAACCATTTCTCCTTTTAAATTTTCTGCTTTTTCTATAATTTTTTCTACTTTTCCTCTTATAAACTCTTCATGTATTTTTGTTAATTCTCTTGCTAAAACAATTTCTCTATCTTCTAAAATCTCCGATAGATCCTTTAATGTAGCCATTATTTTATGAGGTGCTTCATATAATATAATCGTCTTTTTACTTACTTTGATTTCTTCTAATTTTTGTTTCCTTAACTTTTTATGAATTGGTAAAAAACCTAAAAAATAAAATTCTTTTGTGTCAATTCCAGATGCAATTAAAGCATTTATCATTGCACAAGCCCCTGGAATTGGAATTACTTCTATTTTTTCTTCAATACATTTTTTTATTATAACTTCCCCTGGATCAGAAATTCCAGGTGTTCCAGCATCAGATACTAATGCTATTGTCTGTCCTGTTAATAATTTTTCCATTAATATTTCTGTTTTTATTTCCTCATTATGCCTATGATAACTAATTAATGGTTTTGTTATTGCTAAATGATTCAATAATTTTAATGTATGTCTGGTATCTTCTGCTGCAATTATATCTACATCTTTTAGTATACGAATAGCTCTTAATGTAATATCTTCTAAATTTCCAATTGGTGTTGCCACTATGTATAATTTTCCTTTTTCCATTTTTATCTCCTATCCTTTATAATATATTTTATTAATTTCCTCTGTATATTCCCCATTTTCTTCATAAATATATAAATTTTTTTCTATTTTTAAAAAAGATTTTGCATTTTTTATTCCTTTTATTAAAAACATTTTAGGCTCTGCTTTAGCATTAGCATATATTAAACGTAAATTTTTTGGCTCTATTTTATACTTTCTCATACTATTCAAAGTATCTACTAATCTTTCTGGCCTGTTTACCATATAAAACTCACCTTTATCTTTTAATAAATCTCTTGCTATTTTTATTAAATCTTCTAAAGTTGCTGTTGTTTCATGTCTAGCTATTATTTTTTGCTCCTCTTCATTTTTCATTCCAGTCCCTTTCTTTTTGTAAGGTGGATTAGTTACAATGACATCAAAAGTATTTTTCTCAAATATTTTATTCAAATTAATAATATCTTCATTAATAATTTTAAATTTATTTTCTAAATTATTTAATTTTATACTTCTTTGTGCCATTTCATAAACTTCTTTTTGTTTTTCGATACCTATTATCTCTTTTAACATTGTTTTTTCACATAATAAAGTAGCTATAATTCCACTTCCTGTTCCTAAATCCAATACTTTAGCATTTTTTTTAATTTTTTTTGCAAAATCAGATAATAAAATACTATCAATACCAAAACAAAAACCTTTTTTATTTTGGATTATTTTTAAATTTTTGTATTGTAAATCTTCTATTTTTTCATTTTCTTTTAAATCTATTTTCATTTTTCCTTTTCCTTTTTTAATATTATTTTTAACTTTATGTTTCGTTTTATTTTTCGATCTTTTTCTTTATTTTCTAAGTTTTTATAAAAAACAAATCTATTTATTCAAAAAATTTAGTAAACCTTTTTTGTTTCTTACATATTATACAATAAAAAAAATATTTTTGCAAAATTTGGGAGTGTAGAAAAATGGATCGAATCTTTTTAAATGAAAATAATAGAGGAGAAAAAACTCCTCCTCCAAAAAAATCATTTGATTTTAATTCTTATAAAAAAAATACTTTAAATTCTATTCATGATGTAGAACACTTTTTAAATAATTTTCATCATTACTCTAAATATTTAAAACTATTTAAACTATTAAAAAAATAGCTTTATTTCTCACGACTATAAACTTCTTTAAATTCTTCATTTTCATTTCCATCTATTAATATCTTTACTTTATTAATTTCTGTTAATTCTGTTAGTGTATTGACTAGAGCATTAATTAAATTACTCTTTTCTTTTTCGTTTTCTTTATTATAATTCAAAAATTCAGCCGAAAAATCTAATACCACACAATCTCCTTCTAAATAGTTCTGATTTAGTTTTGTATTTTCTGGTATTATTTTTTTATTTTTATCATTTTTCGGTCCCTCTATCAATAAAGTAACTAATTTTTCGTATGGATTATTCATAATTTCTTTGATATCAATTAATCTCGCTTCTGGATTTAATTCCTCTGTCTCTTTTGATGGAAAATATACACTCACTATCGTTTGTCTCACTTGTTCTTCTGTAATTTCTTCTTGTGGTGTATATTCTTCTACCATAGTTTCTTTTTCCTTGTTTTTCGCATATCGAATTCCAAAATATCCTCCTATTAATATCATCACTAAAATTACAAAAAATAGTATCCCTATTTTTTTGCTCTTCATCTCTTACCTCCTTGTACTTTTTTATTTATTACTATCCTATTACTTGTTTGTCCTTTTTAGAACTACTTTTCATTTCTTATTCCTAAAATTTACCATTTGACAAAAAACCGTTTTCCGTATACAATGAGAAGGGTTCCATAGATATAATCTATGGATAGAAAGGAAGTTTTTATCATGAAAAATATTCTACATGTTGGACTAGATGTTGGTTCAACAACCGTAAAAATTATCGTTATGGATAAAAATAAAAATACTATATACAAAGATTATCAAAGGCATTTTTCTGATACCAAAAACACCATTTGTAAAGTTTTAGAAGATTTGCTCATTACCTATCCATCTAATTCATTTACATTAGCCTTAACTGGCTCTGGTGCTATGTCTGCTGCCAAATTTTGTTAACTTCATACAAGAAGTGGTCTCTTGCAAACGTTCTGTTGAAAAATATATCCCTAAAACAGATGTTGTAATTGAACTTGGTGGAGAAGATGCCAAAATTATATATTTTGATCAATCTATCGAACAACGTATGAATGGAACTTGTGCTGGTGGAACAGGTGCTTTCTTAGACCAAATGGCTTCATTACTTCACACTGATACTGCTGGCTTAAACGAACTTGCCAAAAACTACACCACCATCTATCCAATCGCTTCTCGTTGTGGTGTTTTTGCAAAAACTGATATTCAACCTTTAATCAATGAAGGAGCTGCCAAAGAAGACATTGCTGCTTCCATTTTTCAAGCCGTTGTCAACCAAACTATCAGCGGACTTGCCTGTGGAAGACCTATTCGTGGAAATGTTGCCTTCTTAGGAGGCCCTTTAAATTATTTATCTGAGTTAAGAACACGTTTTATTGAAACACTTGACTTAAAAGAAAATGAAATCATTATACCAGAAGAAGCACATCTTTTAGTCGCTACTGGTGCTGCTTTAGATTCCATTCACTCTGAAGAAATTACTACACAAGAACTATATCAAAAAATTGAAAATTTGAAAAACTCACAAGATAACACCACCAAGCCTTTAGATCCTTTATTTAAAGACAATGAAGATTATGAGATCTTTAAAAGCAGACATAATGCTTCATCTGTTAAAAGAGGTTCTTTGGAAAATTACGAAGGTGATTGCTACATAGGAATTGATGCTGGATCTACTACCACAAAACTAGTTTTAATTGATCAAAAAGGACAACTACTTTATTCACTTTATGGTAGTAATGAAGGAAACCCATTAAAAAGCGTTATTGAAATGTTAAAAAAACTTTATCTTATTTTACCAGAAAAAGCTATTTTACGTTATAGTGGTGTCACTGGTTATGGTGAAAAACTAATTCAAACGGCCCTAAACGTAGATCTAAATGAAATTGAAACTATTGCCCATTATACAGCAGCCAAAACCTTTGCACCAAATGTTACTTCCATTGTTGACATAGGTGGACAAGATATGAAATACATACGCATGAAAGATGGATCAATTGATAATATCATGTTAAATGAAGCATGTTCTTCTGGTTGTGGATCTTTTATTGAAACTTTTGCAAAAAGCCTGAACCTAGAAATAAAAGAATTTGTAGAAGAAGCCATCCATAGCAAAAGACCTGTTGACTTAGGATCTAGATGTACTGTATTTATGAACTCAAAAATCAAACAAGCACAAAAAGAAGGCTACAGTGTTGGTGACATCTCTAGTGGTTTATCCTATTCTGTTATCAAAAATGCGATTCAAAAAGTAATGAAAGTAAGAGATGTTGAAGTTCTAGGAGATCATATTGTAGTACAAGGTGGAACATTCTATAATGATGCTGTTTTACGTGCTTTTGAATTAATTGTTGGAAAAAATGTAATCAGACCAGATATCTCAGGATTAATGGGAGCCTTTGGTATGGCACTTCTAGCCAAAGAACAATATGAAGCTAACCTAGATATGGAATACAAATCAACCATCTTAAAGCAAGACGAACTAGATAAACTAAAAATCGACATAACACACACTCGTTGCAATAACTGTGAAAACCATTGCAAACTAACCATTAACAAATTTAGTAATGGACAAATCTATGTCTCTGGCAACCGTTGTGAAAAAGGAAGTGGAAACTTTACCCAAGTACAAAACTTACCAAATTTGATCCAATATAAACAAAAAAGACTATTTTCTTACATACCTTTAGACGAATCAGTTGCTACTAGAGGAACCATTGGAATTCCAAGAGTTTTAAATATGTATGAAGATTATCCTTTCTGGTTCACCTTTTTAACCAATTTAGGTTTTCGTGTTATCCTTTCTGAGAAAAGTACACGAAAAACATATGAAAAAGGAATGGAATCCATGCCATCAGAATCTGTTTGCTATCCAGCCAAACTTTCTCATGGTCACATCGAAAGCTTATTAGAACAAGGAATTACTACCATCTTTTATCCTTGTATTCCTTATTCAAGAAAAGAATATGAAAAAGCAGATAATAACTACAATTGTCCTATTGTCATTTCTTATTCGGAAGTACTAAAAAACAATGTAGAAGGATTAAAAAAAGATAACATAAAATTCTTCAACCCATTTTTACCTTTTGACCAAAAAAACCTAGTCAAAAAAATGATGGAATTAGAAGAATTCAAAAACTATCACTTTACCAAAAAAGAACTAATAATAGCTGCTAAAAAAGCAGAAGAAGAATACCAAAAATGCAAACAAGACATCCGAAACGAAGGTACAAAAACAGTAAAATATTTAGAAGAAAATAACTTAAAAGGAATTGTATTAGCAGGAAGACCTTACCATGTTGATCCAGAAATCAATCATGGCATTGACACTTTAATCACCTCTTTAGGACTTTGTGTCTTAACTGAGGATAGCATTTGTGACAAAACCGAAGCAAAAAGACCAATTCGTGTCGTAGACCAATGGGTATACCATGCAAGACTTTATGCTGCTGCTGACTTTGTTGGAAAACACGATTGCCTAGAACTAATCCAATTAAATTCTTTTGGTTGTGGTGTTGACGCTGTAACAACTGACCAAGTAGAAGAAATCCTAACTAGCTTTCAAAAAATGTACACCTTAATCAAAATAGATGAAGTAAATAATTTAGGAGCAGTTAGAATTCGTATTCGTTCTCTTTTAGCAAGTATGAAAAAACGTGAACAAGAAAAAATACAAGAAAATAAAAATGGTAACTATGGCATTCAAAAAAGAATCTTTACCAAAGAAATGCGAAAAGACTATACCATTTTAATACCACAAATGGCACCTATTCATTTTGAATTATTAGAAGCTGCAGTACGTTCTTGTGGCTATCATGTAGAACTTTTGCGAAATTGTACACAAAAAACCGTAGAAACTGGTCTAAAATACGTAAATAACGATGCTTGTTATCCATCTATTCTAGTAACACGGACAAATGATTGAAGCTCTTCAATCTGGAAAATACGACTTAAATAAAACAGCTCTAATCATGTCTCAAACAGGTGGAGGTTGTCGTGCTACTAACTATATTGGCTTTATCCGAAAAGCATTAAAAGATGCTGGATTTGAACATATTCCTATTATATCTTTCAACATTGTTGGAATGGAAAAAATGCCTGGCTTTAAAATAACGGTTCCTTTGGCTGAAAAATTATTAAAAATGGTAGTTTACGCTGATCTTTTACAAAAAATGCTAACCAAAAATAGAGCTTATGAAATCCATAAAGGAGAAACCCAAAAACTTTTTGATCATTGGATGGAAAAATGCAAAAAACTATTAGAAAAGTCAAATAACAAAGAATTCAAACAAAGTATTTATGATATTGTAAATGACTTTGAAAAAATTGAATTAGACACCTCTATCCAAAAACCACGAGTAGGCATTGTCGGAGAAGTATTAATTAAATATCATCCCTTTGGTAACAACTATGTAGCAAACCTTTTAGAAAAAGAAGGTGCTGAGGTTATCTTACCTGATTTTATGGGATTTGCTAAATTCATGTGTACACACAAAATTACCTTTAATCGTTTACTTAATATCAATAAAACATCATCTAAAGTCATGAAAGCAGCCATTAAATTAATTGATATTCTTGAAAAAGACGTAAAACTTGCACTAGCAAAATCTCAAAAAAATTATTTACCACCTTGTGATATTTGGCATTTAGAAGAAAAAGTAAAAGATGTCCTATCCATTGGAAATCAAACAGGAGAAGGTTGGTTTTTAACAGCCGAAATGATTGAATATATTGAAAATGACATTCCCAATATTGTTTGTGTTCAACCTTTTGCTTGCTTACCAAACCATGTAGTTGGAAAAGGAGTCATTAAAACCATACGTGAAAAATATCCTGATGCCAACATCTCTCCTATTGACTATGATCCTGGTGCTAGTGAAGCTAACCAAACCAACCGTATCAAATTATTAATGACAGTTGCCAAAGACAACTTACAAACCAAACAACAAAGAAAAAATGCTTTAAAGAACGAAAACACTGATTCCAATGAAGAAAAAGAAAAAATAGTAACATAATATACATTTTAAAAAAACTAGATGCTTTTTTAAAAAGCACCTAGTTTTATTGCTTCCTTTGTTTGCTGATATCCCTTTTTATAAAGCTCATCTATTTTTTTCATATCTAATAACCCCACCTTATCACTTTTAATCTTTAAAACAACATCTGCCCCCTCCATTTCATAACTTGAAAGTTCTTTACATAATAGTGAAATAGAGCGTCCTGCTACCTCAATCAAATTTTTATCACAAACTTCATTTTCTTCTTCATCAAACATAATACTAACCACCCTTTTAGCACCTATCATTTTCAACTCTTTCCAAGGCACATTTTCTCTAATTCCCCCATCAATCAATTTTGTTTTTTGATAAGTACAAGGAGAAAAAACAACTGGATAACTACAACTTGCTCGAACTGCCTTTCCAATATTAATATCTTTTACAAAATTCATTTTTCCTTTTAAAGAATCTGCTACATCACAAGAAGTAAAACAAATAACTTCACCATTACACAAATCAACACTTGGAATAACTAGCGCCTTTTTTACATCTCTTATTTGATAAATTCCTTTTGCTTTTCCAATTTGATTCATCAATTTTTCAATTTGTTTTCCACTATTTAATCCATCAATTACAATTCTTCCTGTTAATAACAAACCTAAAATTAATTTAAAAATATACAAAATATCCACATATTTTATCTTATTACAATACTTTTTAAAAATCTTGTACATCTCATCAGCTTTAAATCCCATTGCATACAAACAAGCCACAATACTCCCGTGATGAAGTTCCTCCTACATAATTAAATTTTATGTTTTCTTCTTCCAAAGCTTTAATTGCACCAATATGCGCAGCTCCTTTCACACCTCCACCAGCTAAGCATAATCCCATTTTACTTTCCATACTCTCCTCCTAAACTAAGATATCACATTTTATGAATCATTTCATTGAAAGATACCTCATTTTATGTTATAGTATTTAAGAAAGGATTAAAATATGGATAAAAATTATTATGAAATTTTACAAGTAAATCAAAATGCCTCACCAGAAATTATTGAAAAAGCCTACAAAGTTTTAGTCAAAAAATATCATCCTGATTTACAAGAAGAAAAAAACAAAGAACAAGCAGAAGAACAATTAAAAAAAATCAATGAAGCTTATGAAATTTTATCTGATCCAGAAAAAAGAAAAATTTACCATCAAACATTAGAAACTAATACCTCTGCTGAAACAAAACAAGAAGAAACCAATTCTCCTCAGCAAGAATCTTTTTGGGAAGATCAACTACAACAAGCTAAAAATAAAGCTTATCAAGATGCTTATATACAAGATTTAAAAAGAAGAGGTTATAAAATTCGTTATCAAAAAACATTAAAGGATTACATAAAGTCTTTTATTGCCTTTAGTTTCTCTATTATATTTCTATTTCTATTATGGCAAATTCCTTTTGTCAAAAACTACTTCATCAATTTATATATGGAAAATAGTATTTTTCATATATTAGTAGATTTTATCATTCATTTATTTCATTTTTAAAAAAAATGTTATTTCTCTTCTATTTAGAAAAATAACATTTTTTTCTTTAATTAATTTTATCAAATAATTTATCTTGCTTTTTTTTCACAAATCGGTCAAACAAAAAGAATACAATAGCAAAAATCATAATTTCTAAAAATAGTGCTAGTGTTAAATTCATTTCTTTAAAAATTCTAGCAATATATAACAAAATCAAAACCATACCAATAAGAAAAACATAAGAAAATACTTTATTGTCTGTTATCTTCCCTACACTATCTTGATTATCCCAATCCAAACTTGGTCTTCTTAAATCTACAACAAACATAGTATAACTTCCTATTAAATTGATAAAAAAGGAAATCACAAACAACATACAAAAATAAGCAATATTCATAGTAGGTATTAAATACCATATACCTCCCAATACTACCATAGAAATTATTCCATTGAACAAAATTTGAGGCATATTTTTATAAATAAACTGTTGATAAAAAGAAATAGGTATATATTTTATAAAATTTGCATTTTTTCCCTCACGAGAAATAGCAGTAAGAGAAATATTCGAAAAAGAAAATAATATCTGCAAAACAATTAAAATATCACATGCTATTTCCATATTAAGAGGAATCATCTCCTCTCCTATTGCCTGTTTCACCATTGGAAGCAAAATAACTCCCAATAAAATAATAGTTACTAAAATAATCACAACTGGTAAAATATATTGTATTAAAAATATAGGTTCTCTCACTAGCATTTTTATTTCCTTTTTTATATAGGAAGTCGATTTATGTCGACATTTAGAATTATTTTCAATATTTATTCTTTTCTTTCTTTTACTTTCATAATTTGTACTATTTGCCATTATTATTTTAAAATAAGTATATTTTCCTATTATTAGAAAAATAACACCACCTAAAGTACTATATCCTAACAATTTTAAAAATTCCAAAATCGCTTCCTTACTAAACGGATTTTCTAAAATTGTAATACTTGGATTCACCACAAAAAAATATTGATTAACTTTTTGTACCTTCTCATTTAATGAAATAAATTGCTCTTTAGCTACTTCCTCATTTTTCATACGAAATATTGCTCTCATCATTTGACTTTCTAAAAAACACAAAGCAATAATAAAAACAATTGTAATCACGATTTGAAAAATATCTTTATTTTTAAATAATTTTCCAAAATGCATAATAATTAGTTCTATCACTATTATAAAAACTTCTAATAAAATAGGAAAAATAGCAAGCACCAGTAATTCACCTATATAAAATGACAAATTAGCATGTGTAAATATACCATACAAGCCTAAAGGAATTACTGCAAAAATAGCTTCTATCATATACATAATCATTAATAATGTACTAAATTTAGCCATCAAAAGCTCCACTGGTTTTATGGGCAATGGCAAGATTTTTTCCATATCTTTTGAAAAAAAGAATAAATTGACACTTGTTAATATTATTTGAAATAACAGCAAAAAACCAAGTACCCAAAAAAATAAGTTTAAAAATATTTCTGGATTTCCGATTCTTACTAAAAAAGTTATTATTTGATAACTCACAAAAGCTGTTCCTATCAATATAATACTAATTAGCCAAAAAAATATTGATTTTTTATTTAATTTCTTGTTTTGCTTATCCAAAAAATTAATATTTTCATAAAATTCTTTGCTAAACACTTTTGTTAAACTAATTATTTTCTTCATTTTTCTTTGTTATCTCCATAAATAATTCTTCTAAAGAAGCATCTTCTTTTAATTGTTTTTTCATTTCTTCAAAAGTACCAACAAAAATAAGCTCTCCATGATGAATAATTCCAATTCTATCACACAATTTTTCTGCAACTTCTAAAATATGAGTAGAAAAAAACACAGTATTATTTCTTTTCGTATGTTCTTTCATTTTTGTTTTCAAATAAAAAGATGCTTCTGGATCTAAACCTGTTAATGGCTCATCTAAAATCCAATTTTTAGGATCATGTAATAAAACTCCTATTATCATCATTTTTTGTCTCATTCCATGAGAATAACTTTGCATTTTATCCTGTAAAAACGCTTCCATTCCAAAATCTTTACATAATTCCTTCATCCTTTTTTCTCTCGTTTTCTGATCAATTTCATAAATATCAGCCATAAAATTCAAATATTCTATTCCCTTTAATTTTAAAAACATATCTGGATTATCTGCTACAAAACCAATTTGTTTTTTTGCTTCTACCCCTTCTTTTGTTATACTTTTTCCTTCTATAAAAATATCACCTTCATCAATCCCTAATATTCCTACCATCATTTTAATCGTAGTTGTTTTTCCGTGCTCCATTCGGTCCTAAAAATCCAAAAATTTCTCCATCTTCAATATGTAAACTTATATCTTTTATCACTTTTTCACCTTTTTGATAAGATTTCGATACTTTTTTTATTTCTATCATAAGAGTTCTCCTTTTTATTCTTTTGTATTCAAATTATAGCATATCTTTTTTAGTCAAGCAACAAAAAAGTTCATCTATTTTAACATAGACAAACTTTTTTAATTTTTATTCTTCCATTGCAAAAGACATCACAAAATCTGTTTCTTCTAATAATTTCATAAAAATAGAAATCGTCTTACTCTCTGCTGTCTCCTTTGTCATATCAGACAAAGTAACCTTTAATAAACAGGTATCTCCTTCTTTTGAAAAATCTTTATATTCTGCTGAATAATGTAAAGGTAAAACTTCTCTCATCTTTTGTTCAAAAACGTCTTCCCCTCCAAAAGTATTATTTCGATATGTTTCATCTAATAATTCATAAGCATTTTTATAATCTCTTGCATTTAACATTTGAATCCACTTATCAACATTCATCATTACTTTATTTTGTTCTCTTGCCTTATGGTAAGTTTCCTTAAATTTATCTGATAGAATAGTATAAGTATCTAATCTTACTGTATAAGACATTGTAGACTTTTCATTAAATTCATAAACATTTTCATATTGATCTTTTACTACATATTTTTTTCCTTTTTCATCACTCTCTAGCAAATACTGTGTAGCCCTTAATTTTTTTAACTCCTCTTTATTTTTATTCACATAATCTTTAAATTGGTTAACATCACCAAATCGTTTTTTCTTATATTCCTGATCCAAATACTTATCATAAGCAAGTTCTGTGTGATTTACCATCATATTCACAAATTGGCTCATATAAATTTTTATCAATCTCTCCATTGAAATAGTTTCAATTTGATACTGGTTATAATCATTGGACGAAATCCTATCTTGTTTATCCTCTACTGCTATCGTATCAATATCTTTTACTTCTTCTAAAATTGGCTCTATCGAAAAACTAGCACTTTGATTATCTGTTCTTATCACATAATACTTATTCTCTAGCTCCATCGTTTCCATATTTTCCAAATATATTTCTACCAAATAAGTAATAATCTTTTCTCCATATTTTACACGAATATCAACTGGTATTAAATTGTAACTATAATCAACCTTATCCACATATTCCTTTATTTGCTCACCATATTGTTTATCTAGCAAACTAAGAATTATCTCTTTTTGTTGTTCCTCATTTTGAATATTATAAAAATTGTAAATATCCTTATTTTGATAATTTAATGCTAACAAATAGTGATTTAAAGTATTTGTTATTGTATAAAATATTGTACCATCATCTAATATTTGAAATCCATTACTGTTATTTTCATAAGTCTTACCAATATCCAAATTTTCTACTGGTTCTATTTTTTCTTCTTCCTCTGGCTTTATGTTAAATTTTAAAATCAATAACCCTGCTATTACCAGTACAATAGCTATACTCAAAACAATGATTATTTTCTTTATTCTATCCATATGGTTCCTCCTTTATTTAGAAAATCGAAATACTCTTGTAAATGATTCCTTCGCTCCAGCTGATACTTTTACAACATCACCACTTTGTGGAGCATGAATATATTTATTATTACCAAGATAAATTCCCATATGTCCATCTGACCATACAATATCACCTGGTTTTGCTTCATCCCAAGACACTTCTTTATTTGAACCAATATATCCATAATATCCTGTTGTTGTACGTGGTAATGAAATACCTTTTTGTGCAAATACCCAATAAACCAATCCAGAACAATCAAAACTATCTGGTCCTGTCGCTCCCCAAACATAAGGACAACCTAATTTCGTTTTAGCAATTTCTACAATATCTGATTTTGAATCTGCTTCTTCATCCTTTTTAAAATCAGATGACTTCATTTTATCATATTGTTCCAAATTATATTTTACAATAAATTCATCATATAAATATTGGTCATATGTCCTTACTCCATCTGGTCTCGAAATGCTACCATCTGCATATACCGCATAACCTGAGATAGCAATTCTTCTTAATTGTTCTTTTGGGCCTAAGTTTTGAGGTATACAATCTAAAACGCCATTAGATGCATAAACTGGTGTTGCATGGAAGTTTCTACCATGATCATAAATAGAATTCTTTAAACTATCATATACCCTAAAAGAAGATACTCCTCCTTCTGATGCCCCTAATGAAACTGTTTCACCTGACCAGAACTCATTAGCAGATGCTCCTCCACCTTTCATACCAAAAAAGTTTTTATATTGAATAGCAATATTATCTTTTCCCCATCCGTGATTCAATAATTGCTTGGGCAATAGTTACAGAAGCATAAATTTGATGTTGTTCCATATCAATTACAGCATAAGGTGCTACTGCTTTAATAAAATCTTCTTGTGTACCTGTTCCATCCCAATCACCATAATCACCATCAATTACTGTAAATTTTCCTGGTTCATATTCTGAGAAATCATACTCTAAAACACCATATTGTTCTCTTCCTGTTGCTTTATAAATCAAATATTTAATTAAATCTAGTCGATCCGCTATTCTCTCATTTTCTTCAATCATTTGGAATAACCATTCTGCTGCATCTAAATTTTTCTCATAATGATTTTTTCTAAAAATTGTTACAAAATTTGGTTCTGTATCTTTGTCCGTTTTTTCTATAATTGTTGGTTCTCCTTTTGTGTACTTCTTTGTATTTGTTGTTGTTGATTTATTATCTGATATATTAATATATTTTTCATAATAATCCACTTTTAAATCTTCTTTCACAAAAGGGATTTTCGTACTAGTAGTAGGTCCTAACAATCCTCCTAAAATTCCTAATGATTCTTTATCTTCTAGTTCTTTTTGGTAAGCTTTGGCCACTACCTTTTCCTTTAATTCATCTTTATACTTCTCAATATGGTCACAAGAATAATGATCACTACTTCTAGTTGGTGTATCTGGATAATCTGTTACTTTTTTTATTTCATTTTCATCCACATTTTCAACTGGTTCGTTATTTACATACTCTGTTACATAATCAACAATCCATACATCTGCTCTTGTTACTTCTGCATTGATGGTATTGGTAGTTGTAGTAACCGTCTTTGTCGTCATATATTCTTCATCTTGTTCTGTTAATTCATCTTCATGATTCCTAATCTTTTTAGTTGCTTTTTCACTATCACAAGTTGCTGTAATCTCTCCATTAACCACTGCTTTGGTTCTTTTGGTATATTCCCATTCATCTACTTGTACACTTGTTGTTATATTATTATAAACTGTTATTTCAATATTACTATCATAAATTAAATCTGTTAATTCAAAAATAAATTTTTTATCTTCCCCAAATACTAACAATGTCCATAATAGAACAAATGGCATAGTATAAGGAGCTACCATAGACTCATAATTAACATTAGTTGGTGTCATAAGATAAGCTTCTTGTTTTCCACTCTCAACATCTGGATTATCTGCTTTAATTTCAGTATTTACCTGTTTCCAAGTAGCAACAACTGCTACATAACCAGAACTGTTAGAAGTAGAGGCAATACCAGATGCACCAGCATCTGTTACTACAATGTAATCACAACCTGCTGTAATATCTGTTATGTCATGCCAACCATGAAGAGTAGCACTTCCTGGATCACAAATATAAACTTGTCCGCTTTCATTAATATCTACAATTGCCATAATATGACTAATACTCGTAAACATCGTACTACTATTTACAGAAACTAACATAACCTTTCCATTTCTTAAATTTTCTTGTATTACTTCTGCTGTTGGACTATAAATAATTTCTGATGTCATTCCTAAAGAATCCATTTCTCCTTTTAAAGGCTCTGCCCCTGTATAACCGTAAGTAGCATTCATTTCTGCTGCTACCTCAGCTGGTGTATAATTTAAGCTAGTTAATCCACTTGCTAAATTGGCTACTGAGGTTGGACCACAACCAGAAGTACTAATCGTTCCATCCCAATAGGCATTTCCTGCATATGAACCTTGAAATTGTTTGAATTCTTTATAGGTAATTCCTGCAGAAGAAGTATATTCTATATTATACCCATCACCTGCAACTTGTGTTTCCTTTGCCTCTGTTGGTTTTGGTTTTCCATCCTCTTCCTTTTCATCATTTTTTTTATCATCTTTATCATCTTTGTTAGAATTACTTGGTCTACTTTGTGTAATATTAGGGTCTTTCTCTGTTCCCCTTACTTGGTTTCCGTCACCCCAGCCCCAACCAATCCAGCCTTGATAACCACCAATTGAGTCAGTGTGCCATGCCAACCATTGGTCTAGTGTTTGTATATCAATATCTGCCTTATTATCAATTACTTTTCCATCTCCTATGTAAATACCAACATGTCCTGCCCCGTCACTATTATGTCCTGTTCCATAAACTGTCGCTCCGATTGGAATCGCACTCTTATCTGATGAAATCACATTATTCATTGCTGCTTGAAAAGCTGTTCCATAACGTGTAACTGCAATTCCTGCATTATTGTAAACATTATCTGTCCAAGCTAAACACCAATTATTTCCTGCTGGTGGTGTACGATTAGCCGCATCAATAATTGCTTGTGAAATATCTGTCATAACTCCTTCTCCTACTGCGACAGTCCCTGTTCCTGTATTATTATTTTGAGTTGTACTTGCTCCCTTTTTGATGGTAAAATGAGTAATCGCATTTTTTCTTGCTTCTTCACTTCCGTGTTTTATTATATTCATCAATATAGCCTTGGAAAGTATCTGGATCAATATAACTCATGGTTAATTTTTCACCATCTTCTAACGATCTTTTAAATTTAATAATACCTTGTATTTTATCTTCCTCTTCAATTACTTTTTCCCAGTCAATAGGCTGATCTGGATTTGGACGTGTATCTGGATATTGCGTTACTAACTCTGCTCTCATAAGTCTGGCTAGCTCTGTTGCATCTTTTAAATAACTTTTTACATTACTTTTATTTTCCTGCATTTTTTTCCATAATTCTTCTGCTGTCATCTCACTTTTAATGGTTCCATCTTTTTCAATAGCTACTCCATTGATATATTCGGAAGCAGCATAAGGAGTACTACTCCAATCGCCTTCTTTTCGTTTTGCATCTTCTAATGTTAAAAAATAAATAGCTCCTGCTAATACAGATATTAATATCATTGAAAGACTCATTGAAATAACTAATCTTTTTCCCATTTTGCGAAAAACTTTTTTTAGTCTGTCTTTTAATTTCTCCATATACTTACCTCCTTATCTTGCTA
This sequence comes from uncultured Clostridium sp., assembly GCA_947244675.1. Next base: position 12,806 of record CAMXLV010000002.1, on the reverse strand, counting down.
CTTTTTAAATATCTACTTTTAGTTCTATCCTTTCACTTAATTGTCCATTTTTATAAATAATATCAGAAAATACCATTTTTTCAATTGTTTTCGTAGAAACAAAAGCACTATAGTATTTAACTTTAATTGTTTTAGTTTCTCCTTCTTCTACTTTTACATCATCTTGACTTAATTCATGAGAATAAGCAAAATATTTATTTTCATTTTTATCTTGTAAGTACATTGCTTTTACATTTGTTAAAGAATCTAATAAAACTTCTCCTTCTGCTTGATTTGTAAGCTTTATTGTATATTCTTCATATTCCATATAAGTATTTCTATTTAGCACTTCTAATATTATGTTATCTTTTTGTGTCTTTTTCTTTATTTCTTTTAATCCTAAATAACCATTAATATTTAACTTATATTCATCATCTTCTTTTTTGACACACATATATTCTTGTTTTGCTGCTTTTTCATTCTTTCCTGTTGTCAAAATATCTTCTTTAATTTTAACTTTATAAATATTATCTACCCAATTTTCTATTGTACAAGTCTTTTTCTTACCTCCAAATATGTTGTCATAATATGCTTTTTTGAATGCTTCCCTATTTGGATACATTTCTTTTTTGCATTCTTCTGTTAGTAAATCATATGCTTTTTCTAAATTTTGATTGTTGCAATAAGAAATAAATTGATCTATTGTATCTACTGCTGTTTGTAGTTGCTTGTTTTCCACTTTTTTTCCTGTAACTGTGGATTCATTAGTTGTTACTTTACTAGCATTACTGGTATTAATAGTTTGATTCTCTAATTGATTGCTAGTTGATTCTTTTTCTCTTCTTACCTTATATAAATAATTTACAAATTGCAACAATAGAATAGCGGAAAGGATAATAATTAAAATCCTCCAAATTTGTTTCCTATTTTGGTTGTAATATCTTATCAGATTCATTTTTATCCCTCCGCTTTTTTTATTAATTTATACTTTTTTTCTAATTTTGCTAAATTGATCAATTTGTGCCATTCTATCCTCAGCAAATTTCTTTGTATTCTTAATATTTTTATTCTTCTTAGCCATATCGGCAATTGTATCTGTCCATTCTCCTCTTTCTTTTTTCTTCATCTTAGTTGTATCAGCGCCTCCCATCATGCCATGGAATTGTGAAACAGCAATTCCCTCTTCAATACTATTAACATGTCCTGCTTTTTGGAAATTATGGATGGCTGCCATTTCTTTAAGATCTGTTATGTCATTATTTAAGTATTGTTCTACTTCACCACCTGCTTGAAGCATTTTCTTTGCTTCTTTTTTGTTATATTTTTGTTCAAAATAATTTCTGTTTCTTGCATCTTTTAAGAAATCCTTTACATATTTTGACATATCTTCTTGTGCATATTCATCTTTGTTATAAGTATCATTATAAACACCTTGTACTTTTGGATCATCCATTGGAGATTTGATACTATCTACTTTTCCATAACCTACAGCATAACCTGTTGCTCCTGCAGCTAATCCAATTTTTGCTACATTACCAAGATCTCCTGTACTTGCTGCTATTGCCATTCCAGCCATAGCTGCTGATCCTCCCACTATTGCTCCAGCTGCCATTTTTCCAACTTTTTCTACTGGATGAGAATTTAATACTTTATTCTTTAATTTTCCTGGTAACATTCTTGCATTTGCTTTATTAGCTGCCATATTAGCATTCCATCTTCTTGCTACACCTCTACCAAATCCTTTTATTTTTGATTTAGCTCCTGCCTTCTGATTAATTGGTGCTTGCCTAATTGGTTCTTGTTTGTTTGCTTCTTCTTGTTTTTTCTTTTCTAACTCTTCCTTAGCTTTTCTTTGTCTTTCTCTTTCCATTGCTTGTTGTTGTTGTCTACGTAATGATTCACTTGTTGTTGGTATAATAATTTTATTTTTAGCATCTTCTGATACCTTATTTGGATTTTTTCCATCATTCAAAGGAGATGGCTTTGTTTCATTTTCACGACTATCTTCATCATGATCATTGTCTATTGGCATCGTATTAACATCATCATTTTCCTCTTGACTATCTTCATTATTATAACCAGAAAATTGTTCAATTGGGTTTAACTTATTAGAATTTGGTACTTTATCTAAACTATTTTCTTCATTGCTTCCTGATGATTTTCCAGCTCCACCTTTTTTTCCTCGATTTAAGAAATTGTTTAAAGCAGTTGATGCCATCATTGCTCCAGCAGGTCCCATAGCTGGTGCTGTTGATGCTTTTTCAAATCCGAACAAACTACGTAATAGCTTCTCAGCTGGTATCATAAAGCCAAGTGCTACAATACTATAAACAACATTTTCTCCTGCTAAATCAAAAGCAGAGGTTACTAAAATATAGTATAACAATAAATGCATTGGTTGAATTAGTAAGTTGAAAATATATTCTTTAAACCATTTGTTAAATCCTTGTGCTTGTCCATCATTAATTTTATCAATACAATATGTAAGTGCTACCATTGGAGCAATTAATGTTAAAAATGCCATATGTAAAACTCTTTTAAAATATACAGTTGTAAAATAAAGTGTAAACAAACAAAGAATTAAGAAACAAATTCCATATCCAACATATTTCATTCCATAGTCTTCTGCTTGTAACTGTGTTCTTAAATATCCCATCAAATTAGTTGGCCAACTAACAACCTTTGTTCCTCCTGCTTCTTCAATTAAATTTCCTTGTCCTAATTCTTCAACCTTTTCGGAAATTTTCCCATCTTCATCTTCTAAAACTACTACATAAGCATTTTGTTCAACAGAAGTTTTTACTACATCTGTTAATTTGTTTACTAGAAAAACTGAAAATGCCATAATATAATGCATTAAAAATAACAAACAGAGTCCAATAAACCAATCTTTTAACATCGTTACATATTTTGCCTTATCTGCTGCTACACTAGAGAGCAACATTCGAATACCAATATAAACTAAAACTGATAACATTAAAACAATACAAATATTTCTAAGTCCATTATACCAAGAACTAATTGTCTTTTTTAATGTAGCTGCCATATCTTGCTTAGAAGTTTTTACCTGTTCTCCCTTATCATTTTTATAATAATAATATTCTACATTTCCTTCACTATCCGTTTGTTGTTGTATTTTAATTTCTTCTCCAAAAAAGTCTACATTAAATAGTAAAATATTATTTTTAAAAATTTCTTCGGCACTATAGGTATAAATTGGTAAATACAAATCTTCTGGCAACATATCATGTGTAACATAACCGTCCAGCTACTAAACCTGCTCCTAATCCAATTACAACTGTTCCTGCCCCAATTGTTGCCATTGCTGTTGTTCCTCCAATTGCTCCTATTACTGCTGCTGCTGCACCTGCTGTTGCTGCAATTGCTACAATTGCTAATGCTGCCACTACAATACCTGTTATAACACCTACAATGGTAGCCCAAATCTCCGTTCCTAAATCAAGATGGACTAAAGTAGCATCATTTCCCATAATAGAACTTGCCAGAATATCATTAATTCCATCACACAAAGATACAAAAAGTGACATAATTGGGCTTAAAAGTTTTCCACCAAATTGTACTACATCAGCATGAACTGGCTTTACCCATATCATTTGGAATAGCAAAACAATCAAAATAGCAATTATGATTTTTTGTGCCATCCCCTTTTTCGTAAAAACTTTCATAAAGTATTAACCTCCCAAAATTTCGTTACTTACGTTTTGCTAATTGGTTTAAGTTTGTTTCCACAAACTCAAATTCTTTTTTCGTTGGTATAATTTTTAAAATTGCGGTATCTGCACCTACTTTTAGCAGACCCTCTCCTCTTTGGCAAGTTACTAAAAAGTTTGCTTCTCCTTCGGAAAGCTTAAATACCTCTTTTAAATAAGCAATTTCTGATTTATCTTGTGCTAAAAATAATTTTGTATCAGATGATGTTAAAACTGCTTGTGCTTCTTGTTTTTCATAGAAATCTTGAAATCTTTGTGAAACAATAGCTAATGATACATTTCTCTTTCTGGCACGTCTTGCCATTTTATTTAAAAAGTCTACCGCTTCTGGATAAGGAAGTAACATCCATGCCTCATCTACTAATACTCTTTTTCTTACGGCTTTACTTTTATCTTCACTATTTTTCTTAACAAACTTTTCCCAAATCCAAGAAAGCAAAATTTGTTGTGCTAAAGGTCTTGCAAATCTTTCTTCTAATTGTGAAATATCTAAGTTAATAAAAGGTGCTCCCTCTAATAAATCAAATGTAGATTGTCCATCAAAATACGCCATTTGCCCATCATATTCTCTAATATATTGTTTCATAACTTTAAGCAAATAACTATAATGATATTGATAATCTGGATTTTGGTTTTCTTGTGCTTTTCCTTGTATTCTCCTATACCAACTTCCAATAGTTGGCATATCTTTTTTGCGTCTTGTTAATAAACTTCCCTTAGCTACATTAATATCATTCGTTTGATATAAACTATTTGGATTACTAGTAATACCAAGTGCAGCATATTCCTCTGCTACTGATTCTGCAATAATTTGCTTTGTTAATTCGTTTACATCTGAACTTCTTGTACTACCCTTTGCCATAGTAAGCAAACCTTGTGTTACGTCCTCTACTTTGTTTTCAATATTTAAAACCATTCTTTCTTTTCCTGTAATTTCGTCTTTTACCATTTCTGTTTCTACATCAAAAATATTAATAACCGTTTTAGAAGTAGGACTAATTACTACATTGATACCACCTAAGCTTTCTGCCACAATGGTATATTCTCCTTCGGCATCTAAAGCTAAACTTTCAATTCCCATAAGAACTGATGATCTAGATACTAATGTTTTCATTGTAACAGATTTACCAGCACCAGATTTAGCAAAGATTACCATATTATAATTGGTTAAAGAACTATGGAAATTATCAAACAAAATTGGTGTTCCTGTTTGCTTATTAAATCCTAATGGTACTCCTGATGGATGTCCTATCTCAGATGTTGTAAAAGGAAATACTGTTCCCATAGAGTTTCGATCAAATGTATGTGTTTTTTGTATTTCATCTTCCATTAATGGCATATTAGATTGAAATGCCTCTTCTTGAATTCCCCACGCTGTTTTTATACCAATTAAAGTTTTAGACATTTCTGTTGCTAACATTTTAGAAAATCTATCTAAGTCTTCTAAATTGTAAGTAAAAAGTGTACAAATAATAGATGCTTCATATAATTTGTTAAAACCTGCTGCAATTTCATCTCTTAATTGCTCTGCCTCAAATCTTTTTTGCGTAATAGTACTTTCTCTGTTAATGTTTCCTTTATCCATTGCTACAATTCTTTCGGTTTCTAACTCATTAATTACTCTATTTAATTCATTTTGTGATCTTTCTTCTTTGATTGGATTAATATATATAGAAGCATTGATATCACCAAATAAATACATATCTCTTAATAATTCTGGGAAAGTACACATTCTAGGAAGAGTAGAAACAAAGAAGCTTCTAGCAAATCTTTTTGTATTTGAAATAATTTCTAAGTGATCAATGTTTGATACATCTACCCCAGATGGTGCAATTAAATCTTTAATGTTTTTTCCTTGTAAAAAATTATCTTTCATTTCTTCATGTGGTTGCTTTTTTTCTTCTAGTTGTTTTGATTTGTCTTTCTTCATCTTCTTCTCCTCCTTTTCCTTCGCTTTCTTCATCTATTTTCTTTTGTGCTTTTTTGGCTATATCAGCCCCTACTAATTCTTTATTTTCTTCAATTAAAATTTTTGCCATTTTATCTACTAGTGCTTGTAGATCTTCTTCTTTTTTTCTTACGGCTTTTTCTTTTTCATTTTCTTCTGCTGCTTCTTGTAGTTTTTCATTTGCTTTTATAATAGCTTCTTCTTCTATTTTTTGGTCTAGTACTTTCATTCTTTTGTCTAATACATCTTGTGCTGTTGTATATAATTCATCATATCTAGCATTTAATGCTTTTTCTAGTTGGTAAATATCTGCATCATCTCTGTTATAAGCCATATACAATAGTTCTGCTAATTCATTTGAATTTAAAATTTTTCCTTGCACACCACAAACGAAAAGAGAAGCAATGATGGATTGACATTTCGTGTATAATTCATTAAAAGCAATATCTCTTATTTCTGATTTTTGAATATTAGGATTGTTAATTTCCTCTGGTATATGTGATATTACAATATAGTAATGTCTTCGTAGAATATTTTTGTTTAAGTTCATTTTTTCTGTATTGTTTATGATGTCTCTTCCATATTCATATAAGTTTTTTTCTTTTACAACTTCTATTTTTTCTTTCATTAGCTGTTCTTCTGTGTATTGTTTTGAATTTACTTTGTTATTGTATTCTAATTGTTTTTGTACTAATCTGTTTTCAATTACTTTTAGTCTGTCTTTATATTTTATAATACTGCTTCCTAAATTGACAGTTCTTGTTTGGGTATAAAGTTGAATTGGGTGCTTTAATGTATTTAAAAATTGCAAAAATCCTTGTTCTACACTATTTTTTTCAATTCCTGACATTAAATCATAATTAACCCCTTGACATTCCACAACCATTAAATACTTGGTTCCATTTTTTCTAATGATCATGTCATCTTCTATTTTATCAAATTTCATAAAGGAAAAGATGGATTGTTTGCTGTATTCCATGTTTCCTTTTCCCTTTCCTGTTTTAGCATTATTGGTTACTAAATTTTCTTTTTTATTTCTTTGGCTTGCTTCTCTTATTTTTAATATCGCAAATACAAATATTAGAAAAAATAGTATTCCTAACATGACAATTAATACGATTTTTAGGATATTGGTTAATTCATCATTACTCATCTTTTGCTTCCTCCTTTTTATAAACATAGATTTTATTTTTCTTTTGCTTGAAACGAATTGCCCTTTTTATGACATCATCTATGTTTTCTCCTCCTGTTTTTTCGGTTATTTTGAATTTTCTTGTGTCAGGTACTTTTAAGGTTCCAATGATAAATCCAATTCCCCCACAAAGGATGGTTATAATAATTCCAATGGTGTCTGCTCCAAATACTTTTAAGATTAAATAGATTAGCACCCCTGGTATAGCTCCAATTGCTGTATAGGCTAACCCTTTCATGGAAAAGATATAGAGAATTCTTCCTTCTCCTTTATAATTTCTTGGTATTTCATATGTTTGCATATTTTTTCCTCCTTTGTTTTTAGCTAGAATAACCCACTATTTTACTAATTTATATTATAGCATAAAAACCGATAAATTGTAACTATTTATCGGTTTTTTTTGTTTTTTTAATATTTTTGTAATGTTTTTGTAATATTGTTGTTGTTTTTGTTGTATAAGTATAAACTTTGCTTTTACTTATACAACAAAAAAGAACTTTAAGTTTTTTCTTAAAATTCTTTCTTCTTTTACTATGTAATAGTTACATTAGATGCAAAATTGTAAACTACTGTTGCAACAGCAGATGCTGCAAATACTAATCCTGCACCAATTACATATGGCATTAAAGTTTTCTTGTATTCTGCTTTTTCTTCTGCACTTCCCATCATATATTTAATACCTAATACGATTAAGATAACAACAGAGATTACTACTCCTGCTGTAGTTAAAATCCTAATAATTTCATTACCAATATTTTGAATTCCTCCTACATCAGCAGTTCCTTTACCATCCATTTGACTTGGTGTTATTGGTGCTTCTGCTGCAAATACATTTGTTGCAACTATTGCTATGGTCATGATAATTAATAAAACTGTCATTATTTTTGATGCTTTTTTCATTTTATTTCCTCCTTTACTTTCTATGTATTTTTATTCTTCCTCTCTTTATAATAGAGAATATTAATAACAAGTTTAATTCCATTATACTATACTTTTATTTGAATTGCAAGGTCATAAATTAGTTGTGCAATCACTGATGCTCCAAATACCAAAGAGGCTCCAATTAGATAAGGTAATAAAGTCTTCTTATATTCTGCTTTTTCTTCTACGCTTCCCATCATATATTTAATACCTAAAATAATTAACACCATAACTGATATAACAACTCCTATTGATGTAATTACTTTTACAATATTATTACCTGCATTTTTTAGAGATTCTACTTGGGTTTGTGTTCCAGTTAAATCTTTTATGGTAAATCCATAAGATGCACAAGTAAAAATCAGAATAGCAATACTAAGAATTATCCCTATTTTTATTATTTTCTTTTTCATTTTTCTTGCCTCCTTACCAGCTACTAAGTACAGTTACTGCTATTTTCCATATACCAAATGCTCCAAAAATGACAAAACAACTAATTGCATATGGCAATAATTTTTCTTTTATTTGTGCTTTTTCTTCGATACCAGATGTCATAAACTGAATACCAAGTATCATTCCTACAATAACTGCTGATACAATAGCAAAAGCTAATAATAGATTGAAAATCAAGTTAGAAATATTTTTCAATTCTCCTTGATCTACTTGTGTTTGTGTTTTGCCAATATCTAAAAATCCTTGCGCTCCTTTGACGGTATCATCTACAGTTGTTGCATAAGTTGGCGTAAAATATGAAAATAATCCTATTGCTACTATTAGTATAATTACTATATATCCTATTTTTTTTGCCATTTTATCACCTTCTTTTTCTATGTTTTAAAATAAGTTACTTGCGATACTAACAATAATACTTAATATATTGGTAATTCCAAAAACCATAATAGCTCCTATTACATATGGCATCATAGTTTTTTTGTATTCTGCTTTTTCTTCTACACTTCCCATCATGTATTTGATACCAAGGGCTACTAAAACGATAACTGCTAATATACTCCCTAAAATTTGTATAGTTCCAATGATGGTATTTCCTATCTCTGCTACTTTTTCAGCTCCTTGTGCTGTATCACTACTGTCTGGCTTGTAATAGTCAGGATTAACACTTGGCGATTTAATTGTTTGATTAACAATTCCACCAATTCCTGCTGATGCTGCATAGGTTTTATAATAACTTATATTGATTCCTATGATCGTGATAATAATTATCATAGCTGTATATATTACTTTTTTTGCCATTTTATCACCTTCTTTATTCTTTTTTCTCTCTTTTTATTATACCTTATTTTTCCTCTTTTTTCAACTTGTTTTTAATTTAACATGAAAATGTAATGTTTTTGTAATATAGTTTTATTCTATTATAAAGTTAAATAATAGGGTTTTTCTGCTGTACCCAAACCTTTTATTTTCGCATCTTTTTTCAAGATAAATACTGGTCTTAATCCACAGATTAATCCTTTGTCATTGTCTAATACACTATGCCAGCTACCTGTATCCCAATAAAATATTTGTTCAGCACGAGATGCATTTTTATCTCCTTTTAATTTCCCCTCCAAATTTACAAATCTAACACTTGCATATTTCCATGTTCCTATCTCTGAATAACGAGATGCCAACCAATAATCCTTTTTTATATTGTCTATTCCTAATTCTTTCATTTTCTCATAATCTGATATATAATTTTCATCTCCTAATTGTTGCCCTACATAACCTGTGTTTGTATTTTTAAAATAAGGATTATTGGGAACACTTCCTATACTTCTTGCCTCTATGCAAAATGATGTATTTGAATATTCACGTGCTTTATTATTTAAAATTTCAATAGCATTAAGATATGAATTCCAATTTTTAATTAAAGCATCTGATTCTGATGCTTGTGGTATGCGAAATTTAATCTTTTCTACCGTATCCATAGCAACAATATGAATTCCATTTTTCCCATAAGTTGAATTGGAATCCCACAAAACCCTACATTTTATTATCTGGTTTCCACTTTCCATATTAATATATTTTCCTTGTTCTATTTCTTGTGCTGTTATTTGTTCTATTATTCCAACTTCTTCCTTAAAAGTACTTCCATTTGCGTTGATTGCAACTACTTTTATTGTATATCTATCTGGTTCTAAATTTTCTATTGTATAACTAGTTTTTGTTGTTTCACCTACTAATTGATATTCTGTTTTATCTGTTTTGTAATAATATTGATAAATTGCTCCTTCTCCTCTTTTTACTTGTACATCTACTTTAATATTATCACTATCACTTGTTAAGGTTACTTGTTTTATTAGTACTTTTAGTTTTCCAACTTCCCCTTCTATTGTAATACTAATATCTTTATCAGATTTTTGCTCTATATTAACACTATACCCATTATCTGTTACAATATTTTTGCTGTTATTATCTCCTTCTTCTATTTCTCCTACTATTATATTTTCTATAACTAATTGTTCAATATATTGATCAACTGTTATTTTTCCATCATGATCTATTACTACACTTGCTTTTATTAATTCAAGTCTTTCTCTTTCATTTTCCAAATTAGTCTTCTCTTTCGCTACTATTGCTTTTTTTAATACTCCATTATCTCCTGTTAATGTAGCAATGGTTATTCCTACTAAAATTAATAAGACAATAATTGTGATTACTAGAGCTATTAGTGTGATTCCTTTTGTATTGTTTTTTACCATTTTTTCTCCTCCTTTATTTTTTATTATTTTTACTTTATCTCAAAGCATTTTTTATGTCAATATGTTAAGAGTTTGGTTGTTTTATTCTTTCTATTTTTATATATTAATAAAAAAATTTCTATAAAAACAAAAACAATGTTTAAGTTTTTCAACTTAAACATTGTTTTTTGGCGGAGATGAGAGGGTTCGAACCTCCGCGCCGTTTTCACGACCTAACTGTTTAGCAAACAGTCCCCTTCACCACTTGGGTACATCTCCATTTCCTCAAATAAAATAATAGAAAAAGTTAGACTTGTTTTTTCGTCTAACTTTTTGCTTGGCGGAGAGGGTGGGATTCGAACCCACGGTACGCTATAAACGCACGCCAATTTTCAAGACTGGTGCCATAAACCAACTCGACCACCTCTCCTTATCATTAGACAAATGTCAGCGACAATACTTATATTAGCATTTTTACTGACATTTGTCAATAGAATTTTTTAACTTTTTTTATTATTTTTTAACCATTTTATCAATGATTCATTTAACTATTTAGGTACTGCTCTTTTAGTCTTTTATCTTTCTTCACTTGCTTTTTTAATCGCCATTGCTTCTTCCTCTGATATAGTATAAGTAGATGTTCCATGTTCTACTGGTTTTGCATAAATATTAGACATTTCTCTTGAATATATCCCATTTAACACAACACCATTCTTTTCATTGTCTAATAAAGCAAGTGCAAAACTTAGATCACTTCCTGTGTCTTTAAATGCACTATAACGAATTATTCCTACTTTTTGAATGCAATTACTTACCTTATTGTCCATTTTTTTAATTTGTGTTAAGATTTGTTCATTCTGCTCTTCTACTTTCTCTACATGGTTCATATATCTTTGTAAATCTTCTTCTAAATTTGTCCCTTGTCCTAATTTTTGCATAAATTTTTGGTATCTTTTATTTAATTTAGCAATCTTGAAACATAAGATTAGAAAGCTGATTCCTAAAACTAGTATTAATCCTATCATAATCCATAAAAAAGTATCACTTTTTAAGAATTGTATTATATTCTCCATTTTTCTCATTCCTTCTTTACTTGATTAGTCCTAATATTCTTTCTAAGTCATCATTACAAGTGTATTCTATAATGATTTTTCCTCTTCTTTTTCCTGGGTCTAATCGAACCTTAGAACCAAAGAAACTTTGAAAATTGTCTTCTATGCTTTTATATAAAATATGATTTCTTTGTTGTTCTTCTTTGGTTTCTTTGCTTTTTGCCTTTTTTTCCATCTGTCTTACTGTTGTACCTCTTTCTAATAGTTGTATAGCTGCTTGATATTGTTTTTCTGGATCAGTAATGGCTAACAATGCTTTACAATGTCCTTCTGTTATTTTTCCTTCTCTTGCCATTTCTAATACTCGTGGTTCTAAGTTTAAGACTCTTATCCAATTGGCTATAGTACTTCTTCCTTTTCCTATCTTTTTAGCTACTTCTTCTTGTGACATACCATATGTGTCAATTAAGGTTTTTATTCCCATTGCTTTTTCTACTGGGTTTAAATCTTCTCTTTGCATATTTTCTATTAAAGATATTTCTGAGTTGATTTTTTCGTCGTCTTCACGAATGATGGCTGGTATTTCTTTTAATCCTGCTATTTTAGATGCTCTCCATCTTCTTTCTCCTGCAATGATACTATAGTATCCATCTTTTTTGGTTACAACAATTGGTTGAATAAGTCCATATTCCTTAATTGATTGTGCTAGTTCTTCTAATGCTTCTTGATCAAATTTTTTTCTTGCTTGATCTTGATTTGGCTCTACTTCTATTATTTTTAAGGTTTTTAGGGTATCATTTTCTTGCATTTGTTCTTCTTCTGGTGCTGGTCCAAATAAGGCATCTAATCCTTTTCCTAATCCTGACATTTTTGCCATTTATTTTTCCTCCTTTATATCATATGCTTTCCTTTTTTCTCTTCTTCGTTGTTTTTTAGAAATTCTTTTGCAAATTTTAAGTAACTTTTTGCACCTTTCGATTTTGGATCATATTCTGTGATTGGCATTCCATAACTTGGTGCTTCACTCAAACGCACATTTCTTGGTATGACTGTTTTGTAAACTTTGTCTTCAAAGTATTTTTTTACTTCTTTTACAACTTGGTTAGAAAGATTGGTTCTTATATCATACATAGTAAGAAGTGCTCCTTCGACTTGCAAGTTTTTATTCAAATGTTTTTTGACTAAGTTAACGGTATTTAATAATTGTCCTAATCCTTCTAAGGCAAAATATTCACACTGTACTGGTATTAAAACACTATCTGATGCTGTAAAGGAATTTAAGGTAATGAGTCCTAAAGATGGTGG
>CAMXLV010000001.1 GCA_947244675.1 uncultured Clostridium sp. | reverse complement strand
AACTCAGAATAGAGTAGAGAAGAGCAGTGGGAAGAATTTCTTGGTGAAAACTACTAATGGCAACGTAGAGACCAGGAAGTAGTAAAGTAATAAAAGCAGCTAAAAAGCGAAGACACCTTAAGAAATTAGCGAAATCCACTTTCATATTACTATCTTCTGGAGAGGTTAAAAAGTCAATTAAAATAGAAGGCATAATAATAGCATAAGGAGTTCCATTGACGATGACAATAACACGACCTTTTAACAAAAATTTGGAAGCTTTATCAGGTCTTTCAGTAGAAAGTGTTTCAGGAATACCCAAAGCATTATGATCTACTAATAATTGTTCTAATTCACCAGCAGATAGCAAAGAGTCTATTTCTAAGTTGTTTAAACGATATTTTACTTCATTTACTAAATCAGAATTGGTAATATTTTTCATATAACAAACAGCACATTTGGTTTTGGTAATTTTACCAACTTCTAAATTTTCAATAATTAAGTTTTCATTGTTTACAATTCTTCTAATCAAAGAGGTATTGGTTCTAATATTTTCTACAAAAGCTTCATGAGGACCTTTGATTACAATTTCATTGTTAGGAGTATTAATACTTCTTTGCTTAAACCCTTTTACTTCAATATCAAAAGCAAGGTTTAGGGTATCAATAAATAAAGCACAATTTCCGAGAATTAATTCCATTGGCAACTTCATCAAAATCAGACACTTCTTTAACTGCATTTTGTGGCATTAAACATCCTAATAAATAATTAGATAAATCGAACTTTTTTATTTTACGAACAGTTATGTTATTAGCAACTGCTTCAGAAATTACTTTATTTTGGCTTCCTTCATATAAATTACTTCGGTTTCGAAGCATTAAAGGTTCTAAAATAAATTTATCCATGATTTCAGAATCTACCATACCATCAATATAGACTAAAAAAGCATTGTATTGTTTGCCGTCTAGCATTAATGGTAAATTCACGCAAAATGACATCACTATTGATTAAAAGATTATATTTTGTTTTCATGTATTCCATATTAACACTTAAGCTAGGAAAAATTTTTACTTTTTCGTTGGGAGTGTCCATTGGAAGGCTACAAGATTCCATTTCTCCGTTCTTCTGGTAAACTAAAATTATAGTCAACAGGAGGTTGATAAGCAAATAAGGAATTAAATAATTTTTTCAAACTCATTGTTTTCTCCATCATTTTTAATTTTTAATAGTATTTCTAAAAAAACACAAAATATACTAGTTTTTACAATAAAAAAATGCTATAATAAAAGAGAAGAAAAAACAAAGGAGAAATGGTATGAAAAGTAAATTAGCAACAGTAATGATAACAATAGTAATACTTTTAGTTGTTTGTGCAATTGTCTTATTTGGCATAATTTTTTGGAAAGAATTAATAGATTTAGAAACTAATATAGAACCAGAAAAGATACAAACTATTTTCTCAGAAAATGCTAATACTATAGACAAAGATATTAGGATACCAAAAATTATAGAAAATCCATTTGACAAAATAAAAGATAATAAAGAACCAATCAAAAAAGTAGATTATTCTGATATAACAGTAAACAAATATTTTTATAACCAATTAGAAGAAGACTCAAAAACGATATACAAAGCATTTGAAAGCAATAAAGAAAACATGAAAAAAGGAAACTATAGGGTAGAATTAGGAACAGCATTTAGTGACTTATTAAGCAATGAAAATGGGCAAGAACGATTAGGAGAGTATTACCAAGCAGCTATAGAAGCTTATACATATGACAATCCAGACATATTTTATTTAAGTCCTAATAAAATGTATTTAAACATTGAAACAACCACAAGAGGAAAAAATGTTACTTATGGAGTTTTCATAAATAGTGGAAAAGAGGAAAACTATTTTACAGATGAATTTTCTTCAGAAGAAGAAGTAGAAAAGGCTATAAAAGAAATTGAACAAGTAAGAAATCAAATCTTAAGAAACAGAAAAAATACCACTTATGACAATATAAAAATGGTGCATGACTATTTAATAGAAAACATAGAATATGAAACTACCATCTCAAAAGATAATATTTATAACATTTATGGTGCAATGGTAAAGGGAGAAGCGGTATGTGAAGGATATGCAAGAAGCTTTAAATATTTAATGGATAACTTAGGAATACCTTGTACAGTAGTTATTGGAAAAGGTACAAATTCAGAAGGAAAAACAGAAAATCATGCTTGGAATTATGTACAAATTGATCATGATTGGTATGCCATTGATAGTACATGGGATGATCCAGTATCAATAACAGGATGGGTTAGCCAGAGTTCCAAATATCGTTACTTTTTAAAAGGATCAAATGATATGTTAAAAGATCATATACCAAGTGGACAATTTACAGAAGGACGGAAGAGAATTTAGTTATCCACCACTAAAGACATCTAATTATGAATAATGTTTAGTGGTAATTGTCTAGCAAATAATAAATTAGATATACCAATTAAGAAGGAAACATCTTTTATGATAAAATATTTTTACCATAAAAGGTGTTTTTTGAAACTTTTTGAAACAAAAAAACATCAATAGAAAGAGAAGAGGTACCTAAAAATAATAAAAAAAGGGGGAAAAAATGGAAGAATTAATTGAAAAGGCAAAAAAAGGAGACAAAGAGGCTTTAACAAGTCTTGTTTTGAAAAATGAAAAAAAGTTATACAAAATAGCGAGGGCAAGATTAAGAAACGAAGCAGATATTGAAGATGCTGTGCAAGAAACGATGCTAATTTTATATACTAAATTACCTAAATTAAAGGACAATACCAAATTTAATCTATGGCTATACAAAATTTTGATTAATCAGTGCAATGAAAAATATAGAAAAAATAGAATGATGTTGGTTTCCTTATCAGCAGTAGAAAATCGAAAAGAATATAGCCATGAAATGAAAAGAGAAGACAAGTTAGATTATGAAAAGATTTTAGAAATGTTTTCTAGTGAAGATAGAATCATCTTTTTATTATATTATAGTAATGGGTATACAAGTAAACAAATTGCTGAGATATTAAATAAAAATGAAAATACCATAAAGACGAAACTAAGAAGAATGAGGCAAAAAGTAAAAGAAAATTTAGAAAGGGGAAAAGAAGAATGAATGAATTTGATAAAAAAATGAAAAAAATATTTGCAGAAGAAAAAGAAGTGCCTACCAATTTTACAAGGGCAATTCAAACAGCAATGGAAAAAAGTAATAAAAAAAGTAATAAGATCAATCGAAGAGTATTAAACTTAGCAGCTATTTTGTTAATTGCCATTATACTAGGGGTAGAAGCACCAAGTATTTATGCACAAATTAAATGGAACATTGAATACAAAGAATTTGAAAATAGACCAGTAGAATATGCTTCGGCAAGTATTAAGCAAGCAATGGAAGAAGGAAATGAAAAAAATATTCAAATGGAATATAGCTATCATGATAATATAGGGGTAAAATTAGATAGTTTAATGATTACAGATGATTTTTATAGTATGAATGTGGAATTTGCATTTCCAAAAGAAATTCAAATTCATACAGATGGATTTACTTATGGATATGCGGTTTATGATGAAAACAAAAATGTATATGGTGTTTATGAAGGGGCTTTGGGAGAATTAGGCTTGAGTACTTCTTATTGGAAAAAACTTTATAAAGAAGAAGATATTGCATATAATCCTAAAGATGTTTTTCCAGCTAGACCATTAGCAGATCAGCTGACAGGAGCAACTGTTATTACTTCCAAAGAAGGAAATATGATAGCACAAGTGACAATGAAAACTCCAAGAGATTTTCCAAAGAGTAAAAAGTTATTTATTAGAATTTTTAACGTGGGATATACGATGTATGAATATGATGAAGAAAATCCAGAGATGTCTTTGGAACAGAAGTTTAAGATAACAGATGCAGAATGGAAACTAGAGGTGGAAGTGCCAAATGATTTTTATCAAAGGCAGAGTATATCACTTACTTTAGAAGAGGAAGTAGAAGGGTTTGAATTAAAAAAATTAAAAGTAACAGAAACAGGAACAAATGTTATTTTTAAAATGGATGGTTTTAGGGATTTAGTTATGCAACGGAATGGGAATGGAAAAAGAAGAATTTAATAGAAAAATGGATGAAGCTATTTATATTACAGATGAGACAGGTAAAAGATATAGTTATTTGGAAAATGATAATGGAACTTATTTGGATAATACTTATAAGGTAAAATTCGATATTACTAAAAAAGATTTTGATAAAAAGTTTTATTTGCATTTTACGATAAATGGAGTAGAACATAAGGTTTTGTTGGTGAATAAGTAAAATAGAAAATAAAAAAGAGGGGTATTTTGTAATACCTCACTTTTCTTTTATTATAACAGATTAAAGAATAATACAAATCAATCCGCCACTACCTTCATTTACAATACGTTCTAACGTTTCTTGAAGTTTACATTGAGCATCTTCTGGCATTTTAGAAAGTTTTGTTTGTAGTCCTTCATTGACTAATTCATGTAAGCTCTTTCCAAAAATATTAGATTTCCAAATTTCTTTTGGATTACTATCAAATTCAGAAAGCAAATAATTGACTAATTCCTCAGACTGTTTCTCAGATCCAACAATAGGAGAAACTTCTGTTTCTACACATGTTTTTATTAGATGAATGGAAGGAGCTTTTGCTTTTAATTTAACACCAAAACGGGAACCTTGTTTTATCATTTCTGGTTCTTCTAAAACTAAATCATCAATAGATGGAGTTACAATACCATAACCTTTTGCTTCTACTTCTTCTAAAGCATAGGAGACACGGTCAAATTTTTTCTTGGTTTTAGACAGTTCTGAGATAATACTAAATAGATCTCCTTCATTGGTAACGCTAACACCTGTAATTTCGGATAAAATTTGATAAAATAAATCTTCTTTTAGTGTAATTTCAACATTTACAGTACCATCACCAAGTCTAATATCTTCAATAGAACTCTTAGCAATAATTTCTGTTTGCCTGATTTTATCGACACAACTAGAAACATCTTTTAGGACATGAACATCTAAAAAAGCGTCTCTAATTTCATTATATAATTGTGCTTTTAAAGGATGATCATAACATAAGCCATCCATCCAACGAGGAAATTTCATGCAAATTTGCTCTACTGGAAATTCATATAAGACTTTAGAAAACATATTGTTAATATCATCAATATCTAAAAGTTCACAATTAATAGGAATAACAGTGGTTGCATATTTGTCACTCAATTTATCAGCTAATTCTCTTGTGTA
The DNA here is from genome assembly GCA_947244675.1 of uncultured Clostridium sp. The sequence goes on along the minus strand of CAMXLV010000001.1, from coordinate 55,627 downwards.
GTTAGAAGTAGGATCATTAGAATTTAAAAGAATAATAAAAGGTTTATTCAATTGTTTTAATTCACGAACCACTCTTTCTTCTGCTTGTATATAATCTTCTCTTGGAATATCAGTAATAGAACCATCAGTAGTAACTAAAATACCAATAGTTGAATGTTCATCAATAACCTTTTTTGTTCCAATTTCTGCTGCTGTCTCAAAAGGAATTTCTTCTTGAGACCAAGGTGTTTTTACCATTCTAGGCATATCATCTTCTAAATAGCCAATGGCATTATCAACTAAATACCCAACACAATCAACTAATCTAGTTTTAAATTTTAAGTTGTTATCAAGTGTAATTTCAATGGCCTCATTGGGAATAAATTTAGGCTCAGTAGTCATAATTGTTTTTCCACCAGCACTTTGTGGAAGTTCATCTCTTGCCCTTTCTTTTTTATATTCATTATCAATATTGGGAATAACTAACAAATCCATAAATTTTTTAATAAAAGTAGATTTACCAGTTCTAACAGGACCAACTACTCCCACATAGATGTCACCATCTGTCCTTTTTGCGATGTCTTCATACAATCTTGTATTTTCCATCTATATACCTCCTTAAACCTTAATCAAAATTCAAATTTCTTTAGTTAAATATATGGACAGATTTTTTAGAATATGACAAGTTTATCATAAATTTTAAAGGAACGAAATTGAAATAATAGAGTAAAAACTTGATAATTAGAAGCAAATATGATAGAATCGCATATAATACACCGAAAGGGATGGGGAAAAATGGATAAAAAGCAAGACACAATAGAATTATTGAAGAAATATAATCAAGAACATATTATAAAATTTTTAGAGCAATTACAAGGAAAAGAAAAAGAAGAATTAATAGAACAAATCAATCAAATAGATTTTCACCAAATCAAAGAACTTTATGATAATACCAAAAAAGAGATAGAAATTAAAGAAAATAGAATAGAAAATATAGCATATTTAGATAAAGCAAAGTTAACACAAAAACAAAGGGAAGAATTTGATACTTTAGGAGAAGAAGTCGTTAAAAAAGGGCAATATGCAGTTGTTACCATGGCAGGAGGGCAAGGAAGTAGACTTCGGTCATAATGGCCCAAAAGGAACTTTTAAATTAGATGTATATGGAAAAGGAAAATATTTATTTGAGATATTAGCAGAAAATTTAAAAGAAGCCAATAAAAAATATGATGTTGCTATTCCTTGGTATATTATGACAAGTAAAGAAAACCATAAAGAAACAGTTGAATTTTTAGAAAAGAATAATTACTTTGGTTATAAAAAAGAAAGTGTTATTATATTTACACAAAGTGAATTACCATTGATTGATATAAATGGAAAACTTCTAATTAGTAAAGAAAATAAAATCAAAGAAGCATCTGATGGAAATGGAGGAACATATAGTTCACTAAGAACAAGTGGAAGCCTAGCAGATATGAAAGAAAGAGGCATCAAATGGGTATTTATTGGAGGAGTAGATAATGCCTTATTAAAAATGGTAGATGTAACATTACTTGGTATGGCAATGAAGCAAGGAGTCCAAATTGCATCAAAGTCAGTAGTAAAAGCTAACCCACATGAAAAAGTAGGGGTATTTTGTAAAATGAATGGGCATCCAAAAGTAATAGAATATGCAGAATTACCAAGTAAAATGGCAGAAGAGATAGATGACAATGGGGAATTAAAATATGGAGAATCACACATCATGTGTAATTTGTATACTATAGAAGCAATAGAAAAAGTAAGTAAAGAACATTTAATGTATCATAGTGCTTTTAAAAAGAATTCATACATAGATGAAAATGGAAAAGAAATTATTCCGAAAGAGCCAAATGCTTATAAATTTGAATCTTTCATATTTGATGCTTTTGAATTTTTTGACAACATAGCAATATTAAGAGGAAAAAGAGAAGATGATTTTGCACCAGTTAAAAATAAAGAAGGGGTAGATAGTCCTAAAACAGCAAAAGAATTATATGAGAAATATTGGAAGAAATAATTTTTTAAATCATATTAAGGCTCCAAAAAATTAGGTAAGAAAGGGAAAGAAAATGGAAGAGTGTAAGATTACCAATTTATATAATTTAGAAGAAACGATAGCAAAAGAATTGCTAGCAGAATTGACATATCCATGGGAAGCATTAGCTAAAATTAATGATTTTATTTTAGCTTTAGGGGAAAAATTGTCACCAGAGAAATATGATAAAATAGGAGACAATGTGTGGATTGCCAAAAATGCAGAAGTAATGCCAAGTGCTTATATTCAAGGACCTGCTATTATTGGAGAAAAAGCACAAATAAGACATTGTGCTTTTATCCGTGGGAAGGTAATTGTTGGAGAAGAAGCAGTAGTTGGTAATTCAACAGAGTTAAAAAATGTTATTTTATTTAATAAGGTGCAAGTACCTCATTACAATTATGTAGGAGACTCTATATTAGGATATAAAGCACATATGGGTGCAGGTTCTATTACATCTAATGTAAAATCAGATAAAAAATTAGTTGTGGTAAAAAAAGGAAAAGAACAATTAGAAACTGGTATTAAAAAATTCGGAGCCATGTTAGGCGATGAAGTAGAAGTAGGATGTGGAACAGTATTAAATCCAGGAACAGTTGTTGGAAGAAATACGAATATTTATCCTTTATCTTGTGTTAGAGGAGTAGTTCCTAAAAAAAGTATTTATAAGAATAAAAATGAAATTGTAGAAAAAAGATAAAAAGAAAGAAACGATATTGATATTGTTATAAAATATAACAGAATTGATATCGTTTCTTTTTTGATTACTTTTTTTACATAGATTGATTTCCAGGAATGAAGTAATCAACTACACCATAGATTAAAGCACCAATAATAGCTGCCATCCAAGAAATAGAATAACCTGCAACGAAAAATTGTGTTACATATAGAACGATTGCTGCTAATGCGAAACCTACAAATCCTTTACCAAAAGGACTAGCATGTAAACCAGTGAATTTGATAACTAAATAATCAATAACTGTTAGGACGACAGCAGCAATAGCTAAAGTCCAAAAACTATTAATGGTAAATCCAGGTGTGAAAAATGCAGTAATGGCTAATACTACAGCGGATGCAACTAATCTACCAACGATTTGCCATGCAGTAGAACCACCTGCTTTTACTTGATTTCCTTGAGCTTCTGACATAAGTCTCTAACCTCCTTAGAATTAAAATTCATTTTGTAATTTGTCGAAAGGTTCTAAATTTATTATTCACAAAATAAGAAAAATTATTCAAAAAAAACAGTATAAAAAAGTTAAAATTTGTTAAAAATAAATAAAAATTGAAATTTTAAGTTAAAAATGTTAAATGAAAAGGCAAGGTAGGTGCTGTTTTTATGTTGATTACGTTTTTTAGAGCCATTATATTATATCTTATTGTTTTAATTGTGATGAGATTAATGGGAAAAAGGGAAATTGGACAATTGCAACCATTTGAATTAGCTATTTCTATTATGATAGCTGATTTGGCATCTATTCCAATGACAGAACTTCGGAATTCCAATTTCAAATGGAATTATTCCTATTTTAGGACTTTTAGTAATGCATTTAACCATTTCACTAATTAATATGAAAAGTTTAAAAGCAAGAGAAATAATTTGCGGAAAACCAAGTATTTTAATTTATCGTGGTAAAATCGATGAACAAGCATTAAAAAAAGAAAGATTTACCATTAATGAATTAGAAGAGAGATTGCGAGGAAATAATGTGGTTAATTTAGGAGATGTAGAGTATGCAATATTAGAAACGAGTGGACAAGTAACTGTAATTCAAAAACCAGAAAAAAGGACGACCATTCCAGAAGACTTTCAAATACAACCAGAATATGAAGGAATTCCTTATGATTTAGTAGTAGATGGAAAAATCATGCAAAAAAATTTGCAAGCACTAGGAAAAAATTATGCATGGTTAAAAAAGCAAGTAGAAAAATTCAAAATAAAACCAGAAGAAGCCTTAGTAGTAACCATTGATGGAAAAGGTCAAATCTTTTGCCAAAAAAAAGGGGATTAGGGGACGTTGTTTAAATCCCTTCTAAAAGGGATTTAGGGACACTCTTTATTAAGAAGATTAAGTTAAAAGGAGATTTATCTTATTATGCTAAAAGAGATGATAATATGTATTGTGATTGTCATGGCTATTATATTTGGTGATACAGCTACACAAAAATATACAGAAGAATCAGTAAATGAATTATCAACAAATCTTGTTTCTTTAAGAGACAAAATAACGCAAGAAGAAATAGAAAATGAAGTGGTAAAAGAGGAAATAGAAAAAATCTATAAACAATGGGAAGAAAAGCATGATAAATTAGCTTATTATATAGAACATGATGAATTAGAAAAGGTAGAAACAGCTTTTGTGGCCATGAAAAGTTATGTTGAATCAGAACAATATGAGGAATCGAAAAGTGAATTAGATAAAAGTATTTTTATTTTGAAACATATTGAAGATAAATATGATTTTACATTGCAAAATGTATTTTGATAGTATAAGAAAAAACCCCTTATAACAATAAGATAGTTATAAGGAGTTTTTATATGAGAAAGATAAAGAGTGTCCCTTAATCCCTTTTAGGAGGGATTTTAAGAACGTCCCCCAATCCCGGCATATTTTTTTAGTTTTTCATAAACTAGATAGTTGATGGTACCTGCTGGAAAGTGTCCAGTTTTGTCTTTTTTACCAGCGGGAACACCAGTTAATACTTCAATTCCTTCTTCAATGGTGGAAATAGAATATATGTGGAATTGCTTGTTTTTAACGGCTTCTATTATTTCGTCAGATAATTGTAGGTTGTCAACATTTTGTATTGGAATCATAACACCATGAGATCCATCTAAACCACGTAGTTTACAAATTTGGAAAAAGCCTTCTATTTTTTCATTAACACCGCCAATTGGCTGAATTTGCCCTTTTTGATTTACAGAACCAGTAACAGCAATAGATTGATTGATAGGAATGCCAGATAGGCTAGAAAGTAGACCATAGAGTTCTGTACTAGAAGCACTATCACCATCTACACCATTGTATAATTGCTCAAAGCAAATACTTGCTGTTAAACATAAAGGAATATCTTGTGCAAACATTTCTCCTAAGTAGCCAGTTAAAATTAGGACACCCTTTGAGTGAGATGGTCCAGAAATTTCAACTTCTCTTTCAATATTAATAATACCATTTTTCCCAGTATAAGTATTAACAGTAATTTTAGCAGGTTTACCAAAAGTATAATCGCCGAATGGTCATAACGGTTAAACCATTTAATTCACCAACAGAAAAACCAGAGGTGTTGATTAAAAGAGAATTTTGCTTTATCATTTCTAAATATTTGGTATCATATTTTTTTACTCTTTCTATACGTTCTTGCAAAGCTTTATCAATAAATTTAGCAGTGACTACTTTAGATTTTGAGATTTTTGCCCAGGTAGCAGCTTCACCAACTACTTGTGTCAAATCATCAAAACGAGTGGATACTTTATTATGACTGCCAGCTAATTTAGAAGCATATTCTACTAGACGAGCCATACCTGTTTTGTCAAGATGAGGCAATTGCTCATGTTCACAAAATCCATGAACAATTTGTGCAAGCTTTTGAAGATTATCTGGATTAATTAGGGCATCATCTTCAAATTCTACTTTGATTTTAAATAATTTTTTAAAATCAGAATCCATTGCTAAAAGAGTTTGATAAATACTACTGCTTCCAATTAGAATAACCTTTAAATTTAAAGGAATTGGCTCAGGTTTTAAAGATACTAAAACCATAGAAGAACGTTGATCCGTAGCATTTTCAATGCTTAGTTCTTTTACTCTTAATGCTTTTTTTAATGCTTCATAGCACATTCCATTAGAAAGCAAATCTTTGGCTTGAAAAATAATATAACCACCATTAGCACGTTGCATTAACCCAGGTTTTAACATCGTATGATCTGTTTTTAAAGCACCATAATAATTTTCATATTCTAAAGAACCAAAAATATTATGATAAGAATAATTTGAATCCATGATAACAGGGGCACCTTCATGATTGGCATTATCAATAAACAAATCGACACGATAATTCAAAGAAGGGTCTGGCTTTTTAGTATTTGGCCCTGTAGAAGATGATCCGTGAAGACGGAGCTGAGTTGTCTTCTAAAAAAGCTGGAATATTCTTTAGAATATCTTGTTTAATATCATTTAAAAATTTGTTAATTTTTTTGTTTCTTTTATACTTAGACTTTAAAAAATTAATATGAACATTTACTGTAAGCAAAGCAACATTGGATTGCCATTCAGAAATTTTTTTATCAGATTGACGTTCAATCTCCTTAATTTGACTAATGGCTTCCATAATTTGTTCTTGAACAAAAACAGATTTTTCTTCATATTCTTGTTTGATGTTTGCATCTAATTTTTCAAATTCTTCTTCTTCAATTGCTTTACCATCAACAACTGGCATCATATAAATACCATTTTGAGCAGCTTTAACTTGAAAATTATATTTTGAAGCATCTTGGTTCAATTTGTCTAATAAAGCAGAACGTTTTACTTCAAATTCTTGCTTGATTAAAGCTTTTTCTTTTTCAAAATCATCATTGTTGAAAGTTTTTTTGATGTCTTTTCTGATTTCTTTAATAAAACCGTCCATAGAATCTTTAAATTCTTTTCCTTGTCCAGCAGGAAGCTCAACAGCAATAGGTTCATTAGGGTTATCAAAATTATAGATATAACACCAATCAGAAGGGGTTTTCTTTTTGGTAGCAATTTTGTCTAAATAATTTTTAGTGTACATGGTTTTTCCTACACCACTTGGCCCTTCTAAGTATAAATTGTATCCTTTTACATCTACTTGTAAACCAAATTCTAAGGCTTTAATGCCACGGTCTTGTCCTATTCCTGACTGGATAGATTCTAATTCTTCTGTTGTATCAAACTTAAAGAGATTTGTAGGACATGTCATTTTTAAATCTTGATAATTTAATTCATTTTTGTTTTTCATTTGTTTCCTCCAATTTTTTTCTTAGTATATCCAATTTGGATTTATTTTATATTACTTATATAAAAAAGTAAAGTGAAATTTATAAAAAATTCTACATAACCGAACGACTTGTCTAAAAAAGAAGAAAAACTATTGCAAAAAACAAGAATAAACTATATAATGAAAACAATGAAAACGTAAGGGAAGGATGTTAAAAATATGAATAAAACCAAAAGAAAAATATTTGAAACATCAATGAAGCTATTTGCTGAGAAAGGATATGATGCAACTAGTATTGAAGAAATAACAGCAACAGTAGGAGTTGCAAAAGGAACGTTGTACTATCATTTTTCCAGCAAAGAAGAAATCTTCAATTTCTTAGTAGAAGAAGGAATTAAACTATTACAAAATAGTATTGATATAAAAACTGCCAAATATGAAAATTATATTGACAAAATCAAAGCAATTATATTAATACAAATTAAAATAGTTATCAAATATGAAGACTTAATTACTATATTATTGAGTCAATTTTGGGGACATGAAGCAAGAAACCAAAAATGTCAAAAACATATATTAGAATATATTAATCAAATTGAAAATATAGTAAAAGAAGGAATGGAAATAGGACAAATCAAAAAAGGAAATCCACAAGCAATTGCGTCAGAAATTTATGCTTTAATTTGTTCTAGTTTAGTTTATAAAACAAGACAAGAAGAAAAAATAGATATCATGAAATTGTTTAAGCAATTTGAAAATACAGTAATAGAAGGGTTGAAAGTAAAATGAGAGAGCCAATTCATGAAATGCCAAAATATAAAAATTTAAAAGAAATGCTGGAAAAAACAGGTGAAATATATGGTAATAATCCAGCTTACTTGTTCAAAACAGAAGAAGTAGGAAAATTCAAAGAAATTACACACAAAGAATTGAGAGAAGAAATCAATGCTTTGGGGACAGCCCTAATTCATATGGGACTAAAAGACAAAAGAATTGCTGTAATAGCAGAGAATAGATATGAATGGGGAGTAGCTTATTTTGCAACAGTTACGGGAACAGGGATAGTAGTACCTCTTGATAAAGCTTTGCCAGATAATGAAATAGAAAGCTTAATTTTACGCTCAGAAGTAGAAGCTATTTTTTATTCCCAAAAATATGATGCTATAATGAATAAAATAAGAGAAAAGAAAAATAGCAAAATAAAATATTTTATTTCTATGGACTTAAAAAAAGAAAGCAATGGTATTTATTCACAAAGTGAGCTAATAGAAAAAGGAAGAAAACAAATAGAAGAGGGAAATAAAGAATTTTTAGAAGCTAAAATTAATGAAAAAGAAATGGGAATCATGTTATTTACATCTGGAACTACTGCTATGTCAAAAGCAGTGGCGTTATCACATGAAAATATATGTGCAAACCTTTTTGATATTGCATCAACCATTAAAGTAGATGAAAATGATGTATTTTTATCATTTTTACCATTACATCATACATTTGAATGTACAACTGGATTTATTTATCCTATTTCAAAAGGGGCTGCGATTGCCTTTTGTGAAGGAATTAGACATATTGCAGATAATATCAAAGAATATCGTGCAACCGTAATGGTTTCTGTTCCAATACTTTTTGAGAGTATGTACAAAAAAGTAATGAAAAACATAGAAAAAAAAGGAAAACTTGAAACTGTAAAAAAAGGAATCAAAATCAGTCAATTTTTGCTAAAACTAAAAATTGATATTAGAAGAAAACTATTTCATGAAATTCATGATAATTTAGGTGGAAGACTAAGATTATTTGTGGCAGGAGGGGCAGCTTTAGATCCAGAGACCGAAAAAGGATTTAACGAATTAGGAGTTGCAACATATCAAGGATATGGGCTAACAGAGAGTTCACCAGTAATAGCAGCTGAGGATGATAAATATAGAAGATTAGGATCTATAGGAAGAGCATTTCCAAGTTTAGAAGTTAAAATTTTAGAGCCAAATGAAGAAGGAATTGGGGAATTGTTAGCTAAAGGACCATCCATCATGTTAGGATATTATAATAATGAAGAAGCAACAAAAGAAACAATTGATGAAGAAGGATGGCTACATACAGGAGATTTAGCTAAAATTGATAAAGATGGTTATATATTTATCTCAGGAAGGAAAAAATTTGTAATTGTATTAAAAAATGGAAAAAATGTTTATCCAGAAGAATTAGAGACATTAATTAATAAAATAGAAGGAGTAAAAGAAAGTTTTGTTTATGGAAAATTGGAAGAAGATGGAGATTACAAAATAGCTAGTAAAATTGTATATGAAGAAGAAGTGGCAAAAGAAGTTTTTGGAACTTTGGAAGAAGAAAAATTAAAAGAAGCTATTTGGAAGGAAGTAAAAAAAGTAAATAAAACAATGCCAGCATACAAATATATTAGAGAAATTTCAATTACAAATGAAGAACTGATCAAAACAACAACACAAAAAATAAAAAGATTTGAGGAAATAAAGACAGTTTAAAACTTGCAAAGAAAAAGATACGGAAGAAAGAAAAAGAGAAATGTCGAATATAAAAATAACTTGTAATATTTTTGTAATATTTCTGTAACAAAAAAATAAAATAAAAATATAAAAAACTACTTGTAGTTTTTATAGAGTTAATGTATAATGGTAATTGAAGAAGATAAAAGACGAGTATGCGTAAGATAAAGGAGGTACTTTTGCAATGTCAAAATCAGGCATAGTAAATGTGAGAATGGTTATCACAGAAGAAAAAATATTATCCAATATAGATAAAATTCAAAAATTAATTAATCCAAAAAGTAAAAAGCAAATCGTTCAGTTAGAAGATGACAGCTACTTTAAAGATTTAATAGAATCCATAAAAACTTATTTAATCGAATATCCAAAAAAGAAAAACTTTCCACCTAGTGTTTATAAAGCTGCCTATGGATTAGTTGAATTTGCAACCAATCAATTTGAAGAAAACACAAAAAGAATTGAAGAACTAATCAGACAAAGAGAACAAAATATAGCACAAGCAAGTAGTTTAAAAGGGTTATTAGAAGCAACAGAAATTGAAACAAGAGAAAAAGAATGGAAAGACAAAGTAAAAAAAGCTGACAGTATTTTCTCAGAAGACATTGTAGAAGCATTAACAATAGTGGGAAAAGAAAAAGATGCAGAATCAGAGAACTATCAAGATGCTATTAAACTATTAAATGCTAGAATTAATAACTTAGAAACTAATTTACATATAGAAATTGATATGGAAAGAATTGAAGACAGATCAAAAGCATTAAGTTATATAGGAATTGAAATAGCAGATGCCTTAAAATCAATTCCAACACCAGTAGAAGAAATACAAGAAGTAGTAGAAGAAGCAACCATAGAAGAAACACAAAAAGAACCAACTGCAATAGAAGAGCAACAATATGTAGAAGAGACTACTTTTGAAACAAAACTAAGTTTATGGGAAAGAATTAAAAACAGCAAAATTGTAAAAGCTATCAAAGCAATTACACACATTAGAATTGTAGTAGATTATTCAGATGCATTACCAGAAGGAAGAGGAGAGAATAACTAGAAAAAAGGATTCCAAAAAGTGAATCCTTTTTTGTTGTAGTAGAGTAATCTAAAAAGATAGTCAACTTTTCTATAAAAAGTTGACTTTTTAAGAAACGTATAGTATAATAAACGGCAGTAATTAGCAATAAATAACTTGGTTGCTAAAAAATGAGATTTTATTATTAAAGTAAAAAATGTATGAAAAGGAAAAATAAGGTAAATAATAATAAGGAACGGATTATAAAATATTTATTCTATGTTAAAAGAGAGAAGAAAGAGAAAACATAGAAAAGATAAGGAAAAAATAAGAATTTATAGAAAATGAATGTTGCTGTTATTGGCTTACATTTTCTTAAATTCGTTTTTTAGCTATTTATTAATAAAATCAAAAATAAAAAGGAGAAAAGAGGAAAAAATATGGCAGAAGAAAAATTAGAAAATAAGCAAAAGAAAGAATTTGAAAAAAGAAAAAGAACAACAAGAAGAGATATAAAAGAGGAGGCAAAAGAGACAAAACCTTACCATAGAAAAACAAATCGTATGGAAAATAGCAATGCAGTAGCAAAAACAACAAAAAAATTAACAAAAAAAGAAGAAAATGTGGAAAACAAAACAGAAGTACAAACCTCAATAAAAACAAGAAGAACAACCAATAGGACAAGTAGAACAAAAAACATGAAAAACAGCAGTAATGAAATTTTTAAAACATCAAAACTAAAAATTATACCATTGGGAGGATTACATGAAGTAGGAAAAAACATAACTGTTTTTGAATATGAAAACGAAATGATAGTAGTAGATTGTGGTTTATCTTTTCCAGAAGATGATATGCTAGGAATCGACTTAGTAATACCAGATATCACATATTTGGAAAAAAATGTAGAGAAAATTAAAGGATTAGTTATTACCCATGGGCATGAAGATCACATAGGTAGTGTGCCATACTTATTAAAGAAAATTAATATACCAATTTATGCACCAAAACTTGCTTGCCGGATTAATTAGAAACAAGTTAGAAGAACACAAATTACTAAGAAGTACTAAATTAACAGAAGTAATGCAAGGACAAACTATTCATTTAGGAAGAAATTTCAAAGTAGAATTTATTAGAAGTTCACACAGTATTCCAGATTCTGTTATGTTAGCTATTACAACACCAGCAGGAACCATTTTGCATACAGGTGATTTTAAAGTGGATTACACACCAATTGATGGAAAAATAATGGACTTTGGAAGAATTGCAGAAATTGGGAACAAAGGAATACTAGCATTAATGTCAGATAGTACAAATGCAGAAAGAAAAGGATTTACTATGTCAGAGAGTTCAATAGGAGAAGTTTTTGACAAGTTATTTTTGCATTGTACAAAAAGAATTGTTGTGGCTACTTTTGCTTCTAATGTGCATAGAGTGCAACAAATTGTTAATTCAGCAGTAAAATACAACAGAAAAATTGCTGTATGTGGTAGAAGTATGATAAATATGATAGAAACAGCAAAAGAATTAGGATATATTGAATGTCCTAATAATGTATTCATTGATATAGATATGATCAATAAATATACAGATGAACAATTAGTAATTATTACAACAGGAAGTCAAGGAGAGCCAATGTCAGCCTTAACTAGAATGGCAGCAGGAGACCATAGAAAAGTTAAAATAACACAAAATGACTTAGTTATCATTTCTGCAACACCAATACCTGGAAATGAAAAATTTGTATCAAAAGTTATTGATGATTTAATGCAAATAGGAGCAGAAGTAGTTTATAGTTCATTAGAAACCATACATGTATCAGGACATGCTTGTCAAGAAGAGCAGAAATTAATTTTGGCTTTAGCAAGACCAAAATACTTTATTCCTGTTCATGGAGAATATAGACAATTAATTGCTCATAGTGAAACAGCACAAAGTATGGGAATTGAAAAAGATAATATTATTATGATGTCAAATGGAAGAATTTTAGAAATCAGTAATGAAAAAGCGGAATTAACAGGTTCTGTACCAAGTGGAAGAGTGTTAGTAGATGGTTTAGGAGTAGGAGATGTAGGAAGTATTGTCCTAAGAGATAGACAACATCTATCACAAGATGGATTAATTATTATTGTTTTAACAATGGATTCTTCAACAGGAGAAGTTGTTGCTGGACCAGATGTTATTTCAAGAGGATTTGTTTATGTTAGAGAATCTGAGAATTTAATGGATGATGTGAAATCTGTAGTAAGGCATGAAATAAAAAAATGTGAAGAAAGAGGAATTACAGATTGGGCAACCATAAAATCAACCACAAGAGAGAATTTAAGAGATTATATTTTTATGAAAACAAAGAGAAATCCAATGATAATACCAATTATAATGGAAGTGTAATAAAAGTGTTGAAATACCAAGCTTTTTACAGCTTGGTATTTTGAATTGTTGATATTTTGTTGATAGCTTAATAAGTTTTGACAAGTTCAAGTAGGTTTTTTGGAAGTATTTTTGTTATTGATTTGAAGCAAAAATATATAACTTTTTCTGTTCTTTATAAGTAACTTGTTTTATTGCTTCTTGTTTTTCTTCTATTGAAATATGGGTGTAAACATCATCTCCGATATCATCATTACTATGGCCAATAATTGAATTTATAATAATATCCTTTATGTTCAATTTTTTTAATTCCGTTCGTAGAGTATGTCTTGCATCGTGTGCAGTATGGTCTGATACTTCAGGATGTAATGCTTCAAAATTATTTTGAAAATGCCAAAAGTAGTAACTATAATCTACTTTGTTTCCATTTGGCTGCATAAACAGAAACTCATTATTAGGATCGTAATATTTTTCCCATAAATGTTTAACAGCTGGATGAATAGGTATTTCTCTATTTATACCCGCTTCTGTTTTTAATCCACCTATAAAATAATTATCATCTAGAAATATATTCTCTGTATAGACTGACAGTAATTCATCAGCACGAGTTCCTGAATATAAAAGCATTAACCAAAAGTCTCTTATAAATTGCTCCCTAGCTTGCTTTCTTGCTAACTGTACTCCACTACTTTTTAAAGTAAAATTCCATAAATAATCTATTTGCTCATAAGTAAATAACTTGCCTTTTTCTACTTGCTTATCTTTTGCTTTTCTAATTTCTTTTCTATTGCTTGTAGCAGCAGTAATAAATTGTGCATAGCCTTTTTCTATTATATCTTCTTCAAGTGCAAACTTATCAAGATTCATATATAAATTAACCATTTGTTTTTGTGAGCCTGCACTTTTTTTACCATCCTTTAAATGTTTATTGAAATCAGATGCTCTTAAGTCTTTATAAACTCTATCGTGTAAAGCTTCAGAGTTATGAAAAGCTGTAATCATTCCATGACAATAATGATGGCCAAAAGGTTTATTTTTAGGTCGTATATGATATTTCTTTTCCATTTGAGCTTCTTCTTTTGTGAGCATTTTTGCTTCTGCAAATTTTTCATATAGTTGTTTAAATGTATAGTTCTCCTTTTTTACTTTTTCAATAACTTCTTTTTTAGGATTTTTAACAGAGACAAGGGGATAGGGGACTTTAGGAAATGTAACAATCCTATCATACTTATCTTCTTTTATATAAAGAGGGGTAGGCTCTTTATGATAATTTTCTAGACATACTAATGTTTCTAATTCTGTTTCAAAAAAATCTATAAAGTGATATATGTACTTACCATCTTTATCTTTTCCAATAGTTATTTTTGCTCCCCAGGGCTTTTGTCTTCCGTTTACCTAAATAAGTAGCACATCCACTACCATTAAATCTGCGTTTAAAATCTTCCATATAAAAACCTCCATTTTTTCAAATTTTCACTTGAAAAATGAAGGCATTTAATATATAATACAAAATGTAATCACTTTCAAGTGGTTATGACTCGGATAATGTGTGGTTGTCGCAAACAAATAACACATTATCCTTTTTTTATAAGTTTATAGTTGTTTCTGCTCTTAAATTACTTTGCTTAAATTCTTTAACAATTTTTTGTGCTTTGAAATCATTAGTACAATTAAAAGCAATATATTTAATTTCATTATTATCAAGAAATGTAAATATCAAATATGAATTTACAATTTTTGATGTTTTTTCTTTTGAACGTCCACCAATCATAGCACCTATAGGACCAAATAGGATAGCCCCACCAATTGCCCCACCAATACTAGAAACATTATTCTTTTGTATTTCAACATCATTAGTTATAGTAACATCTGTAATTTTACTTTTATTTAATTTAAAGGTATTTCCATTTGCTAAAAACTCATATTCATTAGGACAAGAAAAAATTCGTGTCAATGTATTCTCGGCAATAGGCAATCCATAAAAATGTGACAAAGTAATAAATAAAGATGCATTTTTTTGATCTTTTAATTTAGATAAATTCTTTTTATTTTTGGATTGATTATGCGAGGTGTAATATGCCATAAATAAACAAAATAAGATAAATACCGATAAAACTATAACAACTGGATCCATAGTAGCTCCTTTCTTATAATAATTATTTAAAAGCACTTTGATTTTCAGCTTTTATTACTTTTCCTAAAAATTTAATATCATTGATAATAAATCTCTCGGATTTAGAATTTAAATATGATAATTCAATTATATTTTCATATTTAAATAATTTACCAATCAAATAACATTCTTTAGTAATAGAATATACTGCAACAATTTGACCATTTTCTAATTCGTCACTTTTTTGAATGATAGCAATATCATTAATATCTAATAGAGGAAACATTTTATCAGTATCAATCAATAATGCAAAAAAATTATTAAACGACATATCCACAGGAATATTATAATTGGTATAATCTACAATATCTGTTGCTAAAAATAAATCTATATGCTTATTGTTTTTGTAAATAGGTATAGGATATAGATATCCATTTTTATTCAAATTAGCTAGAGCATCATTAATAGAATCATTTATTTTAATTAACATAGAATATAATGTTTTAGCTTCGGAATGATTTGAAGCGAAATCACTTAATTTAGATTCCATTGTATTGCTGTCATATTTTCTATAAACCAAAAGCTCCGTCAAGTATGAAAAATCAGCTTCTGAAAGTTCATATTGATCTAATTGATGTATATTGTCTTTAAAAATTACTTCTGCTAATTTTACATCTAATGGTGACGTTGAAGTGGTGTCATTTAATTGAAATGGCAAATAACCACATACACTTAACAATTCTGTATAAGTTGTAATTCCTCTAGAAGCATTAGCAATACCTTGTAAAGTAGAAGGCTTTGGAGGGGTATCTAAATGCATATTTAATATTCTTGATATATAGGCCCTTCCGATGTTAGAATTACGTGCAAATTCACTTTGATTATTATAATTTTCTAATATTTTTTTTAATATACTCGCAAATTTATTTTTATCAAACATATTAAACCCTCCAAATATAGTATATAACAATGCTTTTATAAAGTCAATAAAAAAAATATAAAAAAGTATACAAAAACTATTGACAAAAATAAAATAATGATATAATATGCTTGTATACAAAAGTATACAAAAGGAGGAAAAAAGTATGGAAGTGAACATAGAAGCTATTGAACAACTAATTAAAGAACGCTTTAGAAACAATAAAACTTGGTTTGCAGAAGAAATGGGAATTAACTACTCATATTTACATCTTATTCTAAACGGAAAAAGAAAACCAACTAGTGATAAGTTTTGTAATGCAATTATACAATACTGCAAGAATAATGATTTAGACTACAGGAAATACATTTTTTTACCTTAAACCGTATACAAAAGTATACATAGAAAGGAGGGTAAAATGAAGAAAATTAAAAATGCGACAACCACACAAAATCAAGGAGGAAAAATCGGATGGAGATAAAACCAGTAGAAACATTAACACCATATGAGGCAGGAAGAATTATAAGAAAAAACGCAGATTACATAAGAGCAGGATTAAGGGCGGGCAGACCAGAGTTTTTGCAATTTGGAAGTGCAGTTCCACCTGAAGAACCAGGAGGAAATTGGAACTATAACATTATAAAAAGTAAGTTCTTAAAGTATGCAGACATATTGCAAGGAAAGGAAGTGAATACAAGTGAAAATTAAAAAGAAAAAATTTTTAGTGCGAATGTTAGAAATAATAGTAATTATAGGAATTATTATAATAACAATATTATCAATAAACTATGCTAACAAATTAAGAGGTTATCAAACAATTGGAGGAGAATATTTAATTCCGATTTTTGGACTACTGATAATACTATTTTTAGAAGAATATCTAGGAAGTGAGGAAAAGAAAAATGAAAACAAAAGAAGATAAATTACACGATTGCTACATATGGCACATTATAACATTGACCACAATGAAATATAAATTAAAAAATTTGAAAGGGGTGAGATAAGTATGAGAGGAAAGCACACTGACGAAGCACAAAAAATAAAACAGCTAGAAGAAACAATCAAGTTAAGCGATAAGGAAATTAAAGATATCAAATTTAGTGTATCAGATATTCTATTACAAATTAGAACACTTAATGAATCTAACGACTATGGAGATCCATCACAAAGAAAAAGAAAAATATCAGAATTATGCACAGAAACAAGATATCAATTGCTTGTTGATGAAATAGACAACTTCTATAAAAAAGAAAAACAACAAGCTAAAATAATAGAACTACCAAATACCGCCAAAGTAAATAAATAGTTCTATAAAACACTTAGAAAAATGCTTTGACTTTATTCTAGCACATAGAATTATAGAAATCAAGAGCAGAAAGGAGCAATAAAATGAAAAAATGTCTTAAATGTGGTGGACCACTTGGGGATAGACCAGCATTGAGCAGAAGAGATAACAAAACAGATATATGTTCGGAATGTGGATATAAAGAAGCAATGGAAGATGCAGAAAAATAATTGCTATGCATAGGAAGGAGAAATAATAATGAAAATAAGAATATCTAATTTGAAATTAAAGAATTTCAAAGGAATAAAAGATTTAGAAATTGATTTTAATAGTAACAATACAAATATTTATGGAAAAAATGCAACAGGAAAAACAACAATATTTGATGCATTTAAATGGCTATTCTTTGACAAAGATAGCAATGACAGAAAAGATTTTAATATAAAAACATTAGATAGTGAGAATAAACCAATTCATTTTTTAGATCATGAAGTCGAGGCAACATTGGTAGTTGATGAAATGAAAATGGTATTCAAAAAAATACTTCATGAAAAATGGGTAACTAAAAGAGGACAGTCAGAACAAGAATTTTCTGGACATGAAACTAATTATTGGATAGATGAGGTGCCAATAAAAAAGAAAGATTATGAAGAAAAAATCAATAGTATAATACCCGAAAGTTTATTTAAGCTAATTACGGACCCAGCATACTTCAATAATCAATTAAAATGGACAGAAAGAAGAGAATTGCTAATAAACATATCTGGAACAACAATATCAGATGACGAAATATTGAATTCAAAAGAAGAATTTAAAATACTTAAGGATAATTTAGATGGAAGGTCCATAGATGACTATAAAAAAGTAGTAGTTGCTAAAATCAAAGATTTAAATAAAGAAAAAGAAACAATACCAGTAAGAATCGATGAACTTACAAATACATTAATAACAGAACATAATATTAATTATGAAGAAATAGAAAAACAAAAAGAACAATATGCCCAGGAATTGCAAAAAGTTGAACTAGAAATGACGGATGTACAAACTAGAGCAAAAGAAAATATGAAAATAGCAGGCGAATTAACAGAAGCTAGACAAGAACTATCAGAGTTTAAATTAAAAAAAGAAACAGAGTATTCACAAAAGTATTCTAATGACCTAATTAATTTACAAAACGAAAAGAGAATAGCTGAAAGTACAATAAGAGTAAAACAAGATGAGGATAACGAAAGAAAAGCAAAAATAGAGCAAGACCAAAAGAGAAAAGAAGAATTATATAAAGAATGGGATATAGTTAATAATCAAAAATTAGAATATGATCCAAATTCATTTGTATGTCCAACTTGCAAAAGAGAATACGAAACAGACCAAAAGGAAGAAATAAAAAAGCAATTTGAAAATAATTTTAATACACATAAAAAGACAGAGCAAGATGCAATAAATAAAGAAGGCCAATCTATAAATGCAAGAATAGATGAAAATACAAAGGTTAGAGAAAAACTACAACAAGAAATGCAAGATGCAAACAGCAAGTTGGAAAATATAAACAATAAAATTGCAGAGATAGAAAAAGCAAAAGAAAGTGACAATACATTTGATGTAACTTCGATGCCAGAATATATAGACAAAGATAAGAAAGTAAAAGAACTAGAAGAAAAAGTCAAGAACTTAAGCAATGGAGATATTTCGGGATTACAAAATAAAAAAATAGAAATAACTGAAGAAATAAACAAATTAAACAAAACATTAAATGAACGAGAAATACAAGAAAAAACAAAGGAACGCATAACAGAATTACAAAATGAAGAAGAGGTCATTTCAAATAAAATACAGGCATTAGAAGGACAACAATATGCATTAGAAGATTTCACAAAAACTAAAGTTGAATTACTGGAAAATGCAATAAACAGTAAGTTTGAACTAGTAAAATTTAGACTATTTGATACACAGATAAATGGTGGACTAGTAGAATGTTGCGACACACTAGTAAACGGAGTACCATATGCAGATGTAAACAATGCACACAAAATACTTGCTGGACTAGACATCATAAATACTTTAATTAAATTTTACAATACCTCAGCACCAATATTTATAGACAACAGAGAATCAATAAATGAGATTTACAATATAGATACACAAATAATAAGCCTAATAGTAACAACAGATAAAGAACTAAGGATTGGAGAAAAATAATGGAAGAAAAAGAGTATATTGAATTAAATACACTACTTGCAAAGCTAAGAGTAAATTGTCTAAAGGAAGTAGGAAATCCAGAATTGACTTCAAGTGCAAGAGAACGAAATTACAAATTAGTCAGAAATATAGATTACATAAGAAGAACAATGCCTTTAAAAGTAGGAGAAGGCACAATAGCAATAATAGATTAGAAAGGAAGGAAAATCAAATGAATAATACAATAGTTTTAAAAATATCAAGCAAATCAAATCCAAATGCAATAGCAGGAGCAATAGCAGGAAGTCTACAAGAAAATAAGAGAGTAGAATTACAAGCAATAGGAGCAGGAGCAATAAATCAATCAATGAAAGCAATAGCGATTACAAGATCGTATGTTGCTGCAAGTGGTGTCGATTTAGTATGTGTACCTGCTTTTTGCACAGTCAAAGTAGAAACTGAAGATAGAACAGGTATGAAATTTATAGTCAAGGAGGTTAAATAATTATGGCAAATTTTATGGAATTTTTAAGAAAATCAGTAAAATTCAAATGTGATATACATATAAAAATTAACGAAGATAAGGAAGAAGCATTTACAGAAGTAGATGGAAATGTACCTAGTGTCCTAATAGGATTATCATTACTAATTAGTACATTAAAAGAAAAGAAAGTACCTGAGGAACTAATTGAAGGAGCAGTTAAATTGGGATTAGAAAAAAAGTATACACACATGAAAGAAAAGCAAGATAAAGTAGAAGTAAAATGCGGGAGTATAGAACTTGAAGGAGAAAAAGCCAAGGAATTCAAGGAATTTTTAAAAAGTATGGGGGTAGAACTATGAGTAATGAATTAGTAAAAAAAGAAGAGAATCAAGCACAAAAGAAAGAATTAACAGCAAGTGAGAGATTTACAGGAATGGTAATAAATGAATTTCAAGGAAATGTGGGACAATTAAATTTAAATGAATATCAAAAACAGCTTATAAGAAACTATTTTATAGGAATAGATAATGCACTAAAAATTGCAGAGGAAAGAAGAAGTTATAGCAAAAAGAAAGCAAATGATCCAGCAATAATATGGCAAAACGTAAATATGAATAAACTAGCGGTTGACGTAGTACAAAATGCAAAATTAGGACTAGATATGGCAGTAACAAATCATTTAAGTGTAGTACCATACTTAAATGGAAAAACAAACAAATATGATTTGAATCTAATGCCAGGATATGAAGGACTAAGATATGTGGCCATAAAATATGCAATATACCCAATAATAGACATTAGAGTAGAACTAATACATAAAAATGATAAGTTTAAAATGACTTCAAAAAACAATGTAGAGTGCTACGAATTTGATATAGAGAATCCATTTGACAGAGGAGAAGTAATAGGTGGATTTGGATATATAAGATATCAAGATGAAACAAGAAACAAACTAGTAGTCATGTCAAAAGCTGAACTACTAAAGAGAAAACCAAGTACAGCAGCTGCAGAATTTTGGGGTGGAGAAAAAGATAAATGGGAAAATGGAAAGAAAGTAGGAACAGAAACAATAGAAGGATGGCAAGAAGAAATGCTATATAAAACAATGGTCAGAGCTACTTGCAAAAAAGTACCATTAGATCCAAAGAAAATAAATGAAAGCTACATATATGTGATGGAATCTGCTGAAAACTACTATGTAGAAAATCAAGAGGACAAAGTAAACCAAGAGATAGAAGAAAATGCTAATAGAGAGTTAATAGACATACAATCAGAAGAAACACTAGAGGCAGAAACGGAAAATCCTCAAACTGTATCAGAGGAAAATGCAACAGACGAAAAACCAAATGATAGGCCAGCATTTTAATGAAACTCAAAGTATTAGGTAGCAGTTCATCAGGAAACTGTTACCTAATCGAGATAAACAAAAATGAGAAATTGATATTAGATGCAGGTATCAATTTCAAAGATGTACAAAAAGAATTGAAGTTTAATTTGCAGGGAATACAAGGAGTTTTAGTAACACATGAACATATGGATCATCTAAAATATGCACCAAATTTTGCACTAAATGGTATAGATGTTTATGCATCAGGTGGAACATTTAAAAAATTAGAACTAGTTGGCCATAGATTTAAAATTATAAAAGCATTACAGCAATTTGAAATCGGCAATTTTATAATACTGCCATTTGATACACAGCACGATGCAGCAGAACCATTGCGGATTTTTAATACAATACAAACCTACAGGAGAAAAATTACTATATGCAACAGATACATATTATATCAAATATAAGTTTAGCAAATTAAACTACCTACTATTAGAATGCAATTATAACAAAGAAATAGCAAAAGAAAATGCGAAAAATGGAGTAATAAATAAAACTAGATATAGCAGATTATTAGAAAGCCATTTTAGCCTAGACAATGTAATAAAGTTTCTGAAATCTAATGATTTAAGCTATGTAAAAAATATTATACTATGCCATCTATCAGATACAAATTCAAACCAAAAAATAATGCAGAGTAGGGTATTTGAAGAAACCAATATACCAACAACAATTGCTGAACCTGGACTAAGTTTAGAACTAAAATTATATCCATTTTGATGGAGGAAAGTATATGGAAAATAGATGTAAAAAATGCAATAAAAAATTAAGAAACTGGAAGAGTATTCAAAGAGGTTTTGGACCAGTATGTGAACAAAAATATTTAGATAATATATATAAAGAAACGCAAATATCAATAGAAGATTTATTACAAAAGAAAGGAGAAATCAAACAAGATGAATGATTATAGAACAATACCATTAATACTAAATAAATGCTAATTAGATAGTAAAAGTATTTGTAGATAGGTGGTGGTATTAATGGCAAGGCCAAAAAAACAAGGATTAGATTATTTCCCGCTAGATGTAAATGTTGATAACAAACTCGAAATATTAGAATCGGAATATGGAATATTAGGTTTTGGATTTATTATCAAATTATTCCAAAAAATATATGCCAATGGATATTATCTAGAATGGAATCAATATAGTGCATCATTATTTAAAAAAGAAGTAGGAATAGAAAAAGAAAAAATAAATGAAATAATAGACTTTTGCCTAGACATAAACATTTTTGATAAAAGGTTATATCAGCAATGTCAGATACTGACTAGTAGAGGAATACAAAAAAGATATTTTACAGTCTGCAAAAGAAGAAAAGAAGTTGAAGTAATAAAAGAATATTTGCTGGTAAAACCTCAAGACTATGGAATTAATGTTGACAATAATTCGAATAATGATAGCAAAAACAAAAATACAGAAAATGAAAGCAACCTACATACAGAAATGCAACATAAACGGAGTTAATGTCGACAATAACTCAATAAATGTTGACGATAATACACAAATAGAAAGAGAAATAGAAAGTGAAACAGAAATAGAAATAGAAAATAATAAAACTAAACTAAACAAAACTAAATTAAATAATTTAGTTATATATATGATAAATGGGCAAAAAAATGAGGAGAATATCACAGAAATAAATCGAGCTGCAATCATAATACATTTAAAGAGATTAGAACTGTATTTTACTAACATAGAAACATTAAATAGCATACCAAAAGAAAGAATATTGGAATATGAATTGCAATATTGGACAATAAAAGAACTGTATTTTAGCCCATACAAAGTATATTTAAATACATTAACAAGGGACAAGTTTTTGCTGAAATTTCTGCAGACACAAAAATATATAAAGATAGATAGCGAGAGTAAACTGACTGATTTTGTAAGTTATTTTATAAAATCATTACGAGAAGAATTTGAAAACGGAGGAAACAAAAATGCCACCAATTAAAGAAGATGAATTGATGTCAAGAAAATTGAAAGCATGCGAAAATTGTGAATGGTGTATCCCTATGCTAACGTGCGATTTTCCGCACTGCTTACTAACAGGAAAACCAAAGGGATTATTTGAAACGTGTAATAATTTTAAAGAAAGAACTGGGATGCATATAAGTATGTAATTAAGTAAACATAATATAATTTAAAACATCAAAGTTTGAATTTTGGAAACAAACACAATCAAGAAAAAATTTACAAAGGAAAGGTGGAAGAATTATGCAAATTGATAATATGGAACAAACACTAGAATTACTAAATAATATAAATTACTTTTTTAGAAATATTGACGAAATAGATAGAAAATTACAAGCAGATTTACACAATAAAGAAGGCGAGAGAGATGATCTGCTACACGAAATAGAACTAAGTAAATTAAGTATTGGAGAACGTAGCAGAACATACTCACATCTCGAAAAAGTATTACAAGAACGAAGAATCATAAAAGATAAAATTGATTTGATAAACACTATAAAACCTTATACAAACAAATTCATAATGAAAGGTATATTTGCAGAAACAGATATTACTATAAAAAACATAGAAACCTTAAGAAATAACCAAGAAACAAGACAATACACACCGAGAGTCTTAAAAGACCTGAAGTGTGCTAAAAAGAAGGGAGAATGAAAACTATGCCAAATTGGTGTAAAGGAAATTTGAAAATAAGAGGGAAGAAAGAAAATATAATTAAATTTTTAGAGGATGGAACAAGTTTATTAGATGGAGTATGGGAACCAAAAGAAATAAAACCAGAAGTAAAATTAAATGATTATGATGAAATAGAAATAAATAATATTGATAAAGAAAAAGATACTTTATACATAAAAGGAACTAGAAGACACTTTATAGATCCTATTGAAAGTGAAATATATACATATGATACAGACAAAGAAGAACAAATAATATGTTTAGAAGATTTTAAAGCAGCGTGGGGCATAGATGTTGATGCATTAAGAACAATCTCAAATAGATATCAAATAGATATAAAAATATATGGATTTGAAAGAGGAATGGAATTTAACCAAGACATTGAAATAATAAAAGGAAAGATAATAAAAAATGAGGAAATAAAATACGAAAATTATCAATGGGAGTGTGTTAATCCTAATTTGGGTGGATAGAAACAAAAGTGGAGATGTGTAATATGCAAGAGCATTGGAGTATTGAACAATACAGAGAATATCAGAAAAAAGGAAACAAGAAAAGCAAATATGGAGCAGTAAAAACATCTGTAGATGGACATACATTTGATAGCAAGAAAGAAGCGGAGTATTACTGTGAATTAAAAACAAGGCTGCAGGCAGGAGACATCAGAGGATTTTGTTTGCAGCCTACATTTATACTAGCACCAGGATTAAAGTACAAGGCAGATTTTGTAGTAATTGACAAAGAAGAAAAAGCAGAAGTAATAGACGTGAAACGGATTTAAAACAAAAGAATACATAACAAAAAAGAAAGTATTTGAAGATAAGTTCAAGTTAAAAATAAAGGAGATATAGATATGCAAGAAAACAAACAATGTCAGACTTGTGAAAAATATGAATATTGTACTATGAGAAAGGATAAAGAAATTTGTTTAGAGTATTCAAAGGAGGAAAAAGAAAATGGGAACAAAGAATAAATTATCAGATTTAAATAATCATTTGTTTGAAGAATTAGAAAGACTAAATGATGACGAATTAAAGGGAGATGCATTACAAGAAGAAAGAGAAAGAGCAAAAGCAATGGCAAATATAGCACAAACAATTATAAATAATGGAGAACTAGCATTAAAGGCACAAAAACATTTTGATGAATATGGAAAAGCAGATCATATACCAGATATATTACAAATAGGAGATGGAAAAAATGAGTAAATTTTACACTGAAGAAATGAAAAAATACATTGCAGATAATTGTAATGGAAAAACAATAGAAGAATTTCAAAATGAATTTAATAGTAAATTCAATACAACTATTACATATACAGCAATGAAATCATATCTTAGTGGACATAAATTGAAAGTAGGAAGAGGTAACAACAAGAAATATAGAAAAGAACACATTGAATTCTTAAAAGAGAATGTAAAAGGCATTACATTAAAAGAACTTACAGAAAGATTTAATAGTAAGTTTGATATGAATATTAGTCAAAGTGCGATTAGTAATTTAAAAGTAAAATACAACTTACAGAGTGGTATAGTGGGAGGACAATTTGAAAAGGGACAAACTTCGTGGAATAAGGGAAAGAAGATGTCCCCTTCCCAATATAAAAAATCAGAACCAACAATGTTTAAAAAGGGTAATATTCCAGCCAATGCAAGAGAAATAGGTAGTGAGAGAGTAGACAAAAATGGTTATGTTTTGATTAAAATACAAGATGGACATAAAAATAAAAATTGGATTAGAAAACATTGCTATTTATACGAGCAAGTATATGGAAAAATACCAAAAGGATATAAAGTAATATTTGCTGATGGTAACAATAGAAATTTTGAACTAGATAATCTAGTGTTAATATCTAATGCAGAAGAATTGATAATGAATAGAAATAACTTATTCAAACAAGATAAAGAATTAACAAAAGTAGGAATTACTGTGGCCAAAGTATTAGATAAAGTAAATAAAAGAAAAAAGGACCTATGATATGGAAAATAAAGATTATGAACAACTTTATTATGACGCTATATACGAGAATAGACAATTAAAAAACAAAATAACTGAATTAGAAAATGAAATTGAAGATTTGAATATCTGCAGAACCAAAAGAAACATTGATTTACAAAAATACTTATTACTGCAGATGGATAGGAGAAAAGATGGGAAAACCAGTACAGAGAGGTAGATACAAAAACAAACAAAATGCAACGTGTGAATTATGCGAACATTGTATGTATGTAGAACATGGAGATATGTATTGCGACTTAACAATAGATGCAGAAAATAAAGAAGTGAAATGGGTATATGACGAATTTTGTCCAACAAAAGACTATATGTGGTGTAATAAAAAGAAATTTGTAGAAAAGTAAAGGAGAAGTAAATATGAGTATAAATATGCAAGAATTGGATCAAGAAAATAAAATGAAATTGCAACATGGAATTACAGTAAGTCAAAAGGAATTAATAGGATATGCAATATATGAGGCTGTTACTTGTAGACAATATACTAAAATTCCTGTAAGTATAGACTATATGATAAGAGATATGAACGTTATATGTGAAAGTGAATTTGAAAAAATAACAGATAACTTTTATTGTAAAACTTTTAAAAATGTAAATGAAATTGAAAAATGGATAAAAGAACATCTTATGATATTAGATAGTTTCAAGCAGTTAAATATTAGTGAATATGAGTTTAACAAAAAAATTACTTGCGAAAGTGATATAAGGCTAAGTTGTAAAGATGAAAAATTGAATGATTTTACAGATTTAGGTGCCTATGCTAGAAATTTGGCACATGATTTGTTAAGAGATTACTTAGACATTAATTTTAAAAGTTTTTGGGAGAAGGAGGGATAATATGCCAACAGAAAATAGTGAAGTAGTGCCAAGAAAGTTATTTGTAAAAACAAATGAAAATGAGGAATTAAAAGAACTAGGAACAATTAAAGACATTGCTGAAGTACATAATGATGATGCAGTAGATGCAATGGAATATGCAGTAAGTATAATACCACCAAAAGAAAGTGGAATATCTTTTGAAATAAAGATGACTAGAGAAATTTTAAAAAGTATGGGATTAGAAACAATTACAAGAAAGAGATTTAAAAAGCTGCTAATGGGATGCAGAATACAAAGAAATGAAGCAGAGATTATAGCAAATGAGTTTTGCAAAAATAAAATAAAATACACACCACTAGCAGTACAAAGAGTTGTTGAAACTATAATGATAGAAGCGGAGAAATGTTAAAATATTGGGAAAGGTGGAAAATTAGATGAAAAATGATATTGAACAATGGAAAACGACAGCGAAAATATTAGATTTTTTAGGCGTAAGATACGAATTTGAAAGAAAAGGGGAAAAGAAATATCCTTTTTGCAAAGGAATAGAAAGCATACAATTTTTTACACCATATATAACAATACCACAAAAAGGAATAGAACAGGTAGTATTAAACAAATTATCAGATGCAGATGATATAGAACAAAGAAGAAATGAAATTAAAGAAATTGAAATGTTAGTACATATTCCATATTTAGTAAAAGAAGAAAATAATGTAAGCAATTTAGTAATAAATGTAAGTTTGTCATTCTGCTATGATAAAACTTATAAATATGGAGATATAACTAGAAATAAAGCAGAGGTATGTTATGCAATTATGAAATATGCAAAAAGAACAAATGATTTTTATGTAATACATAGTGAAGAGTTTAATAATTTTATGAGTTACTATGTAATTAATAATCAATGGGGAATAGGTACAATGATGAATATAGAGAATATAAGAGAAAATATAAATAAGAATTTCGAGCAGATTTGGGAAGAGGAGATGTAGAATGTTAAGTGAAGAAAAGCGTAAAGAAGAATCTAAAAAAGGAAAAACAAAAAAACAAGATGTTCAAAAATTTTTAGTTAATATGGCCAATAATATAGGTGCTGCATATCAAGCACGAGAAAACGAATACTTTAATTTACAGCTAACTATTCAAGACAATGTAAAATATTCAAACTGTATTACAAAAAATATGTTTAAGCTTCCTATAGAAGCACAAATAGAAATTTTAAGAACACTAGCAAAAACAGCAGAAGTATCAAAGGAAATATGTGAAAGATATGATCTTGATGTGGAGGAATGGTAATATGAGTAAAGAAGAATTTATAAAAATAATTGAAAATGTAGATATAAGCAAAATAAAATCTTTTACAATAACTTATGAAGATTATGAAGCTATGAGTCAAGATAAAACAATTTCGTTTTTAGGAGGTGCAAAAGAATGAAATGTACTGATAAAGAGTGGCAACACTGCCGAGTAGAAAAAATGGGATGCCCAGGATGTGCATATGATGAAACAAAAGAAAAAATATTCTATATTTTCCTAGATATAGATGGTGTGTTGAATAATATGGAATACTGGGAAGAGTGTTTTGCAAGGCATCAAGTAAATGGAATTATGAGTATGAATTGCTTTCCATTTGATCCAAAGTGCTTAAATAACTTGATGAAATTAAACCAAGAATTACAAAGACGAAATTATAGTGTCAAAATAATATTAAGTTCTACGTGGAGATTAAATCAAATTGATATTGGAATAGTAAATTCAAGACTTGCAGAATACGGAATGAGAATATTTGCAACCACAATAAGTTTAAGCAGTGGAAAAAGAGGACTAGAAATAAAGAATTTTCTTGAAGATGAACAATACGGAAAAGCCGACAATTATTTGATTTTAGATGATGAAGTAAAGGACATTGTTGAACAATTTGAAGAAATATACATTATACAGACTAATTTTAATACTGGGTTTGATAATGAAAAATTGGAAGAATCAATAAAAAAATTGAACAGCTTTGAACAGTAATGAACAGTTCTGAGCAGAAAGGAGAAAATTATGGAAGAAGGATTACCAACAAGTTATACATATTAGGAGGAAATTTAAGAATATGAAAATAGATATAAATGGGAAACTAGAAGATATAAGTGCAATGCTAGTAGGTGCAGAAAGGTATGCACTAGGAAGAAGAACATACATGGTACAATGGACCTGTGAGTTTATAAAAAATAACTTGCATCTAATAACTGATAAGGACAAGCAAGTAATAATAAGAGATTTGGAAAATCCAATTAGTTATGGAGATGAGTGCGATAAGGTGTGTTGGATCCAACTATTAGAAATATAAAAAAAGGAGGAGAAAACAAATGATTATAAATCAAATAAATAGTAAAGAAGAGGCTGAAAAAGCCGTGTGTAAATGTTGATAGGGTAACATCAATAAAAATAACAGCTGAAATAACACCAGAGGAGTACGCAAATGTAAATATAAACAAAAATTATGTAGCAGAATTTGAAGAAAAGGAGGAAAACCACAATGAACGAAAAGATAAGTAACACAATAGCATTAAAACAACAAATAATTAATGAATTAGAAAAGCTATCATTAGATGTAGAAGAATCAGTAACTAATGATATAAGGTTTAGAATAGAAACAAAACATTGGTATGGATATAGTGAGCCATTTTTGAAAAAAGATAGGCATATATTAGATGTGTCAAAAGATACAATGCAATCAATACTAAGTTCTACAATTGAAAAAGAAAAAGAAAAAATCGAAAAACTTATTGATATGGAAATACAAAAAAGAATAGGAGGAAAGTAAAATGATAGAAAAAGTAAATCCGGATCATCCAGATAAAATAGCAGATAGAATAGCAGGTGCAATAGTAGATTTAGGATATAAACTACAAGAAAATCCTAAAATAGCAGTCGAAGTATTAATAGGACATAGAAATTGCAAAATCATAATAGAAAGTCCTGTTAGGTATAATGAAACAGATATATACGATATTGTGTATAGAATTATTAAAACAAATGAGATTGGTATAGAAATAATACTAGCAAAACAAGATGAATATTTAGCAAACAACCAAGATGGAAAAATAAGGTGTGGAGATAATGGAATATTTAAAGGTGTACCATTGACTGAAGAAGATAGACAAATAAGTTATTTAGCACATCAAATATATGATAAATACAATAGTGATGGTAAGTACATATTAGACCAAAAAACAAATAAATGTATAATTTGTCAAAGTAATGCAAAAACTGAAGAACTAAAAAAATTATATCCAACAGCAACAATAAATCCATTAGGAGAATGGACTGGTGGGATAAATGTAGATACAGGAGCAACTAATAGAAAATTAGGATCTGATATGGGAGATAGCATTACAGGAGGACGGACTACACGGAAAAGATTTGTCAAAAGCAGATGTAAGCATAAATATATATGTGTTTATGAAAGCACAAGAAACAGGGAAAACAGTAGAATTAAGCTGTGCCATTGGAGATGAAACTGTAGATGGAAAACCATATGAAGAAATAGTTGAACAAGCAAGAAAATACATCCAAGCAAAAGGAGGATTTGAAAAATTTGCAGAATGGGGCTTATTTTAAAATAATATGAATGGAGGTATTTAAATGCCAAAGAAGAAAAAAGAAGAAATAAAACAAAATGAGGATCCTAAAAAAGCTGAAGAACAAACCAAAGAAAATAACACGAATCAACAATTAGGTTGGGTACAGATATTGTTATTATTAGGAAAACCACTATGGGATGATGAATTGAAAAAGTGGAGAGTATTAAATGGATACCAATCAGTGTTAGGAAATAGCAATAATCAGATGTTTTTTGAAGTAACTTTTACAGATAGTCCATATTGGGAGAACTTTATTGAAAAGCAATTATACCTTGAAATTCCAAAGGAAAACACCCATGAAAAAAGTGTTAAAAAAGTTGAAAAATAATCGAAAAAATCGTTGACTTAACTGGGGTTGCGCGGCATAATGTGTGTTGTAAGGAGGAAAAGTTATGTTAACTAAAAGATTCGGAATAGAAATTGAACTAACAGGTATAACAAAAGACACAGCTGCAAATACAGTAAAAGGAATAGTAGGAGGCAGATTACAACATACAAGAGATGGCTACGATACAATAAAGATAAATGCAACAGACGGCAGAACATGGAAAATAATGAATGATGCAAGCATAAGAAAACAAGACAGATGGGGAAATACAAATGATAGAGATTATTCGGTCGAATTTGTAAGCCCAATCCTAACAGCAACAGATATTGACACAGTACAAGAAATAGTAAGAGCATTAAGAACAGCAGGAGGCAAAACAAATAGTAGTTGTGGAATACATATACACTTAGATGGAGCAGACCACACAGTACAAAGTCTAAAGAACTTCATAAACATCATAGCAAGTAAAAATGATTTACTATATAAAGCATTACAAATAAAACCAGATAGAATAAGATGGTGTAAAAAAATGGACCAAAGACTAATAGATGAGATACGAAAGAAAAAACCAAAGACAATGCAAGAAATAAAAGATATATGGTACAACGAAAGAAATGCAGGATACCATACACACTATGACCAAACTAGATACCATTTTCTAAACCTACATAGCTACTTCGAAGGAAATCACACAGTTGAATTAAGAGGATTTAATTCGACACTACACGCAGGAAAAGTAAAAGCATACATATTACTAGCACTAGCACTAAATAAACAAGCATTAATACAGAAAAAAGCAAGTAGTAAAAAATCGCAAGAAGAAAACGAAAAATTTGCAATGAGAGTATATCTAAACAGAATCGGATTTATAGGACCAGAATACAAAAACTATAGAGATCATTTAATTAAACATTTAGATGGGTCAGCAGCATGGAGATATGGAATTGATGATCCAAGATATAAGAAAAATAAAAAGAAGGAGGAATAATAATGGGAAAAAAATATATAGCATATGGAAGTAATATGAATGTGGAACAAATGTCAAGAAGGTGCCCAAATGCGAAACCAATAGGAAAAACGGTTTTACAAAATTATAAACTTGTATTCAAAGGAGTAGCAGATATAGAAAAAAGCGAAAGTGAAGAGGTGCCAGTTGTAGTATGGGAAATAACCAAAGAATGTGAAAAAGCACTAGATATATACGAAGGTTATCCAAGACTATATAGAAAAGAATATGTGCCAATACTGATAAATGGAAAAACAGAACCTGCAATGGTATATGTAATGAATTATGCAAAAGGAGCTAAACCAAGTGAATATTACTATAATGTAATAAAACAAGGCTACAAAGATTTTGACATAAATACAGCACCACTAGAAAAAGCATTAAAAGAAAGTGAAATGTAATAAGGATAAAATAGGAATATTGTAATATAAATAAAAATCACACTACCATAATTTAATAAAATATGTAACATACAATTTGCCTAGAAAGAGAGGGTTTTGTATGAGTAATATAGAAATTTCTGAAAAAGAAAGCCAGTTACTAGCACTAGTAGAACAACTAGTGGAGGAAGGTGTGGCCAAAGGTGTAAAAAAGGGGATTGAACAATTAAAAAACGAGGAAAGACTAAAAGAGAAAATAACATATGATACAAGAATAAAGAATACAAGGCTATTACTAAAAAATTATAGAAATTTTGTAAAGGCTTGTAAGCAAGCAACATTTACAGAGAAAGACTTGGAAACAGCAACAGTAGAAGAAGTGTTAGACAAATTATTTTGTCAATCATGTGATGAAATAACAGTAGTTCAATCTATATTGGCATCTAAAAAAAGGACAGAAATTATATTAACTCATATAAAAAGAATTATAGATTTTTATTTGTATGAATCAGATCATAGCAATAATGACGAGAAAAAGCGAAAAGCTCACGTTTTAAATGATTTATATGTAATTGGAAAGTATAAACCAAAAATAAATGATATGTCCGAAAAGTATCATATAAGTGAAAGGCAAATTAGAAGAGATGCAAATTCAGCAATTGAAGAAATAGCAGTGCTTATGTTTGGAATAGATGGTATAAGAAAAATGTAATTTTGAAATTGCAAATGTTGTCCAAAACTTGTCCTTGACACGTCATTGTCAATAATTTATAATAGTAATGTCAAAAAGTATGTTAAGAAAATAAATCCCCTTTTATTTTTTGAAAAAATATATATGAAAAGAACTTGTAAATTAGATTTTGCAAGTTCTTTTTGTTGGAAAGAAGGTAGTAAAATGAATTTGAAAAAATTGAAAATAGGGGATTTAATAATGGCAACATATAACCCTAGAAAAGATTTAACTGCAAAAGATAAAGAATATCAAAAGATAAAAAATAGTATTACAGAATTCGGATATGTTACACCGATTATTGTTAATGCAGATATGACAGTCATAAGTGGACACCAAAGACTTAAAGTCTTAAAAGATTTGGAATATGAAGAAATAGAGTGTATAGTAGTTGATTTTGACAAGGATAAAGAAAAATTATTGAATGTGGCCTTAAATAAAATATCTGGAGAATGGGACTATCAAAAATTAGAAACTATGTTTAATGATTTAGAAAATAACAATATTGATTTATCAATTACAGGTTTTGAAGAAAAAGAAATAAATAAATTGTTAAAAGAAACTGAAGAAATAATGAATGATAATGCAGAAATAGATATTGCTGATTTTTCTGATGATAAATTCCAATGCAAGTGTCCTAAATGTGGATTTGTATTTGATGCAGATAAACAAGAAGAGGTGGAATAGTATGAACGAATATGAATGGTTTTTAAAGGATATATCCAAAGCACAAAAAAATAATTATAAAGTTTTTTCTTGTTTTGCTTGTGGTGGCGGTTCCACAATGGGATATAAGTTAGCAGGATATGATGTTATTGGAAATTGTGAAATAGATAAGAAAATAAATATAATGTATGTAAAAAATCATCATCCAAAGTACAATTATTGTATGGGTATTCAAGAAATGAATAAAATAAAACAGTTCCCAGAAGAATTATACAATTTAGATATATTGGATGGTAGTCCACCTTGTAGTACATTTTCAATGGCAGGAGAAAGAGAGAAGAACTGGGGAAAAAATAAAAAATTTAGAGAAGGTCAAACAAGTCAAGTATTAGATGACTTGTTTTTTGATTTTATAGATTTGGCCAATATTTTACAACCAAAAATAATAGTTGCTGAAAATGTAAAAGGACTAATGCAAGGAAATGCTAAAGGATATGTAAATTTAATAATAAAAAAACTAAATGAAATTGGCTACAATGTACAAATGTTTTTGCTAAATGCAGCAACAATGGGAGTACCACAAAGGAGAGAAAGATTATTCTTTATTGCAACAAAAAAATCATTAAACTTTCATAAAATAGAACTTAAATTTAATGAAATACCAATTAAATATGGGGAAATAAAAGGGAAAGGATACAAGGCTCTAAACAAAGATACATTGTTATATCAAAGATGGAAAAAAAGAATTAATAGAGATGTTAAGGTAAGTGATACAGTGAAAAGAACAGAAAACGGAAAAATAAGTAGCTTTAACACACCATATTTAAAAGATGATAGAACACCACCAACTATTACTGCAGGAGGAAATTCACCATTAAGATTTGATGTACCAGGATTTGTAAGTGATAAAGATATTTTAAAAATACAGACATTTCCTCAAGACTATGATTTTATGGGAATGAATGTGCAATATGTATGTGGAATGAGTGTACCACCAATTATGATGAAAAGAATAGCAGAACAAATAAAAATACAATTGTTGGATAAAACGAAAGGGGTGATCTGATGAATATACAGAAAATACAAGTTAATAAGTTAATACCAGCAACTTATAATCCTAGAAAGGATCTAAAACCAAATGACGAAGAATACATAAAAATTAAAAACAGTATAGAAAATTTTGGATTTGTAAGTCCATTGGTAATAAATAAAGATATGACGGTTATAGGAGGACATCAAAGATTAAAGGTATTAATAGAACTAGGATATACTGAAATTGAATGCATTGTAGTGGATTTAGATAAAACTAGCGAAAAGGCACTAAATATAGCATTAAATAAAATACAAGGCGATTGGGATGAAGAAAAACTAGAAAGTTTGTTAAAGGAATTAAAAACAGAAAATTTTGATTTAGATTTAACAGGTTTTAATTCTGAAGAAATAAATGATTTACTAGAGGACTTCTTCGAAACAACTGAAGATGATTTTGATGTAGATAAAGCAGTAGAAGAAATAAAAACACCTATAAGCAAAAAGGGAGATATTTGGATATTAGGAAATCATAGATTAATGTGTGGAGATAGTACAAGTGCTGAAGATGTAAACAATCTAATAAATGGTGCAACTATGGATTTGTGCATAACAGATCCACCCTATAATGTAAACTATGGCTCAATAAATGAAAGTGGATATGGAAAGCAAAGAGAAAATGGAAACAAAATATTAAATGACAATATGGATGATGAATCGTTTTATTTGTTTTTAAAGGCATTTTATACACAAATGATTAGAGTTTTGAAACCAGGTGGTGCATACTACATATTTCATGCAGATACAGAAGGTTACAATTTTAGGAAAGCATTAATAGATGCAGGAGGACAAGTAAAACAAAACTTAATA
Source organism: uncultured Clostridium sp. (assembly GCA_947244675.1). The sequence goes on along the minus strand of CAMXLV010000001.1, from coordinate 20,254 downwards.
TGGGTAAAAAATACATTTGTATTAGGCAGACAAGATTATCAATGGAAACACGAACCTTGTTTGTATCGGTTGGAAAGAACGGAGCAGGGCATTATTTTATAAACGATAGAACACAAACTACAGTATGCGAAGAAAACAAACCTGACTATAGAAAAATGAAAAAAGAGGAATTAGTTGATATTTTAGAAAATATGACTAAGGATAATGTACCAACTACTATTATGAATGAAGATAAGCCAACTGTAAATGATTTGCATCCTACAATGAAACCAATAAAACTATTAGGAAGATTAGTGAAAAATAGTAGCAAAATAGATGAAAAAATATTGGATTTATTTGGAGGAAGTGGCTCGACACTAATTGCAGCAGAACAAACTAATAGAACCTGCTATCTTATGGAACTAGATCCTAAATATTGTGATGTTATTGTGAAAAGGTGGGAAACTTTAACTAATAAAAAGGCAACACTAGAAAAAAGGTAGGTGGGTGATATGATGTGATAGAAGATCGTAATAAAATTGCTAAAATAAAAAAAGATTATATTGCAGGAAAAACCTACAATCAAATTGTGGAAAAATACAATGTTACATACAATGAAGTCCTATACCTTGTAAAAAAGGAAAAATGGACGAGAAAAAGCAATAGAAGTAAAGTATTAAAGAAAAATCAAAATGCCAAAGGAAACAAAGGAGGACCAGGAGCAGAAAAAAGAAATAAAAGAGCCTTAAAGACTGGAGAATATGAAACTATATATGATGATTTGCTTACAGATGAAGAAAAAGAAATAATGGATAGAATAGACATTGAAGATAAGAAAAAGCAAACATTATCTGAAATAAAAATATTATCAGTTAGAGCAAGAAGAATTTTGCATAAAATAGAAGAATTAAAAAGTGGAAAAGAAATGAGCATTGTGAGGATGTCAAAAAATTCATTAAATAATGGGACATCAACTAACACAGAAGCGGAAAGTACAATAAATATTATTCAAAGGTTTGAAGAGGCACTGACAAGAGTGCAAGAGGCAAAAAGAAGATACCTAGATAGTTATCACAGAATGGAAACAGATGATAGAAGATTTGAATTAGATTTAATTAGATTAGAAATGGAAGCGGCAAGAGAAGATAGTACAAATACAGAAGATTTAAAAGATGATAGCTTCATTAAGGCATTGAACGATACAACGGAAGGTGTATGGGATGATTATAGAGAAGATGCAGAAGAATAAAAAAATAAACTTTAATGAAAGAATTTCTAATCTAAGAAAAAAAGTAATGCAAAATGCAATTACTATGAAAAAGAAAATAAAAAATGGTACATTATTTCAATTCAAACCTTTTAGTCTAAAACAAAAGAAAATACTTACTTGGTGGACTGACAACAGTCCAGTAAAAAACAAAAATGGAATTATAGCAGATGGGAGTATCAGAGCAGGTAAAACATTGTGTATGTCGTTGTCATTTGCATTATGGGCAATGGCAAATTTTAATGGGCAAAATTTTATATTAGCAGGAAAAACAGTAGGAGCATTTAGAAGAAATGTTCTTTTTTGGTTAAAGCTAATGTTAAGAGCTCAAGGATATAAAATCAAAGATAGGAGAGCTGATAATTTATGTGAAATATCAAAAGGAGAAGTTATCAACTATTTTTATATATTTGGTGGAAAAGATGAAAGAAGTCAAGACTTAGTACAAGGTATTACAGCAGCAGGTGTATTCCTAGATGAAGTTGCACTAATGCCACAATCATTTGTTAACCAAGCACTTGCAAGATGTTCTGTAAAAGGTTCCAAATATTGGTTTAACTGCAACCCAGAAGGACCAAATCATTGGTTTAAAGTAGAGTGGATTGATAAAGCAAAAGAAAAGAATATTTTACATCTACACTTTACAATGGATGATAATCCAAGTTTAGATGAAGAAACAAAAAATAGATATAAAAAGATGTTCGTTGGTGTATTCTACCAACGTTTTATTTTGGGCTTATGGGTACTTGCTGAAGGAATTATATATCCTAACTTTGACAAACTGAAACATTGCATAAAAATAAATGATATTCCAAAGAAATTTGATTACTTTTATGTAACAAGTGACTATGGAATAACAAATCCACAAGTATTTTTACTATGTGGAATAAAGTACATAAACGGGAAACCACACGTATGGATACTAGATGAATATTACAACAAAGGTACAAAAAAGAATAAAAATGGACAAGAAGAAAAGATTACAAAAACAGATGAGTTGTTTCTTAAGGACTATAAAAAATTAATTAAAGATATCGATATAAGAAAAGTAATCATAGATCCTAGTGCAACATCATTAATCAATTTATTTAAGCAAAACAAAATTGTAGTTAAAGAAGCAGATAATAGTGTAATAGATGGAATTAATTTAGTTTTAAATTGGCTTGATGAAGAAAGAATCCATATTGTTGAAGAAAAATGTCCTAATATTATCAGGGAATTCAATTCATATATTTGGGACGAAAAAGCACAAGAAAAAGGAGAGGACAAGCCGATAAAACAAAATGACCACGCATTAGATGCATTAAGGTATTTATTACAGACATTATTCCCTAATAAGAAGAGGGGAGCATATTTTGTATGATAGGAGAAAGAGTATGATAACAGAAATGGATAGAATAAAAATGATAATTGCTGAAGGAGCAAAAAAAGGGATGCCATTATCAAAATTTATTGATTTACAAATAAATGACTTCAAACAATCAAAAAACTATGAAGAAATGATACAAGGCGGTAAATATTTCAAAAATGAAGGAGATATTGAAGATAAGAAAAGAACATATATAAATCAAAATGGTGTTGAAGAAGTTGCCCCTCATGCTAAAAACTATATATTAAAACATCCGATATTATATAAAATGATAAATCAAAAGGCAGGATATCTACTAAGAAAGAAACCAACTATAAAACAATTAATAGCTAAAGATGAAACTGAAGATGAAGAATACAAAGAAATTCTAAAAGCATTATTTAACAATAAAATGCATAAAAGACTTAAATATACTTTAATCGAAACAGTAAAAAGAGGAATTTGTTGGTGGCAAATTTATATTGATGACGAAGGAGACTTAAAAGCTAGACTTAGATATGCAACAAGAATAATTCCGTTATGGCAAGATGAAGAACATGAAATATTAGATGCACTAATAATGACATATGACGTTGAGGTATATACAAGTGCAACAGATAGAGAAAAGAGAACAAAAGTAGAGTATTGGGATCTTGATGGAGTCAGATACCTTATTTATGATGGGTCATCATTGATAGAAGATGTTGAAGAAGTAGAAAAAAGAAAAGATTTAGTAATTGGAAAAGATAGTGAAGGGACAAGTATTTTAGCACACTTTAGAATTGGAGAAACACTTTATAGATGGACAAAGATACCATTTATTTATTTTAAATATAATGGAAATGAAATGCCACTAATTCACTTATTAAAATCATTAATAGACTGTTATGATGAATTGTGTTCGAGAACAGGAGACTCTATCTATGATGCACCAGATGGAGTAAATGTTGTTAAGAATTATCAATCAGAAGCAGGAACGTTCCAAAAGAACCTCGCTACTTATAATACAGTATTTTTAGATGAAGATGGGGACTATGACAGGAAAGATATTAACTTAAATATTGAAGCATTTAAGAGTTTTATTGAACAATTAAGAAAAGATATTTATGAAGGTGGTTCTGGAGTAGATACCCAAAGCGAAAAATTTGGAACACAAGAATCAGGTGTCGCACTAAAGCAACTATATGCTGATTTGGATTTAGATTGTAGCAATATAGAAACTGAATTCCAAAGTAGTTTAGAATATTTTATGTTCTTTTATGATAATTGGATAGAAATGACTAATGGAAAAGATTATACAGACAAAGAAGTGGAATTTGTATTTAACAAGACAATGACAGTAAATGAAAAAGAACTTATTGAGAATTGTGTAAATAGTTTAGAAATATTAAGTTTAGATACTATACTTTCAAAACACCCTTATGTTAATGACAAGGAAGATGAAAAAGAAAAAATCGATAATGAACAAAAGGAAGAAGCTAAAAAACAAGAAAGTGAGTATGACAAAATGATAAAAGAATTAAATAAAAATACACCAACTAATGACTCTAAAAATAAAGTTGGTGGTAAATAATGAGTAGTAACGCAGAATATTGGATAAAAAGGTTTGAAGAACTTGAAAAGGCACAATTGCTTAATGAGGCAAAATATGTTACAGAACTACAAGAAGTGTATGAAAAAGCACTATATGATGTAAAAAAAGAAATAAATAATTGGTTAGTTAGATTTTCAATAAATAACCAAATAAGTATGCAAGAAGCAAAAAAATGGTTAAATATTCAAGAATTAAAAGAACTAAAATGGGATGTTAACGAATATATAAAATATGGCCAAGAAAATGGAATTGATTTGATATGGAAGAAACAACTGGAAAATGCTAGTGCAAAGGTACATATTTCACGATTGGAAGCATTAGAATTACAAATACAACAGCAAATTGAAACATTGGCATATAAAGAACAACAAATGACAAATGATTTTATTATTGAATCATATAGGGATAATTATTATAAAACAGCTTATGAAATACAAAAAGGTTCTAATGTGGCATTTAAATTTGCAACATTAAATACAGAGATTATTCAAAAAATTGTATCTAAACCTTGGACAAGTGATGAGCAAACATTTTCTGATAGAATATGGAAAAACAAAAAAGCATTAATAGATACTCTACAAAAAGACCTAGAAAAATCATTAAGAGGAGATGCAGATAAAGTAATAGATAAAATTGCAAAAGATTTTGATACAAGCAAATATAAAGCTGGAAGATTAGTAATGACAGAATCAGCATTTTTTGCAAGTGCATCAAGAAAACAATGTTTTAATGAATTATGGGTAGAGCAATATATAAATATTGCAACATTAGATTCTAAGACATCAGAGGAATGTAGAGAAATAGATGGCAAAATATTTGATATGAAAGATTACAGAATAGGAGTAACTGCACCACCATATCATATTAGATGTAGAACAACAACAGCTCCATATTTTAAAGATGAATATGAATTTGGAGAAAGAGCAGCAAGAAATACTGGAGGCAAAACATACTATATTCCAAGTAGTATTACATATAAAGAATGGTTAGAAAAATACATATATTCTGATCCAGCAACTAAGAAAGCATTTGAAAACGATGTGAAAATGAATAAAAATAAATCATCAGATTATAATCAATACAATAATTACAAAAAAGTATTCAAGAATGGAGAAATTCCTAGCACGTTTGAAAAATTCCAAGAGATGAAGTATAATGATAATAAAGAATATGAATTTTTAAAGAATTACTATAGACTATTCAATAGCAAAAGTATTCCAAAAGACTTGACTTATAAAGTTTATAAAGATAATCTTAATAATAACAATTGGACTGCAGTAGGATTTAATCCAAAGAAATTACAAAAACATTATGATAAACATAAAGATGATTTTGAATTTAAAAATCCAAATGAATATGAAAAGTTTGCTAAAGAGTTTATGAATAAAGAAATAAAAGGCGATATTGAGGGATTTGTAAACGAAAACGGATATGTATTCAAATATGATAATAAAAACGGTATATTCGGAACGTCGAAGCCAACAGGGGTAACTGAAACCTTATTCAAGCCAACAAAAGCAAAAGAATATTGGAAGGAGCAAGTAGAAAAGTATGGACCAAAAAAGGAAATGTAAATGTTGTGGAGAGTTAACTCTCGATGAAGATGATTTATTTGATATTTGTAGTAATTGTGGGTGGGAAAGTGATCCAATCCAGGAAGATAATCCAGATTATAAAAATGGAGCAAATAAGATGAGTTTAAATGAAGCACAACAAGCATATAAAGAAAATAAAAAAATATATTAAAATAATGTAGTGGCGGAATAGACAGTCGAATGTATGGCTGGTAAAACTCTTAACAAGGGTAATAGTAGACGCTGTGTGGGTGCAGAATGACGCACGAATATAGTTGACCTTAAATAGACTATAAAGTAGTGGCGGAGATATCCCAGTAGATAAATTTAAGTAAAGCTCAAAAGTCGTTTATGTTAGGTGCAAATCCTAACCTACATTTTATAATTAAATAGTTATAAACAGTAGACATCCTAAAAGTGTCTATTTTTTATATATCACGATTTTGTAAGTTGTTCGATAACAACACCAGGTCGGAGGCGTTGCTCCGTATAAAAACACGAAAGCCTGTAATTAGAAGGGAGAAAACATGAAAAGAGAAGAATTAAAAGAAATGGGATTAACAGACGAACAAATCGAATCTGTTATGGCCAAAAGTGGTGCAGAGGTTGCTGCACTTAATACTCAGATTACAACCTTAAAATCTGAAAAAGCACAATTAGAGAATGACAAAAAAGTTATTACTAAAGAAAAAGAGGATAAGGAAAAAGCACTAGACGATTTACAAAAAAACAGTATTTCAAATGAGGAATACCAAAACAAAATCAAAGAAATTGAAGCAAATGCAAAAAAAGAACATGAAGATTATGTATTAGACCAATTAATAGACCAATCATTAGAAGAGGCAAAAGTTCTAAAAACAGAACTTGCAAGAAATTCTATTAAAAAATCTTTGGATATGGATAAAATATCCATTGCTAAAGATGGTAAGTCATTAATTGGAATAAAGGAACAATTAGAAGCTACAAAGAAAACAGATCCATATTTCTTTGAAAAGAAAAAAGCATCAGGATATGAACCAGTTGATCCTGAAGGAAACAAAGGAGACGAAGGGGACGAAATTAGTATGGCTTCTAATTTCGCCAAAGAAGCTAACAAAAGCGAAAGTCAAGAAACAAAAAGTCAATTTTTTAATTAAATAGGAGGTAAAAATTATGTACGTAGAAAAACAAAGTGTCCAAGAAGTAAATTTTTTAGCATCAGCTAAATTTCAAAACTACACTAGACAAATTAGTGATGAAAGTGTAGAGGCTGACGAAAAAGGTAAGAAAATAGTTCCAGCTGGAACTGTATACAAAAATGAAAATGGAGTTGCAATTGGATTAGTATTTGCTGATGTAGATGTAACTCACGGACCACAACCAGGAGCAGTAATGTATCAAGGAATAGTTTATGGTTCAAAATTACCAACAGCTGTTGCCGAAGAAGATAAAGCAACAATGAAAGGGATATTATTTAAAGATGATTATGAAAGTCAATCAAAATAATAAAAATATGAAAAGTTAAAAAAATAAATAAAGGAGAGTGTATATTATGCCAAAAAGTATAGCAGAGTTATTTCCACAACAGGAAATTTTAAATTATTTAAAAGAAAGAAAATTCAAACCTATGATGGGAGAGGAATTATATCCAGAAGTGAAAAAACAATCACTTAAATTCGATATATTAACTAACAAAAGTAAAACACCAGTAACAGCTAGTGTTCATGCTTTCAATACTGAAGCTGAAATTGGTACAAGAGAAGCTGAAAGAATGGCTATTGAAGCAGCTTTGATTAAAAGAAAAATGCAATTAAAAGAAGAAGATATAATAGCATTACAAGCACCAAGAAACGAGGCAGAAAAAATATACCTAATGAAAGAAGTGTATAATGATATTGAAAATCTAGTTCAAAGTATTAGAGCAAGAGTCGAAATAATGAGAATGGAAGTAACAGCAACAGGAAAAGTAACATTAAATGAAAATGGACTAAATGCTACAATTGATTATGGTGTACCAGATGAAAACAAAATATCTAATGTTAATTGGGATTTAGAAACAGCAAATCCAATTCAAGATATGATTAAATGGAGAAATCAATTAGACAGTGCACCAGGAAGAATATTAACTTCTACAACTATTCTTTCAAAAATACTATCAAACAAAGCTGTTGTAAATGCATTATTTGGAAAAGATACATCAAGAATTGCTAGTGTAGGAGAATTAAACAACTACCTAAATCAATTAAAACTTCCAAGCATTTATACATATGATGAAAAATATAGAAAAGAAAAAGCAGACGGTAAAGGTTATGACAAATTAAGATACTTCCCAGAAAATGCATTTGTTATGATGCCAAGTGAACAATTAGGAGAAACTTTATATGGACCAACTGCAGAAGAAATAAGATTAAATGGAAATCCATCAGTTGATATTAGAACTGTAGGAAAAATCCTTGCAATGGTTTATGACGAGTCATTAGATCCAGTAAGCACATGGGAAAAAGCAGTTGCTACAGCTATTCCATCATTAAATTGTGCAGATGAGTTATTCCAAGCAAATATAGTAATCAACTAATAAGTAGGGCTTAAAAGCTCTACTTATTAAATTTATAAAATGGAGGTAGAAAATGAAAACTGTAAAAGTAAAAGGCATAGGAGTACAAGTAAATGGTACTTCTTATTTTAAAAATGATGTATTCGATGTAACAGACGAAGATTTTGAGCCAATAAAAGAATATGTAGATGTACTAAAAGAAGATAAAAAATCAAATCAAAAAAATGCGAATGAAAGAATTGTAATGATAAAAGTAGAAAATAAGGAACTAGATTTAAAAGAAGTAGAAGAATATTTGTATAATTGTTTAGAAAATTTCGGAAAAGAAGAAAATACAGATGAAGAACAGGACGATGGTAGCGACACAAATGTCGGTGGCAATGCAGGAGAAAATTCTGACGAAGATGAAGAATTAGAAGCACTAAAAGATAGAGCAAAAGAACTAGGAATCAATGTAACACACAATATGAAAAAAGAAACAATTATAAAGAAGATAGAAGAAATTGAACAAGATCCAGGAGAAAACCCAAATCCAGAAGGAGAGTAGGTGGAACTATGAATATATTAGATAAAATAAAAGGTAGGACAAATATAGATGTAGATATATTTGTAGAAAGATTAAAAAAGGATTTTAATATAGACAAAATAGAAAATGAAGAAAAAAAAGAAATAGCAAATGACGAAATGTTAAATTCAATTTATGAGGTTTTAATTCTTATTTTAGATAAAATACATCAAAGTAAAGTACCAGTTGGATTATATACAACTTGGCTTCAAATGGTAAGAGATTATTGGTATTTGAATAAATATGATAAAAAATATGTTTCAAATATTGATACTGAAGAAAACGGAAATTCTAATATAAGAGTAAAAAGTATTCAAGTTGGAGATACAACAACGACATTTGCAGACGCTTCTTCACAAATTGATATAAATGGAACAACATACAATACTGGAACAGTTGACTTTGATGAAGATATGTTTATAGAAAAGTACAAAAAACGTCTATACGAACACCGAAAGATGAGGTGGTAAAAATGATATTTTTTGGACCAAATAATCAAAACAATATAGATAATTTGGCAAGACAAGCAATTGAAAGTCAGTATGATTCAAAGTGTGATGTAATTGAGAAAAAACAAAAAGAAGTAAAGAATATAACTAAAAATGTAGAAGAAAAGGTATTAACAGATAAGTCCTGCAGAGTTTCATTTGAAGATATATATGTCAATACAGAAACAAATACAGAAGCAAAGAAAGTACAGAAAATCAAATTATTTATTGCACCTGAACTAGAAATTAAACCAGGAAGCAAGATAGTTGTAACTGGAAGAGGCAGAACTACTGAATATAAAAATAGTGGAGAACCAGCAATTTATAATACTCATCAAGAAATAATATTGGAATTATGGAAAGGATGGGCATAAATGATTAAATGGGGAAAGTGTGATTTTAGTGAATTAGAAGAGTTAGAAAAGAAAATGGAAAAACTGGCAAAGATAGATATTGAAAGGTTTTGTCAAGATGTAGCAAGAGAACTTGCTGCAAGATTACTTGCAAAAGTAATTCCACGAACTCCAGTAGGCGAAGGATCCTTTGAAACAATAGAAGGCAAAAGATATACAATAAAGAGTGGTGGAACGTTAAGAAGAGGTTGGACAGCTAATACAGAGGATGAGGCAGAAAGTGGAAGTGTGCCAGATGCAACTACATATGCTAAGTCTTTAAAAATTCTAAGACTAGGCAATAATTTTGTTATAGTTGTTGAAAATCCAGTAAAATATGCTTCATATGTTGAATATGGACATAGACAAGAACCAGGAAGATATGTTCCAGCACTTGGAAAGAGATTAAAGGCATCATGGGTAGAAGGTAAATATATGTTAACAATATCAGAAAAAGAACTAGAATCACAACTACCAGCTCTACTAGAAAGAAAAATGAAAAAATATATTGAGGAGTGTTTCAATAATGGTTAAAGAAGTAATTGATGAAGTTGTACTTGGTATTGCAGCTAAAATAAAGGAAATATACAAAGGTAAAGAAAATTATCCAATCTATACTGATAGGATGGAACAAGGCGAAGAAAGACCTTGTTTTTTTATTAAGACATTAATTGACGAAAGGAAAAGAGAAACAGGACTACAAGATGATTATTACAGAGATTTGCTAAATATAGTGGTTATTGGATATACATTGGATGGCAATACAGAAATATTACATTCTATGATAGAAAATTTATATGATTTAGAATACATCAAATTATCAGATGGAAGTCTAATAAGAGCAATGAAATTACATCCAAAAATTGAAGATGATGTTTTACATTTCTTTATAGACTATAACTTATTTATAAAAAAGGGCAAAGATAAAACAATAGAAATGGATGGATATCAATTAAGTGAAGGAGGAAAGAACAGTGAAAACAATTAAAAAAGATAATAAAAATAAAATTACTGAAGATAAATATACAAAAAAACAAATTGTTAATTCAAAGACATTTAAAGAAAGTAAGGACTTATTAAATGCATTATTACAGGAAAATAAACTCTATACAAAAAATGAAGTCAGCGAAATTATAAAAAATTATAAGGAAGGAATGGTGAAATAGTATGGCATTAGGTGGAGGAACTTTTATAGGACAAAACAAAAAATTACCAGGAACCTATATCAATTTTGTGTCTGCACAAAAAGCAACATCTCTAATTGGAGAAAGAGGAGTTGCTGCAATGGCAATTGAAATGGACTGGGGAAAAGATGGAGAAATCATAGAGGTTACAGCTGAAAGTTTTGCAAAAAATTCTTTGCAAATATTTGGATATGAATATGCTAATGAAAAATTAAAAGGATTAAGAGATTTATTCAAAAATATAACAAAAGCATATTTCTATAGATTAAACTCTGGTAACAAGGCCACAAACGATTTAGCAACTGCAAAATGCAGTGGTACAAGAGGAAATGACTTAAAAATAGTTATTTCAAAAAATTTAGATGATGAAACAAAATATGATGTGTATACATATTTAGGAACAAAAGAAGTAGATGTACAAACAATCAAAGAAGCTAGTGAGCTAAAGGAAAATGAATATGTAACATTTAATATAGAAACATTAGAAGTTACAGCTGGAAAAGTATTAGCAGGAGGAACAAATGGAGAAATAAACGGAGAAGCACACCAAAAGTTTTTAGATAAACTAGAATCATACTCAATAAATGCAGTAGGTTGTGTGTCAAAAGATGAAGCAACATCAAAGTTATATGTTGAATATGCAAAGAGATTAAGAGATGCACAAGGAATTAAATTCCAAGTTGTATTATTTAAATGTGCTGCAGATTACGAAGGTGTTGTAAATGTGAAAAATACAACAGTAGAAGATGAAACAGGACTTATTTATTGGGTAACTGGTGTAATTGCAGGTTGTGAAATAAATAAATCAAATACAAATAAAACTTATGATGGAGAATATACAGTAAATGCAGATTATACCCAAACACAACTTGAAAATTCAATAGATAAAGGAGAGTTTGTACTTCACCAAGTTGGAGATGAAATAAGAGTTTTAGTAGATATTAATAGTTTAGTAACTACAAGTAACGAGAAAGGCGAAGATTTTAAATCTAATCAAACTATAAGGGTATTAGATCAAATTGCTACTGATGTAGCTAGTATATTTAATTCAAAATATTTAGGAAAAATACCAAACAATGATGCAGGAAGAACTTCACTTTGGAGTGATATAGTTACACTATTTAAAAACTATCAAACATTACAAGCAATAGAAAACTTCGAGGACCAAGATATAAGTGTAGGTGCAGGAAATGACAAAAAATCAGTAGCTATTGATACAGCAGTACAAGTAATAAATGCTATGGAAAAATTGTATATGACTGTAGTAGTAGAGTAAGAGAGAACAAATAATGTTCTCTTAATTTTTTTATAAGGAGGAAATGAACATGGCCAATATAACAATGAATGCAAAAGATGCCATAAGTGCAAAATTAGCTGAATGTTATGTAACAATCGAGAATAGAAGATTTTTACTAATGCAAGGAAAAGACTTTGAAGCAAAATTTGACAAAACTAAAAAAGAAATCAATATTTTAGGTAGAACAGGAGCCGGAAACAAATCAAATGGATGGAAAGGAACAGGTAAAATAACAATCTATAAGAATACATCAATATTTGATGAACTTATGGAAAGATATAAAAATACTGGAGAAGATGTCTACTTTGATATTCAAGTAACAAATAATGATCCTACATCAGCAGCAGGAATTTGCACAATGGTATTTATGGGATGTAATGTCGATGGTGGAGTTTTAGCAGCATTTGATGTCGATGGAGATTTCTTGGAGCAAGAAATAAACTTCACATTTGAAGATTTTTCAAACCCAGAAAAATTTAAGCAATTAGCAGGTATGCAATAATAAGAAACTATAAAATTATTTGGAAAGGAAGAATAAGATATGAGTTTAGAAAGTTTTATGATTAAAGATGAAACAAGAGAGGAAGAATACGTTGCTTCAAAAAGATTTAAAGATAAAGAAGGAAATGCTGAAAAATGGAAAATAAAAACTATTACTGCAGATGAAAATGATGCAATAAGAAAACAATGTTATAAACAAATCCAAGTAGGAAAAAGAATGAAACAAGAATTTGATACTGTGAAATATTTGGAGCTATTAGCGGATAACTGTATAGTGTATCCAGATTTACACAATGTTGAGTTACAAAACCATTATGGAGAAATGGATGCTATAAAATTATTGAAAAAACATTTGTTAAATCCAGGAGAATACGATGACCTAATGGCTAAAATTCAAGAAATAAATGGATATAGTTTAGATGAGGATATTGAAGAAGCAAAAAACTAATTAGAGAAGGCGATAGTGATGCAGTATATGCTCACTTTTGCCTTCAAAAACTTCATAAATTTCCACATGAATTTTTAAGTCTAGATCGTAAAGAAAAGGCCTTTGTTATAGCATCAATACAAATAAAAGTAGAAGATGAGAAGAAAGAGGCAGCTAAAATGAAAAAATAATAATATCTTATTTTTTCTAAAAGGAGGAAATTATGGGTACGATAAGAACCGCAATAGCCGTTCAAGATATGGCTTCCTCTGTATTTACAAAAATACATTCTGGTATAACAAAAACAGTTACAGGTTTTAAAAATCTAAATAATGAAATGTCAGTTGCACCAACAAAATCAATAAATAATGCAGAAAAACTTACTCAATCAGCTTTACAAACAGAATTAGCATATCAATCAGAATTACAAGTGCTAAAACAGGTTGAATCAGAAGCAAGAAAAATAGTAGCTGCACAAGGAACACAAACTACTGAAGCACAAGAAATAATTGCTAGTGTGCAAGAACAAAGAAATCTAGTACAGAATTTGAAAAATGATTATGATAATGTATCTAAAAGTATAAAAAACGGACAAAACAATCAGGAAGAATTTAATAATAGTATAAATACTGCTAACACAAATAGTAATAAACTTTTAAGCACAATAAAAAATGTTGCAATGACTGTTGGTGGAATAAGTCTTGTAAAAAATTTATTCAATTTATCAGATGAAATTACAAATAATAAAGCGAGAATGAATTTGATAGTAGATGATAATGGGAGTGTGGCAGAACTGGATAACAAGATTTTTGCATCAGCTATGAGAGCAAGAGCTTCTTATCAAACAACTACAGATATTGTTACTAAGTTAGGGTTGCAAGCTGGTAAATCATTTAAAAGTAATGATGAACTAATTGCTTTTGCAGAACAATTAAATAAAACGTTTGTTATTTCGGGAACTTCTGCAACAGGAATAGAATCCACTATGTACAACTTAACGCAGGCACTATCTACAGGAGTTTTGAGAGGACAAGACTTAAATGCAGTATTTTCCAATGCACCACAAATTGTTCAAAATATTGCTGATTATTTGAATCAGCCAATTGGCAAAATACGTGATATGGCAGCAGAGGGAAAAATAAGTAGCCAAATAGTAAAGAATGCTATGTTACAGGCAGCAGATGCAACAAATGCCAAATTTAATAAAATGCCAATGACTTGGAATCAAATATGGACTAAGATGAAAAATGTTGCTGTTAAAGCATTACAACCAGTGTTAACTAAAATAAATGAATTAGCAAATAATCAGAAAGTTCAAGAAATGTTCAATATGTTTATAGATGGTGCTAGTTTAGCAGCACAAGCAATATTAGGATTAATTGAAGGTATTTCTTGGCTAGTAGGAATATTAGAACCATTGGCACCAATTATTTTAGGAGTAGTTGCTGCTTATGTAGCATTTAATATTATTTCTGGAATAACAAGTGGAATATTGTCTGTTATGGCTATTGCTCATGGAATCGCTGGTGCGGCAGAAATGTTGCATGCAGGTCAAACAATGGCAGCAACAGCAGCACAATGGGGATTAAATGCTTCGCTACTTGCATGTCCGATTACTTGGATTGTTATTTTAATAATAGCATTAATAGCAATTTTGACATATTTGTGGTTTACAAATGATAAAGTTGCTTATGGAATTTTGTATCTTTGGGATGCATTAAGGTTAGGAATAATGGTAGCTGGACTTGGAATACAAGCAGTTTGGTATGGATTACAATTAGCAGCTTTATATTTGTGGCTTGGTATCCAAACTGTTGTATTAGGATTAATGACAGCATGGTATGGATTTCAAACAGGTGTTGAAGCAGTATGCCTAGGTGTACTATCAATATTTCAAGGATTATATAATGGCATTGTATCTATAGTAAATGGAATAATAAAAGTGTTAAATAAAATACCAGGAGTCGAAATAGATACTGTAGAAGCTGCCACATTTGCAGATGATTTTGCGGGAAAAATGGCTAATAACATTATAGACAGAAATGCAAAACTGCAAGAAATGGCAAGCAAGATGGATGGTACTATGGATCAAATAAACGAGTTAAAAGGAAAAATGGGAACTGAATTAAGTGCATCTGCTACAAATATTCAAAATAAAGCAATAGATATGAATGCTACAAGACAAGATAGAGTTGACCATAGAAATGACTGGGCAAAAGGAGCAGGAGCTGCAATACAAGATGCAATAAGTGGTTTTTCATTAGATCCATCAAAATTCGATAATGGAACTATTGGAGATATAGCTGGTAATACAAAAGATATAGCTGATAATACTGCAGAAATATCTGAAGAAGATTTGAAATATTTAATTGATATAGCAGAAAGAGATACTGTAAATAGATTTACAACTGTTCCACTTTCAATAAGCATAGTTAATGAAAATAATATCAACGGAGAAGATGACATAGATGGAATTGTGGATAAAGTAACAAACAAAATGGCTGAAAAATTAGAAGAGGAACTAGAATATGTTTCTGATGGAGTACATGAATAGGAGGAGTAAAAAATGGCTTATTATTTTTATTTAGGAAATGTGCTTCTTCCTGTTCCTCCTAAAAAACTTGATATGAAAATAGACAATAAGAACAAAACATATGATTTGATTAATAATTCGCAAATTAATATTTTAAAAAGTCCAGGATTAACAAGTATAGAATTTGAAATATTACTTCCAAATTCAAAATATCCATTTGCAATGTATAAAGATAGTTTTCAAAATGCAAAGTATTATTTGAAAATATTAGAACAATTAAAGATAAACAAGTCAGCATTTCAATTTATAGTTGTTAGAAAATTTCCTAATGGAAAAGACATATATAGTACAAATATAAAAGTATCATTAGAAGATTACACCATAACAGACACAACTGATGAGGGATTTGATAACAAGGTAAAAATAAAACTGAAACAATATAGAGAATATTCTACAAAAACAATGCAAATAACAATAAAACAATATAAACCACCAGTGGTAACGAGAACTGTAACAACAAATAATACCGCAGCTGCAGCACCACAACCAAGTGGACAAAATTATACAGTAAAAAGGGGCGACTGCTTGTGGAATATAGCAAAGAAGTTTTATGGTAATGGAAGTAAATATACAACAATTTATAATGCGAATAGAGATAAAATAAAGAATCCTAATCTTATTTATCCAAATCAAGTCTTATGGATACCAGCATAGGATAGGAGGAAAAGATGGGCCAACAATTATTAATACAAAATGAAACTACTGTATATGAACCTGTAGTTCAAGATGAAATTACTTGGACTACAGAAAGAAAAGGAGCAGCTGGCAAATTAGAATTCAAAGTAATAAAAGATGATATTTTAAAATTTGAAGAAGGAAATCCAGTTGCTTTTAAAGTAGATAATACAAATTTGTTTTATGGTTTTGTTTTTAAGAAAAAAATGGATAAAACAAAAATAGTAACGACAACCGCATACGACCAACTAAGATATTTAAAAAATAAAGATACTAGAGTGTATACAAATAAAAGAGCTGATGAAGTAGTAAAATCCATTGCAAATGATTATCAATTAAATGTTGGAGTCTTGGAAAATACAGAATATGTAATAGCAAAAAAAGCAGAAAGTAACCAATCGTTATTTGATATTATATTAAATGCATTAGATGAAACAATCAGAAATAAAAAAGAAATGTATGTCTTATATGATGACTTTGGAAAATTGTGTTTAAAGAATTTAGAAAGAATGAAAGTAGGTTTAATTATTGATGAAGAAACTGGAGAAAATTATGACTATGAGAGTTCAATTGATTCGGATACATATAATCAAATCAAACTAACATACGACAATTCTGACACAGGAAAAAGGGAAGTATATATGGCAAAAGACTCTAGTAATATTGAAAAGTGGGGAGTTTTGCAATACTTTGATACCATAGATGAAAAGACAAATCGGAGCAGTAAAAGCAAAAGCATTATTAGAACTATATAATCAAAAAACTAAAGGACTTACAATAAAAAATGCACTAGGAGATATAAGGGTGCGAGGTGGTTCCCTCATAATAGTGAATCTAGTTTTAGATGATGTTAAATTACAAAATTTTATGTTAGTAGAAAAGGCAAAACATACTTTTAAAAATGGGGAACATTTTATGGACCTAACATTAAGAGGACAAAACTTTATATCTTCATAGGAGGTAAAAGTAGATGGGAAGCTCATTAGGAGAAGTAATAAAAAGAATGGCAGTAGGGGCAAATGATGCAAATGCTCCTACTTCTGTTTTGTTCGGAACTGTAACAAGTGTTAATCCACTTGAAATTGCAGTAGAACAAAAAATGAAATTAACAAAAGAATTTTTAGTTCTTACCAAAAATGTTAAGGACTATACAGTAGATGTTACTGTGAATTGGTCAACAGAAACAAAAAGTTTAAATGCAAACCATTCTCATATAGTAACAGGAGATGCATCAGTAGAAGTACAAAATGAAAATATTGGATTATCACATAATCATACAGTAAGTGGTAGAAAAACAATAACTATACACAATGGACTAAAAACAAATGATAATGTGATATTACTACAACAGCAAGGAGCAAATAACTATATTGTACTAGATAAATTTTAAAAGAAAGGTGGTAAAAAAATGACACCTAATACTGATAATATATTGTTAACTAATTTAGAAACAGCTACAGAACAAACTAGTAGAACTTATTATTTAGATGTAGAAAAAAATATTATATCAAATTATTGTGATGGTATTGAGGCAATGAAACAAACAATATATTGCATTTTAAATACAGAACGTTTTAATCACCTTATATACAGTTGGAATTATGGAATAGAAATAGAACATTTAATTGGGGAAAGTATAACATATGTTATTCCAGAATTAGAGAGGGTAATAAACGAGGCACTGATCCAAGATTCAAGAGTAGTTCAAGTAAGTGATTTTAAATTTGAAGTAAATAAAAATAAAGTAATAGTTACATTTAAAGTAATTACAACTGTTGGAAATATTGAAATTGAAAAGGTGGTGAGTATTTAAGATGGAAATTGAAAACTTAGATGAATATTTTAATTATGATACTATATTACAAAGAATGCTAGACAACGTGTCAAGTAAGGTAGATAAGCGAGAAGGTTCTATTATTTATGATGCAATAGCTCCGTGTGCTGCTGAACTGGCACAAATGTATATTACATTAAAGAATAATATTGACTTAGTATTTTTGGATACTGCACCAAATGAATATTTAGACAGACTAGCAAATCAATCGGGTGTTGAAAGAAGAGAAGCAACATTTGCAATAAAAGAAGCAACATTTTATGATGAAGAAAATAACTTAATGGATATACCAATTGGGGAGAGATTTAGCATTAATGATTTAATATTTAAGGCAACAGAAAAGATATCATTAGGAATATATAAAGTAGAATGTGAAACAGCAGGTATTATTGGAAATGGAGTAACAGGAAACTTAATACCAATAAATTATATACAGAACTTAGCAAAAGCAGAAATAACTGAATTATTAATTCCAGGAGAAGATGAAGAAGATGATGAAACATTAAGAGCAAGACTACTTGAACAAACAACAGAAAAAGCATTTGCTGGAAATGTAATTGATTATAAAAACAAAACTAAAGAAATTAATGGAGTAGGAGCTGTTAAAGTTACACCAATTTGGAATCGGACCAGGAACAGTAAAACTTACAATATTAAATAGTGAATTTAACAAAGCATCTGATTTATTAGTAAATAATGTACAAACAGAAATATGTCCAGACCTTTCTGAAGAAGGATTAGGATTAGCACCAATAGGTCATAAAGTAACAGTAGTTACAGTAGATGAAAAAGAAATTGCAATAAATGCTCAAATAACGACTAATGGAGAAATAACAATAGAAGATTTAAAAGAAAATATAGCAAAAGAAGTAAATAGTTATTTACTAGAATTAAGAAAGGAATGGGAAGATTCTAATTCACTAATTGTTAGAAAAGCAAGAATTGAAGCATTAATTTTAAATATTGAAGGTGTGCTAGATGTTTCTAATGTTACATTAAACGGAGGCACAGAGAACATAAGCCTTAAAGAATTTGAAATTCCTATTTTAAAAGAGGTGGTTATAGGATGAAATTAAATGAATATATGCCACCATTTTTAAAAGATGTTAGAGAATTTAAAGAAATATTTGCTACTGAAGATAAAGAACTAGAATATATGAATAATTTAATTGCTAGTATGTTAACAGAAGTAATAGTAAAAACAGCTAATTCTTATGGACTAACTAGATATGAAAAAATATATGAAATTACAGACATAGCATCAACAGTTGAAGCAAGAAGGACTAATATACTTCTAAAAATAAATAACAGAGTACCATATACAAAAAAGTGGTTAGTAAATTTGTTAGATGCAGTTATTGGAAAAGATGCTTATACTTTAAAAATAGATGAATCAAATTATTTAATAAATATAGAAACTACATTGAATTATTCTGAAGCAATGGAAACATTAAAAAAGGAATTAGCACTTGAAATACCAGCAAATATGAAATTGAATTATGATCTTGTTACAAATATGAAATTGAATATAGCAGCAATAATAACACAGCAACATGATAATTTAAAAATATCATCAGGAATTGCAGATATAGAAGAAAAAATTCAATTGAATGCTAGTAATTATGTAGCAATAAAAATAAATATTGATGATTACATAAAAATTTAAAAAGGAGGAAAAATATGAGCTTTGAAAAAATGATAGTAACAACAAAAGGATCTTTATTGTCAGCGAAAACACTTCAAGGAAAAACAATAAAATTTATTAATGTAGAAGTTCGGAAGTGGAGAACTGATAGGTAATGCTGTCGATAAAACCGAGTTAACTACTAAAGAGATAGAATGTAATATTCTTAGTTCAAATATTATAAATGATAAGCAAATACGTTTATCATTTTATTTTAAGAATACAGATGCTAAAAGACCATTTTATTTTAGAGAAATTGGGTTGTTTGCAATAGATCCAGACACAAAGGAAAAGGTGTTATATGCTTATACAAATGCTG